>NZ_RJAD01000001.1:306799-613599 GCF_003999995.1 Microbacterium sulfonylureivorans
GATCCCGATCGTGATTCCGCCCGGCGAGCGACGCACGTCGCCGCTGGCGCTGCTCCCCCGTCGACGCGGTGAGCTGTCCACGCGCTTCGTCGTCCTGCGCTCCGACGGTCCGCTGCGGCTCGCAGGGCGTCAGGCCCGGCTCGACGCGGTCGGCGCGATCCGCGTGCTGCCGCCCTTCACGGCGCGGCGGCACCTGCCGTCGAGACTCGCCCGGCTGCGCGAGCTCGACGGCAACACCAGCGTGCAGGTCCGCGGGCAGGGCACGGAGTTCGACAGCCTTCGCGAGTACGTCCGCGGCGACGACGTGCGCTCGATCGACTGGCGCGCGACTGCCCGCTCCAGCACGACGATGCTCCGCACCTGGCGGCCCGAGCGCGACCGTCATGTCGTGATCGTGGTCGACACCGGGCGCACCTCTGCGGCGCGAGTCGGGGACGGCGTCCGCATGGATGCCGCGATGGAGGCAGCACTCCTGCTCGCGGCGCTCGCGAACCGTGCGGGCGACCACACCCATCTGCTCATGTTCGACCGGGTCACCCGCGCACGCGTGACCCGTGTGGACGGCCCGGCGCTGCTGCCTGCGCTGGTCGACGCGATGGCGCCGGTGGAGCCGCAGCTGATCGACACCGACTGGGACGCCGCGTTCGCCCAGGTCCGTGCGCTCACCTCTCGGCCGTCGCTCGTCGTGCTGCTGACGGCCCAGGACGCCGCCGAGGCCGCACGCGGGTTCCTCGGCTCGCTCCCCGCGCTCAGCCGGCGCACCCACGTCCTGATCGGCACGGTGACCGAGGAGGCGACGCCCCGCGAGGCGCGTCCCGACGCGGCATCCGTCTACCGTGAGGCCGCGGGCGAGAAGACGGCACGGGATGCCGCGACCGTCGCGGCCGCGGTCGGACGCGCGGGCGCCGAGGCCATCGCCGACACGCCCGAGCGCCTGCCGCCGCGCATCGCCGACCGCTATCTCGCCCTGAAGGCGTCCGGGCGCCTCTGAGCGGCGCCGGGGACGCGGCATCCGCTTCGATGACGCGCGAGAGACCACCGGGTGAACGCGCGGCGAAACCTCGCGTGACCGGGCGTAACCCGCGGACACTCCGGCCACGCTTCCTGGGAATCGGCTGACAGTGGCGATACTCTCGCGACGAGGAAAGGAGTCCGCCATGTCGGATACCACCACCAAGCCCAGTACGGTGAACAAGCTCGTCGCAGAGGCTCTGGGAACGTTTCTGCTCGTCTTCGGCTCCATCGGCGCCGCCCTGTTCGCCTCGGACTTCGGCACCGGTGCGAACGGTTCGTCGCTCGGCATCGGGTTCCTGGGCGTCTCGCTCGCGTTCGGTCTGACGCTGCTCGCCGGCATCTACACGTGGGGCCCGATCTCGGGAGGCCACTTCAACCCGGCCGTGACCTTCGGCCTCGCGGCCGCGGGGCGCTTCCCGTGGAAGGAGACCCCCGGATACCTGGTCGCCCAGATCATCGGCGGCGCGCTGGGCACCACGCTGATCGTGCTGATCGGCATCTTCGGCCCGGCGGACTGGCTCGCCAACGCACAGGACAGCGGCTTCGCCAGCAACGGCTTCGGCGAGTACTCGCCCGGCGGCTTCGAGCTCGGCGCAGCGATCATCGCCGAGATCCTCTTCACGGCCGTGTTCCTGCTCGTGATCCTCGGCGTGACCCACCCGCAGCGCGGCACCGCCGGCTTCGCCGGGCTCGCGATCGGCCTCACTCTGACGTTCATCCACCTGGCCTCGATCCCGATCGACAACACGTCGGTCAACCCCGCCCGCTCGATCGCCACCGCGATCTACGGCGGCGGCGCGGCCCTCGGCCAGCTGTGGGTGTTCATCGTGTTCCCGCTCGTCGGCGGGCTTCTCGCCGGGTTCCTGCACCGTGCGCTCTTCGAGCCCAAGGGCAGCATCCCGCCCGCTCCGGCCGAAGCACGCGTCAAGTAGACCTCGCCGGTACGCCGAAGCGGCCCGCCCCGATCGGGGCGGGCCGCTTCTGTCTGCGAGATGCGGGTCAGACCAGGTCGAACCGGTCGAGCTCGGTGACCTTGCCCCACGCCTTCACGAAGTCGCGGACGAACTTCTCGGTCGCGTCGTCGCTGGCGTAGACCTCGGCGAGGGCGCGCAGCTCCGAATTCGAGCCGAACAGGAGGTCGGCGCGCGTGCCGATGCCGACGCTCTCGCCCGAGCCGTCCTTCGTTCCGGTGAACGCGTGCGAGCCCGGGTCGACCGGACGCCATGTCGTGCCGAGGTCGAGCAGGTTCACGAAGAAGTCGTTCGTGAGGACGCCCGGCCGGTCGGTGAACACCCCGAACGGCGAGCCGTCCCAGTTCGCGCCGAGGACGCGGAGGCCCCCGACGAGGACGGTGGTCTCCGGAGCGCTCAGCGTGAGGAGGTTCGCCTTGTCGATGAGATGGTGCTCCTGCGGGAGGAACGCGTTCGGACCGTAGTAGTTGCGGAATCCGTCGGCGGCCGGCTCGAGGAAGCTGAACGACTCGACGTCGGTCTGCTCCTGCGAGGCGTCGGTGCGCCCGGCGCGGAACCTCACCTCGGCGTCGACTCCGGCGTCCTTCGCCGCCTTCTCGACCGCCGCGTTGCCGGCGAGCACGATGAGGTCGGCCAGCGACACCCTCTTGCCGTCGGTGCGGTCGCCGTTGAACGAGGCCTGGATGCCCTCGAGCACCTCGAGCACCTTCGCCAGCTGGGCGGGGTTGTTGACGGCCCAGTCCTTCTGCGGCGCGAGGCGGATGCGGGCGCCGTTGACGCCGCCGCGCTTGTCGCTGCCGCGGAACGAGGATGCCGCCGCCCACGTCGTGGACACGAGCTCCGAGACCGTGAGCCCGGACTCGAGCACGCGCGCCTTGAGCGCCGCCGCGTCGGCCCCGTCGATGAGCCCGTGGTCGACCGCGGGCACCGGGTCCTGCCAGATGAGCTCCTCCGTCGGGACCTCGGGGCCGAGGTACCGGGCGATGGGACCCATGTCGCGGTGCGTGAGCTTGAACCAGGCGCGCGCGAACGCGTCGGCGAACGCCTGCGGGTCCTCCGCGAAGCGACGGGAGATCCGGTCGTACTCGGGATCGGTGCGCAGCGCCAGGTCGCTCGTCAGCATGCGGGGCTCGCGACGTCCGTCGGAGTGCGCGAGCGGCACCATGTCGGCGCCGCCGCCGTTGACCGGACGCCACTGATGCCCACCGCCGGGGCTGCGCATGAGTTCCCACTCGTAGGCGTAGAGGATGTGGAAGAACTCGTTGTCCCAGCGGGTGGGGTGGTAGGTCCACGTCACCTCGAGGCCCGAGGTGATCGTGTCGTCGCCCTTGCCGGTGCCGTAGTTGTTCTTCCAGCCGAGGCCCTGCTGCTCGATTCCTGCGGCCTCGGGATTGCTCTCGAGGTTGGAGTCGGGAGCGGCGCCATGGGTCTTGCCGAAGGTGTGGCCGCCGGCGATCAGCGCGACGGTCTCCTCGTCGTTCATCGCCATGCGTCCGAAGGTCTCGCGGATGTCGCGCGCGGACGCCAGCGGGTCCGGGTTGCCGTTCGGCCCCTCCGGGTTGACGTAGATGAGGCCCATCTGCACCGCACCGAGCGGCTTCTCGAGCTCGCGGTCGCCCGAGTAGCGCTCGTCGGCGAGCCACGTCGTCTCGGGACCCCAGTAGACATCGGCGTCCGGTTCCCAGACGTCCGGCCGGCCGCCGGCGAAGCCGAAGGTCTCGAAGCCCATCGACTCCAGCGCCACGTTGCCGGCGAGGATCATGAGGTCGGCCCACGAGATGCTCTGGCCGTACTTCTTCTTGACCGGCCACAGGAGTCGGCGCGCCTTGTCGAGCGACACGTTGTCGGGCCAGCTGTTGAGGGGGGCGAAGCGCTGCTGCCCCGCTCCGCCGCCGCCGCGCCCGTCCGTGACGCGGTAGGTGCCGGCGCTGTGCCACGCCATGCGGATCATGAGCGGGCCGTAGTTGCCGAAGTCCGCGGGCCACCAGTCCTGCGAGGTGGTGAGCGTCTCGGCGATGTCGGCCTTGACGGCGGCGAGGTCCAGGCTCTCGAACGCCGCGCGGTAGTCGAAGTCCTCGCCGAGCGGGTTGGCGACGGCGGGATTCTTCGCGAGGATCCTCAGGTTCAGCTGGTTCGGCCACCACACGCTGTTGGCGTTGCCGGACGTCGGGTGGGGCTGACCGCCGTGGATCACAGGGCACGCTTCGGCGTCGTTATCGCGGGGCCGGCTCTCGCCGTCCGCGCGGTCCTCTACCGGGGTGTCGATGTCGGTGACGGCCTGGTCGATGCCGGTGGGGTTCTCGCCGATGGGCTCTGCGCCCTCATGGGTGGATTCCATGATTTCCTTCCTGGACGGGGTGGATGATGTGGTCAGAGAGCGGATGCCTCGGCGCACGCCGGGCACACGCCCCAGAACGTGACCTCGGCGGTGCGGACGGCGTAGCCGTGTGCGTCCGCAGGCGTGAGGCAGGGCGCGGGGCCGACGGCGCAGTCGACGTCCTCGACGGCGCCGCACTCGGAGCAGATGAGATGGTGGTGGTTGTCGTGCACCCGCAACTCGAAGAGGCCGGGGCGTCCGGCGGGCTCGATGCGGCGCACCAGGCCCGCGTCGACGAAGTCGCCGAGGGCGTTGTAGACCGACTGCAGACTGGTGTTCGGCACCGACGTCGCCACGATGGCGAACAGCTCGTCGGCGCTCGCGTGCGGACGGATGCGCAGGGCGTCGATCACCGCGCGGCGCGAGTCGGTCACGCGCAGTCCCGCGGAGCGGATGCGCTCCCCCGCGTCGAGCGCGGGAGCCGGTGCGGAGGTCATGCCACCAGCGTAACGTCTTTTGAATGATTCAAAAGACGAGGTGTGTCAGCCGGCGACGAGCGTCGGGGTGCCCGCCTCGTACTCGGTGAGGTCCCCTGTCTCCCCGCGGCGATGAGCGCGCCCGCCGACCACGATCATGTACGCCAGGAAGAGCCCGAGGGCGGCCGCGCCGATGCCGATCTTCACCGCCCACGGCCACGGCTGCGCCGTGACGAATCCTTCGATGAGACCGGCGACCGCCAGCGCGATGACGAGCCCGATCGCGATCGTCGCGAGCGAGCGCCCGGCCGACGCGAGCGACTCGCCACGGGTGCGGCGCCCGGGCGCCACCCACGCCCAGAAGATCGACAGCCCGGCGGCCGCCGCCACGAAGAGGGACGTGAGTTCGAGCAGCCCGTGGGGCGCGATGTAGAGCAGGAACACGTCGCCGCGATCGAACGACAGCAGCACAGCTGCCGCGGTGCCGACGCCGACCGCGTTCTGGACCATCACCATGATCGGCCAGAAGCCGGTGATCCCGAAGAGCACGCACTGCACCGCGATCCAGGCGTTGTTCGTCCAGACCGTGCCCGCGAATGCGGCGGGATGGTTCTCGCTGTAGTAGTCGGTGAAGTCGCTCTCGGCGTATCGCTCGAGCTCCATGCGGCTTCCGAGCGTCGCGACGAGCGCCGGGTCGCCTGCGATCCACAGCGCCGTCACCGTTGCGACGGCGAGGAAGCCGAGGGCGATGACGAGGGTGGCCCACCGCACCCGGTAGAGGGCGGCGGGCAGCTGCAGCGCGAAGAAGCGCGGGATCTGACGCATGACGTTGTCGGGTGCACCGGTCAGCCGCAGGCGCGCACGCGCCAGCATGGTCGAGATGTGATCGCCCTGGATGCTGCGGCCCGCCGACGTCTTCGCATCGGCGAGGTCGGCCGAGGCCGCACGGTAGCGGTCGACGAGTTCGTCGACCTCCGCGCCGGTCAGCCGACGGGACCTGCTGAGCTCGTCGAGGCGCGTCCACTCGGCCCGCCGCGCGGCGGTGAGGGCGTCGAGGTCCATATGTTTCACTGTACCCATGCCCGAAGGCCGTCCCGCGATCATCGACATCCATCAGGACGAGGTGCTCACCGGCGAAGCGGTCGCCCTCGACGTCCAGCCCATCGGCTACTTCCTCCGCGCGCTGGGCGTGCTCATCGACATGTTCGTCGGAGTCGTCCTGCTCGTGCTGTTCGTGCTTCTCATGACCTGGATGCTCGACCTCGGCCTCATCGACGACTCGACCATGACGATCGCCACGATCGGCGTCCTGGTGTTCGTGATGGTCGTGATCCCCACCGTCGTC
The DNA here is from genome assembly GCF_003999995.1 of Microbacterium sulfonylureivorans. Classification (NCBI taxonomy): domain Bacteria; kingdom Bacillati; phylum Actinomycetota; class Actinomycetes; order Micrococcales; family Microbacteriaceae; genus Microbacterium; species Microbacterium sulfonylureivorans. The sequence continues at coordinate 312,923 of NZ_RJAD01000001.1, forward strand.
GAGACCACGACGAGGGGCCGCAGCCTCGGCAAGCTGGCCGTCGGAGGACGGATCGTCCGCAGCGACGGCGGCGCGGCCGGGTTCCGCCATGCCTTCATCCGTGCGCTGGTCGGGGTGTTCGAACTGTGGCTCACCGTCGGCGCCGTCGCAGCCCTCGTGGGTGCCTTCACGCCCCGGTCGCAGCGCCTCGGGGATCTGATGGCCGGCACGTACTCCGAGCGCACCCGCACGCCCCGCCTGCCCGAGACGTCGTACGGCATCCCCCCGCAGCTGGAGGAGTGGGCCGCTGTCGCCGACGTGGCCCGGCTGCCCGATCGCCTCGCCCGTCGACTCGCGCAGTTCGGGCAGTCTGCGCGGAACATGGAACCCGCCGCCCGATCGCGGGTCGCGGCATCCCTCGCCGCCGAGGCGGCCGCGCACGTCTCACCCGTCCCCTCCGTCGACCCCGAGACGCTCATCATCGGCGTCGTCGCCGTCCGGCGTCAGCGCGAGCAGCGTGCGCTCGAACTCGAGAGCGCCCGCGTCTCGGCGCTCACCGCCGCCGTCGCCGCCGCGCCCCGGGACTTCCCGTCGCGCTGACGAGCCTCAGTAGCGGTAGTGGTCCAGCTTGTACGGACCGTCGACCGGGACGCCGATGTACGCGGCCTGCTCGGGCGTGAGCGTCGTCAGCTCGACACCGAGCGCGTCGAGGTGGAGCCGCGCGACCTTCTCGTCGAGGGTCTTCGGGAGCGTGTAGACGCCGGTCGGATACTCGCCGGGACGCGTGTAGAGCTCGAGCTGCGCGAGGACCTGGTTCGTGAACGATGCGCTCATCACGAACGAGGGATGCCCCGTCGCATTGCCGAGGTTCATCAGCCGCCCCTCGCTCAGCACCAGCACGCTGCGGCCGGTCGGAAGGCGCCACTCGTGCACCTGAGGCTTGATCTCGATGCGCTCAGCGTCGGGGATCGCCGCGAGCCCCGCCATGTCGATCTCGTCGTCGAAGTGCCCGACGTTCGCCACGATCGCGAGGTGCTTGAGGCCGAGGAGGTGCTCGGCGCTCACCACGCGCGTGTTGCCCGTTCCCGTGACGACGATGTCGACGTCGCCGATGACCGACTCGAGACGCGCGACCTGGAACCCGTCCATCGCGGCCTGCAGGGCGCAGATCGGATCGACCTCGCCCACAATGACGCGGGCGCCCTGTCCGCGCAGCGCCTCGGCGGACCCCTTGCCCACGTCGCCGTAGCCGGCGACGAACGCGACCTTGCCCCCGATGAGCACATCGGTCGCGCGGTTGAGGCCGTCGGGGAGCGAGTGGCGGATGCCGTAGGTGTTGTCGAACTTGGACTTCGTCACCGAGTCGTTGACATTGATCGCGGGGAACAGCAGCCGCCCCGCGGCCGCCAGCTCGTAGAGACGGTGGACTCCGGTCGTCGTCTCCTCCGTGACGCCGATGAGGCCCTCGGCCATGCGGGTGAAGCGCCGCGGGTCGCGTGACAGGCTCTCGCGCAGCGTGGCGAGGACGATACGGTACTCCTCGGAGTCGTCGGCGGCGGCATCCGGAACCGCCCCCGCCTTCTCGAACTCGACGCCCCTGTGCACGAGGAGCGTGGCGTCGCCCCCGTCGTCGAGGATCAGGTTCGGGCCCTCGAAGCCCTCCGCCGACCAGTCGAAGATGCGGTCGGCGAGGCGCCAGTACTCCTCGAGCGTCTCCCCCTTCCACGCGAACACCGGCACCCCGGCGGGCGCCTCGACGCTGCCCGTGGGACCCACCACGACGGCTGCCGCGGCCTCGTCCTGCGTGGAGAAGATGTTGCAGCTCGCCCAGCGCACCTGCGCCCCGAGGGCGACGAGCGTCTCGATCAGCACGGCGGTCTGCACGGTCATGTGCAGCGAGCCGGCGATGCGGGCACCGGCGAGCGGCTGCGCGGGGCCGAACTCCTCGCGCAGAGACATGAGTCCCGGCATCTCGTTCTCGGCGAGTCGCAGCTGGTGCCTGCCGGCCTCGGCGAGCGAGAGGTCGGCGACCTCGAACTCGAGCGATCGGACGGCAGCGGCTACGGGCGATTCGGTAGGCATTCGCCCATTCTCGCACCCGGCGCGGGCGCGGTGTCGGTGTCAGACTCGCAGCGTCTCGTGCCGCACGACGACCCACCCCTTGGGCACCGAGAGGCGATCGGTGTGGATCGCGCAGAGGTCGTGCGCATGCGGATCACCCCCGCCGCCCAGCGGACCGAGGGCGGCCATCTGGTCGCCGTAGTCGTACGTGAGCGTCGTGATCGCCTCGCGGGCGCACGCCACCTTGGAGCAGAGTCTCTCGCGCATCGGCATGACACTATCGGCCGGTCGCCGGCGCTCCGGGATGCCGCGCCCTGAGCATCCCGATCCGCACCGCTCGACACCGTGACGCGCCTAGGATGGTCGCATGGCGTGGCGGCGGACCCGGAGCACGGAAGCCGCGTCGCGGCGTCTGTCCCGGCATGGTCGGCACGGGCGCGAAGGACGCAGCCCGGTCGTCCGGCCCCCGCTGCCACCGCTCGACACGCGCGTCGACCGCTTCGACCTCGCCGTGGGCACCGCCGCCGAGTTCCTCCGCTCGGCATGGCCCGAGCTGCGCGACGTGAGCTTCGAGATCGCGGACATGCCCCAGGCTCCCGACGAGGACGGCATCCCCCGGTGGACGGTGCTCACCGAAGCGCGGCGCATCATCGTCTACCGTCTGCCGATCGAGCGGCTCAGCCACCTCCACCGCGACGACGATCTGCACCGACGCATGATGATCGAGAGCTGCGTCTTCCGCGCCGCCGCGGAGTATCTCGACCGGGATCCGTGGGATCTCGGTCCCGAGCGCTTCCGCTTCTTCTGACTCGCGCGACGCCGCTACGGATAGACGACGATCTCGGGCGACGCCGCATCCGCGGGCCACACCGGGATGCCGGCGAGCGATCCTCCCGCCGTGAGTGAGAGACTCGCGCGGATCTCGCTCTCGCCGGGATCGAGCAGATAGACGGTTCGCGCAGACAGTCGCGCGGTCAGGCTGCCGTTCGCGGGCACGGCGAGTTCCAGTCGGTACGAGCCGTCCTCGGAGGTGACCGCGACCTCAGCCGGCTCATCGGCCGGGTTCACGAGGGTGAGCGCCGGCGGCGGGCCCGACGGAACCGCGAACAGGCTCGGCACCGACACGAGCGGCGACGGGGTGTACCAGGCGAAGTCGTCGCCCTCCTCGAATCCGGTGGTCTGCCACACGGCTGCGACGACGGGGGAATCGGCGTCGACCTCCACGGAGTACGAGCCGACCGGCAACCCACCGAGATCGACCTCGACCGGTCGTCCCCCGACCAGAGGGACGACCTCGGGGTCGATCGCAGGCTCATCCCGTCCGATCGGAGTGACGGTGATGGTCGCGGTGGCGTCGGAGGACGGCGCGAGCACGCGCAGTACGGTGGCGGCATCCGACGCACCCTCGGTGCCCGGGGTTCGCGTCACCGCGACGCCCGTGATCGTCTGCGCCGCCGCTGGCTCGGGAATGGCGCCGACCTGTTCGACGCCGCCCGGCGTCAGCGTTCGCGTGATGCTCGCCTGCAGCCACGCGCTCACCGGGGCCCCGACGGCCGAGACCCGGACGACCGGGCTCGCCTCGCCGATGACGAGCCCGGCGAGCGGCACGACGAGCTGGGTGCCCGCCGCGACGACGAGGTCGGTGCCGCCCGGCGGTGTCTGGGCACCCTCGGCGCCGAAGACCGTCAGCTGAACGGTGGCCGGGACGACGCCGGGGTTCGACAGCAGCACCAGATCGGCGGCCCCGGTCTCCGCCGACCCGCCGACGAGCCACGACTCGAGCAAGGGCGGTCGGCACGCCGAGGCGGCGAACCCGGCGAGATCGTCGGCGGTCACGGTCGCCGCGCCCGTCGCCGCGACGTCCACCCGCTGACGTCCTTCGGGCGGAGACGCGAACACCGCAGGGCCTTCGTCGGGAGCGAGCCCCGGGACCTCGAGCGTCGTCTCCTGCGCGGGCTGCGCTCCTTCGCTCACTCCGCTGATGACGCGCTGCGCCACGGCGACCGAGATCGACTCGACGTCGGCGACGTCGCGCCCGATCGACAGGACTCCCCCGGCGCAGGCGGCAACCGACGTGGCGGGGGCGGGCACGGCTGCGATGCTCACGGGAGTGCGGGTCAGCGTGGGCCAGGGCACCGACACCGCCGTCACGACGGCGATCACGGCGACCGCCGACACGATCGTGCCCGCGAGCAGCCGGGCGCTCGTCGTCGCCCATCGGAATACGCGTCGGTCGCTCATCGCCCCTCCTGCCAATGCGGTCCCACGACCCGCGGCGTGCGCCGCGCCTCGCGCCGTGACGCCGCCGTCGGCACCGCGAGGAGCAGCGCTGCGGCGAGGACCGCGAACTGCGCGGCCGCGATGAGGCCGGCGGTCGCAGGCACAGACGCCGGGACGCCCGGTCGGGCGGCGACCTCGGTCGTCACCCGCCAGAGGGTGCCCTTCTCGGTCTCACCCACGGCGTCGAGCGTGTCGCGCTGGTCGAGGGACGTCGTCGCGGACAGCCGCATCGCGCGCGCGGCATCCGACTCCGGGGAAAGCGCGGGAGCCAGCAGCACGAAGCCGACCCCATGCCCGGCGAGGTCCGACACGACGTTCTCGGCCGACGAGGTCACGAGGTCCGCGGCGATGTCGGCGATCGCCGCGTCCTCCGGCGACGGCTCGGTGCGCGTCGAGAGGAGCGTGGTCTGCCCGCCGAGGGTCTCGCTGCCGCCCCACACCACGCGTGCCGACACCCCGCCGGCGTTCTGCGGTGTGAGCACGATCGTCCCGACATCCGGATCGTCGCGGCCCTCCGCCGCGACGTAGGCCGGGAGCGTGCTCTCGGGCCCGTTGGCAAGCGACGCGGTCCCCCGCGCCATCGCGGTGAGCGCCGGCACGGCGAGGACTGCGATCGCCGCGACCACGGCGGCGGCCGTCAGCCCGCGAACGAGTGAGAGCTTCGGCGCGAGCCCTGCGTCGAGCGTCACGATCGCGCCGCCCAGCATGCCGAGCCAGGCGAGGCTCAGCCCGCAGCCCGGCCAGATCGGAACAGGGAGCGACTGTTCGAACGAGACCGAGAGCCCGACCGCCGCGAACGCCGTCGCGAGCCCGAGCGCGGCGAGGGCGAGCAGCACGATGCCCGCCGCCCAGCGCTGCGTGAGCGGAGCCGCCAGCGCCAGCAGCGCCAGCGGGGCGACGAGAAGCGGAACCCACCACGTCGGTGCGCCGGGGATGAGCGTCGCCCAGCCGGCGACGTCGGGGGTGGGGATCCCGGCGGCGAGGAGCGCGCGCCCGACAGGGTCGGCGGCGACCTGCGGTCCCGCCCAGGGCATGCCCGGGTCGGACAGGAGGCCCCAGACCTCGCCGCGGCGGATCGCGCTCCACACCAGCGGGGTCGCCACGACGAGGGTCGGGATGATGGTCCAGATCAGACGGGCGACGCCGCGCCCCGCCCGCAGGACGACGGCGAGGGCGATCGACGCCGCCCACACCACGGCGAGCGCCGGAGCGAGTGACGGCGCCACCGCGATCACCGCCGCGAGGAGCAGGGATGTCGCGCCCGCCCCCGCCCACGAGCGGTGAGCGACGGAGCCGGCGACGAAGAGCCACGGCAGGAGGAGATGCGCGAGCACGGCGGACGGCCGGCCCTGGGTCAGCGCGGCCAGCAGAGTCGGGGACAGCGCCCACAGCACACCGCCGGTCAGTCGCAGCATCGAGCGATCGGTCACGCGCGTCGCCGCGAACCATCCGCCGAGGGCGGCGAGCGGGAGCGCGAGGATCCACAGCACGACGATCGCGCGCGACGGCTCCCCCGGCGAGAGAGACCCGAGGATCCCGATGACGGCGGCGAACGGGTCGGCCGGTCCGATCGTGTCGAGCCCGAGTGCCCGCTGGCCGAAAGCTGCATCGGCCCGCAGCTGCGCCACCGTGTTCCGCAGCGGCTGCAGCGCGCCTCCGCCGAGCACAGGCCACGCCAGGAGGGCCGGGAAGGCCGCGACGGACACGACGAGCGCCCCGAGCACGAGCCACGCGCCACCGCCGGCGAGGAACCGCAGCTCACCGCGGCGGTGCCCGGCCGCCGGAGGTTCGTCACCGTCGTCCCCGAACCGCTGCCGCAGCTCGGTGCCGGTGGTGCGAAGCGGGGCGAGCTGGGCCCATGACGAACGCTTGGACGAGGACAGTCTGCGGCGCGACCGGGCGATCGCGACCGGCCGCACCATGGCCGTCACCGCGGCGCCCCACTCCGGGAGGATGCTGCCGGGCTCCTTGCGGACCAGGTCGACCACCGTGCGCCACAGCGCGAGCGGGAGGATCGCGAGCCACAGGAGCGGGACGGCCAGGACATGGGCGTAGACCAGTCGCCGGTGCAGCTGCGCCACGCGCGAGGCGAACGTCGCGCGCCGGCGACGCTGCCCGGTCAGCGGGGTGGGCAGCCCCGCGACGCCGTCGCCGGCCGCGGCGACGATCGCCGAGGGCGCGAGCGACACGCGAGCGCCGGCGAGGTGCGCTCGCACGCCCAGATCGAGCCCTTCGTCGGCGCCGAGGAGCGCGGGGTCGAGGCCGCCGAGCTCGCGCCACGCGTCGGCGCGGACCAGCAGCCCTCGCACGTCGGCGCCCAGCACGTCGTCACGTCCGTCGTGCTGGCCCTGATCGAGCTCGCCGTCGGCGAGCCCGACGGTCCGGCCGAGCCGCGTCATCCCGGTGCCGAGTGACACGATCTCGGAGCGATCGTCCCAGCGGACGACCTTGGGTCCGATGCACGCCACGGACGGCGCGAGCTCGAGCGCGCCTGCCAGGCGGGCCAGCGCCTCGCGCTCGGGAGCCGTGTCCTGGGCGAGCAGCCACAGTGCGTCGCCGTCGAGGCGCGGGGTGACGAGCGCGATCGCCGCCGCGTACCCGGTCGACGCCGGAGCGGTCACGACCGATTCGGCGGGAGCCGAACGCGCGACGTCGGCGAGGACGTCGTCGCCGCCGCAGAGGACGATGGTCAGCACGTCCACCGGACGCGTCTGCTCCGCAACGGCCGCGAGCGTCCTCCGCAGATGGTGCGCGGCGGGCGTGCGGCCATCGGGGCGCACGACGAGGATGGCGTGGACTCGAGCGGGCATGACGTGGTCAGCCTAGGCGGGCGTCCGCGCGACTCGCCGCCGTACGCGCCGGTCGCGCGAGATCGGCGGATGCCTCCGCAGTGTCGGCGATCAGCCGGCGCGACGCTTGAGCTTGCGGCGCTCCCGCTCGCTCAGGCCGCCCCAGATCCCGAAGCGCTCGTCGTTCTGCAGCGCGTATTCGAGACATTCGCCGCGGACGTCGCACGAGCCGCAGACGCGCTTGGCGTCACGGGTCGAGCCGCCCTTCTCCGGGAAGAACGCCTCCGGATCGGTCTGCGAGCACAGCGCGTCGGTCTGCCAGGAGAGAGGATTGTCCTCCTCGCCCTCGACCTGCCGGCGTACGCCCGGAACTCCGAGCTGGACCGGATCGACGAACCAATTGTCGGGAACGCCAGAACGGTATTGCGAAGCCGTCATCTCGTTCTCCCCCCGGGGATCCCCCTCCACGCGGTAGTGCGTGTATGAGTAATTACACCCGTGTAGTTCGCCGAGGTCAAGTCGCGGATACTAAAGCCTCAACTCGGTCTTGAACCTTCGCGACGCGCCGACGGCGTGTCGCTCTGTGATAACGGTCAGATGAGAACCGAGTCATCCGAGGGCTCGGGGGCGGCATCCGTGCCGGGCGCAGCGATGAACAGCTCGCCCTCCCCCACGACCCGCAGCGACGTCTCGTCGGGTGTGACGAACACCGCCGCGCCGGGGGCGAGCGACACCGCGGTGCCGCTCGATGCGCCCGTCACCGTCACCGCGCCCGCCGTGGCGAGCACGATCGACGCACCACCGACGGCGAGCGTCGCCTCGCGTCCGGCTTCCACCCGCACGCGCTCGAGCGCGAAGTCCGCCACCGGGACGTCGAACCGGACGACGCCGGGGCCGACCTCGCGACCGCGCACGATCGGCTGCGCGCCGGGCGTCGCGTCGAGCACCGTGAGCAGCTCCGCGACGTCGATGTGCTTGGGCGTGAGTCCGCCGCGCAGCACGTTGTCGCTGGCCGCCATCAGCTCGACGCCGAGCCCGCTCAGATACGCGTGCAGGACCCCCGCCGGGACGAACAGCCCTTCGCCGGCGCGAAGCGTGACCAGGTTCATGAGCAGCGCGACGACGATGCCCGGATCGCCCGGGAACTGCTCGTCCATGGCGCGGACGAGGTGGAGCTCGGCCGCGAACTCGTCGGAGCCGCCCGCCGCCGCCGCGCCGATGATCTCGCGGACGTCATCGACGGCCTCCTCGGACAGCACCCATCCGATCACCGCGGCGAGCGAGGCATCCGCACCCTCCAGACGCTCGGCGAGCGGGCGGGCCGCTGCCCCGAGGCCCCGGACGAGGCGCCGCGAGGAGTCGAGGTCGCGCAACCCGGCGAGCGCCCGGAACTCCTCGCTCAGCGCGACGATGAGCTCGGGTTTGTGGTTCGCGTCGCGGTAGGTGCGGTCGGCCGCGTCGCGGGCGATGGCCGCGGCCTCCTCGCGCGCGAATCCCGCTTCCGCCTGCTGCTTCGACGGGTGCGCCTGGATGGACAATGGGGATGCCGCGGCCAGGAGCTTCAGCAGATACGGCAGGTGGGCGGGGGCACCGGTCACCTCGCCCTCCGCCGCGAGCCACGCGTCGAGCGTGCGCCCGTCCGGCGTCTCGGCCGGGTCGGCGGGGTGGTCGCCGAACCACACCTCCGACTCGGGCCGTCCCGAGGGCTCGCGACCCTCGAGCTCGGCGAGGAGAGTGGTCGATCCCCACGCGTAGTCGCGCGGGTCGTTGGTCAGCGGCACGAGCATGGAGACCAGCGTAGACGCGCCGCATTCGGCGCCCTCGCGGCGCAGCGGGCGCGCAGGATGTCGGGGGTACCCTGTCAAGCGATGGCCGTCCACTCGAAGCATCCCGCGTCGGCACCGCCCGCCGCCCCGGTCCGTGAGAAGACGGGCCACCTCATGCTGCGCGGGTGGTGCATCTTCGCCCTGTTCATGGCCCTCTCGGGCACGGCGTGGATCCACGCTTTCGGCGAGCTGACGACGGCCGTGATCACGATCGCCGGCGGAGTCTTCTCGGTGGTCCTCTGGTTCCTGATCCGTCCGCCGGTGCAGTGGCGGCGGCTGCCGTGGTTCGTGGTGGCCTTCGTTTCGTGGGCGACGCTCTCGCTGCTGTGGTCGGCATGGCCTCAGACGACCGCGCTCACGCTCCTGCTCCTGTGGATCACGACGATCCAGGCGCTGTTCGTCGGGAGCGTGCTCACCTGGCGCGAACTCGTGCGGGCCGTGGCATCCGCCCTGAAGTGGGTCATCGCGCTCTCACTCCTGTTCGAGCTGTGGGTGTCGGTCTTCGTGCAGGCGCCGATCCTCCCCGGCTTCGTCGTCGACAAGGCGGACGATCCGATCGAGTACTGGTCGCGCAACAACCTCTTCGATTGGGGCGAGCGCATCCAGGGCATCATGGGCAACGCCAACCTGCTTGGCCCGGTGGCATTGCTCGCCGTCATCGTGTTCGCGATCCGGATCGCATCCGGCGCGCCCCGGCGCGGGCTGCTGTGGGCGTGGATCGCGCTGTCGGCCTACCTCTTCTACCGCGCCTCGTCGGCGACGGCCTACGTCGCGGCGGCCGGCGTGGTGATCGTGCTGGTCACCGTGCTGCTGATGCGTCGCACCCGCAAGCCCGGCGAGCGCACGTGGTACTACGTCGGGTACGCCGTCGTCGGCATCGGCGGCCTCACGACGCTGTACCTGCTGCGCGACACGATCTTCACGGCGCTCGGCCGCAACTCCGATCTGACGGGGCGCGAGGCGATCTGGGAGGACGTGCTCGCCCGCGCCGCCGAGCGACCCTGGGCCGGGTGGGGATACGCGACTCCCTGGGCGCCGTGGGATCCCGCCTTCGACGGCTGGATCACCGACCACGGTCAGACGGTCCTCCAGGCGCACAACATGTGGGTCGACATCCGGATGCAGCTCGGCTGGATCGGCGTCGTGCTGCTCGGCATCATGTACCTCGCATTCGTGTGGCGCTCGTGGTTCTTCGCCGTCGACCGGCCGCGGTGGGACCTCCGCGACGACCGTCCGTACTCGGCCATCACGCTCCTGCCCACCCTCATCGGAGCGATCGTGCTGGTGCAGGGGCTCGCAGAGTCCTCTCCGCTCCTGCTGTGGGGATGGATGTTCGTCGTGATGCTCGGCGCCAAGATCAAGCAGTCGCCCCACGTCGGGGTCGGCCCGGCGGAGCAGAGCGCGGCGATCGAGCGAGGCGAGCCCGCGAAGCAGGCCACGTGACGGCGCCCCCCGTGCACTCCGGCTGGCTCAGCGCGCTGCTGGCCTCGGCGTCTTTCGCCCGCGCCTACACGATCGCCGTGCTCGGCGCCGTCTTCGCCTCGTTCGCGATCGAGCGTCTGGCCGGCCGCGTCACCTACATCTCCATCATCGCCGGGCTGAGCGTCATCGGCATCGGCGTGCTCGTCGCCCGCCGGCAGGAGATCTCCCTCGTCAGGCTGGTGCCCACCACCCTGGTCGTCTTCCTCGGATGGGCGCTGCTGAGCGTCTTCTGGAGCTCGGACACCGCGACCTCCTTCTGGAGCTGGGTGACCACCGCAGCGCTCGCCTTCCTCGCGGTCGTCATCGGGCACGTGCGCGACACGCTGCAGACCGCCCGAGCCCTCGGTGACGTGCTGCGGGGCCTGCTGGCCGTCTCGCTCGCCGTCGAGGTGCTGTCGGGCGTGCTGCTCGACATCCCCTTCCCGTTCCTCGGCGTGCAGGGGAACCTGGCGGAGCTCGGCCCGGTGCAAGGCATCTTCGGCACGCGCAACATGCTCGGCTTCGTCGCCGTGCTGGCGCTCATCACGTTCCTGATCGAATACCGGACGCAGTCGGTGCGCCCCGGGATGTCCATCGCCTCGGTGGTGCTCGCCGGCGGCCTCGCCGCGCTGAGCGACTCCCCCACGGTCCTGGTCCTCGCGGTCGGCGTGGGCCTCGTCGTCGGTGCGCTCGCCTGGGTGCGCCACACCCGGCCCGAGCACAGGGCCGCCCTTCAGCTCGCCCTCGGCGCCGTCGTGGTCGTCGGGGTGTTCGTGGGCTACTTCGCACGGCACCCGATCATCGCCTGGCTGGGCGCAGGGACCGACTTCTCGATGCGCGTGAACCTGTGGAACCTCATGGTCGACCTCGTCCGGTCGCATCCGGTGGAGGGCTGGGGCTGGTTCGGGGCGTGGAGCCCGCGGGAGCAGCCGTTCTGGTACATCAACTACATACTCGACGCATCGCACGCGACCGGGCTCAACGCGTACTTCGACGTGCTGCTGCAGCTGGGCTGGGTGGGCCTCATCCTGTTCGTCGCCCTCGCGGCGATCGCCCTCGTCCGATCGTGGCTCGCCGCCAGCGAGCGCAAATCCGTGATCTATGCCTGGACGCCGCTCATCCTGGTGGCGATCCTCATCGACTCGATGTTCGAGAGCTTCGCGCTCGTCGGGATCGGCTGGCTCATGCTCGTCCTCTGCGCCGTGCGCGCAGGTCTGTCGCGGTCCTGGCGGGAGCGGATCGACGCAGCGGGCGAGCCCGGCGGACTGCCGCACGACACGACTGCGGGGTGACCGGCCGCGCCCGACCCACAGCGAACGGGCGGATCGAGCAGGGTAGGCTTCTCACTCGGCCCGACGCCCCAGCGCCCGCCTGCCTACGGAAGCTCTTCACGTGACCCACATCCTCCAGAACGTCGTATTCCCGACCGATCGCGATCCCGATCTCCTGCCGCTCTACGTCGATCCCGAGACATGGTCCGTCATCGGCGACGAGCCGGTCCGGGTGTCCAGCCGCGCGCAGCTCGGCAATATCCTCGGCCGCAACTCGGCGCGGATCATGGCCGGACGCCGCGTCTCGTTCGGCACATACTTCAACGCGTTCCCGGCCGCGTACTGGCAGCACTGGACGACGGTCCGCGAGGTGAGGCTCACGGTTCGCACCGTGGGTCCGGCGACCATCCTCGTCTATCGTTCGAACGGCTCCGGGGTGCGTCAGCGGATCGAGACCAGCGAGGTCGACGGCGCCGCCGAGACGGTCTTCGATCTCGTGCTCGACCAGTACAGCGACGGCGGCTTCATCTGGTTCGATGTCGTCGCCGACGAGAAGAGCGCGCTGTTCGAGGGCGCCGAGTGGACGACGGAGCAGGAGCCGGCACGGACGGGCAAGGCATCCATCGGCATCACGACGTACAACAAGCCGGACTACTGCATCTGGACCCTGACGAACCTCGCCGAGTCCGACGACGTCCTCGAGCTGGTCGATCGGATCTTCCTCATCGACCAGGGCGACCGGCGCGTCGACGCACAGCCCGAGTTCCCCGCGGTCTCACAGGCCCTGGGCGACACGCTTCAGATCGTCACGCAGCCGAACCTGGGCGGCTCGGGCGGCTTCGCCCGGGTCATGACGGAGAGCCTCGCGCGCCCCGAGACCGAGTTCGTGCAGCTGATGGACGACGACGTCCGACTCGAGCCCGAATCCGTCCGTCGCTCGATCGTCTTCGCGCGCTACTCCTCCGTGCCGACCATCGTCGGAGCGCACATGTTCGACCTCCTCGACCGGCCGAAGCTCCACGCGTGGGCCGAGGTCGTCGACGAGGAGCCCTTCATGTGGCGCGCTCTCTACCAGGACAAGCTGCCGCACGACTTCAGCGTCTCGAACCTGCGTCAGACGCCCATGCTCCACATGCGGCTCGACGCGGACTACAACGGCTGGTGGATGTGCCTCATCCCCATCGAGGCCATCCGCGAGGTCGGACTGCCGCTCCCGGCGTTCATCAAGTGGGACGACGCCGAGTTCTGCCTGCGGGCGCGCGGAGCCGGCTTCCCCACGGTCTCGATGCCCGGGGTCGCGCTCTGGCACGTGTCATGGGTCGGCAAGGACGACTCGATCGACTGGCAGGCCTACTTCCACGCGCGCAACAGGATCGTCGCGGGCCTGCTCCACTCCACCGCATCGCGGGGCGGCACGCTGCTGCGCCACAGCCGGCGCATGGACATGAAGCACCTCATGATGATGCAGTACTACCCCGTGGCGCTGCGGCACCGTGCGCTCCGTGACGTGCTCTCCGGGCCCTCGCACATGCGGAAGAACCTCGCCACCGCGATGCCCGAGGCCCGTGCGCTGTCGTCCCAGTTCCCCGAGACCGTCGTCCACAAGGACTCCGGCGTTCCGCTCCGCTCCCGTCGTGGCCGCGTCGTCTTCAAGCGGCTGTCGATCCACAAGCTCGACAACCCGACGGGGATCCGGCTTCGCTGGTTCACGCTGTCGACGCTGGTGTCGCACTGGTTCCACGCCCCGCGGCCCGAGAACATCGAGCAGCCCGAAGTCGAGTTCGGCAAGGGCGACGCGCACTGGTGGCGTCTTCCCGTGTACGACAGCGCCCTCGTGAGCGCTGCCGACGGGTCGGGCAAGAACATCTACACCCGCGATCGCCGGCAGTTCCGCCAGATGATGATCGAGAGCGTCCGCCTCCACAGCCGGCTCCGCCGCGAGTGGCCGAAGCTCTCCGCTCAGTACCGCGATGCGGCGCCCGAACTCACCTCCCTGCCGGCGTGGCAGCGCACGTTCGAGGAGAACCGGTGACCGAACAGCATTCCGGGAGCGGCTTCGATCCGGCGACCGCCACGATCGCGATCGTCACGTACAACCGCTCCGGCCTCCTTTCGCGGCTGCTGTCGAGCATCGTCGAGATGGACCCCCGCCCCGGCCATGTCGTGATCGTCGACAATGCGTCGACCGACGACACCACCGCGGTCGTCGACTCGTTCCGCGATCGTCTCGGCACCGAGCTCGTCTACCGCCGCATGGAGACGAACACCGGCGGCTCCGGCGGGTTCAGCGAGGGCATGCGCGTCGCGTACGAGCTCGGCTCCGAATGGATCTGGCTCATGGACGACGACGTCGAGGTCATTCCCGACGGCCTCGCCAAGATGGGCGCCTGGGCGCCGCGCTTCAAGAGCATCCAGGGTCGGCGATACGACTATGACGGCAGCGAGTTCTACTGGCAGTACCGCCTCTCGATCCCCTTCGGCATCCCGATCCCGTTCGCGCCCGCCGGCTTCGACGCCTCCGGCTACCGCGAGATGAACTCGGGATGCTTCGAGGGCATGTTCATCCACCGCGACATCGTCGCGCAGATCGGCCTCCCCGACCCGCGGTTCTTCATCTACTGGGACGACTCGGTCTACGGCTGGCTGGCTTCGCGCCGCACGACCGCGGTCATCGTCGATGAGTTCGTGCTCCGCCGGACCCGCGAGATCCGCCAGTGGGACATGGGCATCCGCCACCTCAACGCCTCGAGCGACGCCTACCGGTACTACATCATGCGCAACCGCGGCCACATGAAGCACTACTTCCGGGCGAACGGCGCGTACCGCCCGGTGCGGTTCTGGCTCGGCAGCGGCCTGACGTTCGTCAAGGAGCTCATCCGGCTCGTCTTCGTCGAGCGAAAGGTGCGCGGCACGAGCAACCTGTTTCGCGGCATCCGCGACGGACGGAAGATCGCGAAGGATGCCGCGTGGCGGCCCATGCCGCCCCTGGAGGCCGCGCCCGCCGAGGGTCAGCCCTCGTTGTAGTCGGCGTCGTAGCGATCGAGGACTTCCGCGATCGGTCCATCCAGCGCGAGGCGCCCCTTGTCGAGGTAGATCCCGCGCGTGCAGAAGCGCCTCAGGTCGCGGTCGTTGTGGCTGACGAAGAACAGGGTCCGTCCGTCGGCGAGGAGCTCGTCGATGCGCCGGTAGCACTTCTCGCGGAACGCCTTGTCGCCGACGGCGAGCACCTCGTCCACGAGCAGGATCGGCTCTTCGAGCTGCGACACGACCGCGAAGGCGAGTCGTACCTTCATGCCGTTGGAGAGGTGCTTGTAGGGCGTGTCGACGGAGTCCTGCAGTTCGGCGAACTCGATGATCCCGTCGAACCGTCGCGCGACTTCGGCGCGCGGCATCCCATGCAGCCCCGCCGTCAGGCGCACATTCTCGCGAACGGTGAGGTCGCCGACGAATCCGCCGGTGATCTCGATGAGCGGTGCGACGCCCCCGTGCACCGCGACGGCGCCCTCATCGGGGAGGAGGACTCCCGCGACGAGCTTGAGGAGGGTGGACTTGCCCTGGCCGTTGCGACCGACGACGCCGATCGACTCGCCCGGCTTCACGTCGAACGAGACGTCGCGGAGCGCCCAGAACTCGTTCGGCTTGCTGCGCCGCGAAGCACCCGCGAACAGGTCTTTGAAGCTGCGGCGCCCGCGGCGATTGCGGCGGAACCGGACGCCGAGTCCGGTGACCTGGATGGCGAGTTCGGTGGTCGTCATCACAGCTCCTTCAGCAGGGGGCGTTCGAGGCGGCTGAAGGTGAACAGCCCGAGAGCGAGGAAGCCGGCGCACATCAGCGCACCCACCACGACCGACAGGGTGTTCCACTGGTCGGGGAAGAACCCGACCCGGTACAGCGTGAAGATGCCGGAGAGCGGATTGAGGGCCGCCAGCTGCGAGAACGCTCCCGGCAGGTCGTTGACGCCGTAGATGATCGGCGATGCGTAGAAGAGCGCCCGCAGGATGAGCGCCGTCGTGCGCTCCAGATCGGTGTAGAGCACGCACAACGGGGCGACGAGCAGCCCGAGGCCGACGAGCAGCATCACCTGGAGCAGCATCGCGACCGGGAAGAGGAGGAGGCACCAGTTGAGCTGCACCGGCGTCTCGGTGAACGCGGCGATGACGACGAAGAGCACGAGCACCGGGAGCGAGCACAGGAACTCGATGCCCTTGCTCAGCACGATCCGGTTGATCCAGATCGATCTCGGGATCGCCGTCGAGCGCACGAGTCGCGCGTCCTTGCGGAATGCGCGGGTGAAGTCGCCCACCGACGAGTTGAACCACACCCACGGGAGCAGAGCGACGATCAGGAAGACGATGTACGGGTCTTCGCCGACCCCGCGCTGGAAGATCTGGGTGAAGACGAACCAGTAGATCGCGCTCATGACGAGCGGATCGAGCACCGACCACACGTACCCGAGCGCGCTGGTCGAGTACCGCACCTTCAGATCGCGCGAAGAGAGAAGCCAGAGGGAGTGCGCATACCGCCTCGGCGATCCGGGCGCGCCGACAGCTGCGGTGGTCACGGTGCGAGTCTATGGCCGGCGCTCACGCCAGCTGGTTGTTCCACATCGACAGGGCCGACCCGATGGCCATATGCATGTCGAGGTACTGGTACGTGCCGAGGCGCCCGCCGAACAGGACGTCCTTCTCACCCTGGGCGAGCTCCCGGTACGAGAGCAGGCCCGCGCGGTCCTCGGGCGTGTTGACCGGGTAGTAGGGCTCGTCCTCGCGGGTCGCGAAGCGCGAGAACTCGCGCATCACCACCGTCTTGTCGGTCGGATAGCGATCGGCGCGCTCGGGGTGGAAGTGCTTGAACTCGTGGATGCGCGTGTACGGGACATCC
This sequence comes from Microbacterium sulfonylureivorans, assembly GCF_003999995.1. NCBI lineage: Bacteria > Bacillati > Actinomycetota > Actinomycetes > Micrococcales > Microbacteriaceae > Microbacterium > Microbacterium sulfonylureivorans. Next base: position 329,471 of record NZ_RJAD01000001.1, read on the forward strand.
GCGTCCGCGTAGTTCATCACCGGGGTGCCCTGGAAGTCCCCGACCTCGAGCACCTCCTCCTCGAAGTCGAGCGTGCGCCAGGACAGCGCGCCCTCGGCGTAGTCGAAGTAGCGGTCGACCGGACCGGTGTACACGACCGGGAGCTGTCCGACGGTCGCCTGCTTGCTGAAGGGCTGCGATTCGTCGAAGAAGTCGGTGTCGAGCCTGACCTCGATGTTCGGGTGGTCTGCCATCCGCTCGATCCACGCCGTGTAGCCGTCGGTCGGAAGGCCTTCCCACGTGTCGTTGAAGTACCGGTTGTCGTAGTTGTAGCGGACCGGGAGGCGGCTGATGATCTCGGCCGGCAGCTCCTTCGGGTCGGTCTGCCACTGCTTCGCGGTGTAGTCGCGGATGAACGCCTCGTACAGGGGGCGGCCGATCAGCGCGATGCCCTTCTCCTCGAGGTTGGCGGCGTCCTTCACGTCGAACTCGCCGGCGAGCTCGTGCACGAGAGCCTTCGCCTCGTCCGGGGTGTACGCCGCCTGGAAGAACTGGTTGATCGTGCCGAGGTTGATCGGCAGCGGGAACACCACGCCCTTGTGGTTCGTGTAGACGCGGTGCACGTAGCTCGTGAACGAGGTGAACCTGTTGACGTACTCCCACACGCCCGGGTTGGAGGTGTGGAACAGGTGCGCCCCGTAGCGGTGCACCTCGATGCCGGTGGTGGGCTCGTCCTCGCTGTAGGCGTTGCCGCCGATGTGGTGACGGCGATCGATCACCGTGACCTTGCGGCCGGATGCCGCGGCGCGTTCCGCGATCGTGAGGCCGAAGAAGCCGGAGCCGACGACGAGGAGATCCATACGGTTGCGGTGCTTTCGTGTGAGGGATGCCGCTGACGCGGCGAAGCGGCGGGCAGAGGCCCCGCCGCGCAACGATTCTATCCGGCGCCCCTCTGCGCGCTCTGACAGTCGTGTCGGCCGCCAAAGGTGGGTACACCGACGCCGCTATGGGACCATGGTCGAGTGAAGGGCATCCTCCTCGCCGGCGGTTCCGGCACCCGGCTCCACCCGATCACCCTCGGCGTATCGAAACAGCTCATCCCGGTCTACGACAAGCCGATGATCTATTACCCCCTGTCGACTCTCATGCTCGCGGGGATCACAGAGATCCTGGTCATCACCACACCCCATGACGCTGAGCAGTTCGAACGTCTCCTCGGCGACGGTTCGCAGTTCGGCGTGAAGCTCACCTTCGCCCGCCAGCCTTCACCCGACGGGCTCGCGCAGGCCTTCACGATCGGTGCCGACTTCATCGGCGCAGACAAGGTCGCACTCGCACTGGGCGACAATCTGCTCTACGGCCCCGGGCTGGGCACGCAGCTCAAGCGCTTCGCCGATGTCGAGGGGGCCGCCATCTTCGCCTATTGGGTCGCGGAGCCGTCTGCGTACGGCGTCGTCGAGTTCGACGCGGGAGGGACGGTGATCTCCCTCGAAGAGAAGCCCGTCAATCCGACGAGCAGCTACGCCGTGCCCGGACTCTATTTCTACGACAACGACGTCGTAGACATCGCACGCGCGCTTTCACCGAGTCCGAGGGGTGAGTACGAGATCACCGACATCAATCGCACCTATCTGGAACGGGGGGCACTTCAGGTCGAGGTCCTTCCCCGCGGCACGGCGTGGCTCGATACGGGCACGTTCGATCAGATGACGGATGCCGCGGACTATGTGCGAACCGTCCAGCGGCGAACGGGACTCAGCATCGGAGTGCCTGAGGAGGTCGCGTGGCGTGAGGGGCTCCTGAGCGACGCCGACGTACGGTCCCGGGCGGAGAAGCTTCTCAAGTCGGGCTATGGCGACTACCTCCTCGAGACGCTCGATCGGGGGATGTGATGGCACACATCCTCGTCACCGGCGGCGCCGGATTCATCGGCTCGAACTTCGTCCACCACCTCGTGGGCCGGACCGAGCATCGCGTCACCGTCCTGGACGCGCTCACCTACGCCGGGAATCTCGCGTCACTCGCCGGACTCCCTGCGGAACGGGTGACCTTTGTGAAGGGCGACATCTCCGACGCCGCGCTCGTCGACCGGCTCGTCTCGGAGACCGATGCCGTGGTCCACTTCGCCGCGGAGTCTCACAACGACAACTCCCTCCACGACCCGCGTCCGTTCCTCCAGACCAACATCGTCGGCACCTTCACACTCCTGGAGGCGGTCCGGCGGCACGACAGGCGCTTCCACCACATCTCGACCGACGAGGTGTACGGCGACCTGGAGCTCGACGATCCGCGCCGATTCACCGAGTCCACGCCGTACAACCCCTCGTCGCCCTACTCTGCGACGAAGGCGGGAAGCGACATGCTCGTGCGCGCCTGGGTTCGATCGTTCGGCATCCAGGCGACGATCTCGAACTGCTCGAACAATTACGGGCCGTATCAGCATGTCGAGAAGTTCATCCCCCGGCAGATCACGAACGTCCTCCGCGGTCAGCGGCCGAAGCTCTACGGCCGCGGCGAGAACGTCCGGGACTGGATACACACGGAGGACCACTCCTCGGCCGTGCTGACGATCCTCGAGAACGGGGTCATCGGCGAGACATATCTGATCGGCGCGGACGGCGAGCGAAGCAACATGGACGTCGTCGGACTCATCCTCCGGCTCCTCGGCGAGCCGGCTGACGCGTACGACCACGTGGTCGATCGAGCCGGCCACGATCTGCGGTACGCCATCGATTCGTCCAAGCTCCGCACGGAGCTGGGCTGGGCGCCCGCCTTCGGCGATTTCGAGTCCGGTCTCGCCGCGACCATCGAGTGGTACCGCGAGAACGAGAGCTGGTGGGCGCCGGCGAAGGATGCCGCCGAGAGGTTCTACGCCTCGAAGGGGCAATGATGGCAGCCGCGTCCCTCCGCATCACCCATACGGAAGTTCCCGGGCTGCTGGTGGCCGAACTCCCGGTTCACGCTGACTCCCGGGGATGGTTCAAGGAGAACTGGCAACGGGAGAAGATGACGGCCGCCGGCCTCCCCGACTTCGGCCCCGTCCAGCACAACATCTCGTTCAACGCCGCCGTCGGGACGACCCGCGGGATCCACGCGGAACCATGGGACAAGTGGGTCTCGGTCGCATGCGGTCGAGTGTTCGGCGCTTGGGTCGACCTGCGCGAGGGTCCCACCTTCGGCGCACGGTTCACCATCGAATTGGATCCCTCCCGAGCGGTCTTCGTTCCGCGCGGTGTGGGCAACGCGTACCAGACACTCGAGGCCGGCACGGCGTACAGCTACCTCGTGAACGACCACTGGTCACCCGACGCGGAGTACTCGTTCCTCAATCTCGCCGACGAGACCGCCGACATCCCCTGGCCCATCGCGCTGACGTCCTCGGAGATCTCGGAGAAGGACCGGGCACACCCCCGGCTCCGCGATGTCGTCCCCCTTCCACCCCGCAGGATGCTGGTCGTGGGTGCCGGCGGTCAGCTCGGAAGCGCCCTGCGGACGGCGTTGGGCACGACGTCCCACATCGAGTTCGCCGACCGCTCGACCCTCGATGTCACAGACCCCGCCGTGCTCACCGCGAGACGCTGGCGGGACTACTCGACGATCGTGAACGCGGCCGCCTTCACCTCGGTCGATCGTGCCGAGACCCCCGAGGGACGCCGGCTCGCCTGGAACGTGAACGTGGGCGGGGCGGCACACCTCGCTCGCATCGCGATCGAGAACGGGCTCACCCTTGTTCACATCTCGAGCGACTACGTCTTCGACGGCACATCTCAGCGGCCCTACCTGGAAGACGATGCGCTCAGTCCGCTCGGCGTCTACGGACAGACGAAGGCGGCGGCCGACGCCGTCGTCTCGACAGTGCCTCGCCACTACATCCTGCGCACATCCTGGGTGATCGGCGAGGGCGCGAACTTCGTCCGGACGATGAGGGCGCTCGCAGATCGCGGCGTGGATCCCGCTGTCGTCGACGACCAGATCGGCCGGCTCACCTTCACTGCCGACCTCGCGCGCGCCATCGAGCTCCTGCTCACGTCCCGGGCTGACTTCGGTGTCTACAACGTGACAGGCGGTGGGCCACCGATGACCTGGGCAGACATCGCGCGTGCGGTGTTCACGATGACCGGACACGACCCGGCGCGCGTGCGGCGGGTCTCGACCGCGGACTATTCCGCGGGAGCGAGCACGCACCTCGCACCCCGTCCCCTCTACAGCGTCCTCGACCTGGACAAGATCACGCGCGCGGGCTTCACACCCGCCGACGCGCGCGCTTCACTCGCGTCGTACCTGGATCCGGGCTCCGCCCCGGTCTGATCGCCCCTCATCCGGCGGCGGGACCATCGTCGACGTCGGTCGGTCTGTCTCCGCCGGTCTTCAATGCGTGACAACCGCGTGGTCACTCGCTACCCTCGGAGGCGTACGGGTCCTGGGGGGAACAGTCCCGCGTGAGGAGTGACGGGATGCGTACGCGCGCGATTGCGATCGCTTTGACGTTTCTGCTGGTCGTGAGCGGAGCGGTCATCGCCGCCCCCGCCGCTCACGCCGCCACCGGAGCAGCGTCGACGGTCTTCAGCCTGACGAACCAGCAACGGGCGAAGGCAGGGTTGAAGCCGCTCATCTCGGATGCCGCCCTCGACGAAGCGGCCAGAGCCTGGGCGAAGCACCTGGCCGACTCGTGCACCTTCGCCCACAGCTCGGCGAGCTGGCGAGACTCTCGGACGTCGCGGTCGGGATGGGCGGCCACCGGAGAGAACATCGCCGCGGGGCAGTCGACCCCCGAGCGAGTGGTGGCGGCGTGGATGGCATCTTCCGGGCACCGGGCGAACATCCTTCACCCTCGCTACACGGGGGTCGGCGTCGGCTTCGCGAAGGGCACCTGCTACTCGACGTACTGGGTCCAGATCTTCGCGTGGAGCAAGAGCGGCGCCGCTCCAGGAGCGGGCGACGTGAACGGCGACTTCGACGCCGACGTCATCGCGCACAACAGCGCGGGCCAGCTGATCGCCTACCGCGGCGACGGCCGGGGCGGCTGGGACGGCACGAACGTCGTCGGCAGCTCCTGGAACGCCTCCGACGACTTCATCACCCTCGGCGACTTCACCGGCGACGGCATCGGCGACATCGGGAGGATCAGCCGCGACGGCGTCTTCCACCTGCTCCCCGGGACCGGCACGAAGGGATACGGCACGGCGAAGCAGATCGGCAAGGGCTGGTCCGTCTACAACACCGTCGTGGGCGGAGTCGACTTCAACGGCGACGGGAAGACCGATGTCCTCGCCCGCCGCGCGGATGGCGCCCTGGTCCTCTACCGCGGGAACGGGAAGGGAGGATGGATTTCCGGGGTCATCAAGGTCGGCTCAGGCTGGGGGTCGATGACCGCGATCTTCTACGCGGGCGACTTCAACGGCGACGGCAAGGGTGACGTGCTCGCCAGGCGCTCCGACGGCACACTGTGGATGTACCCGACGACGGGGAAGAGCGGATGGGGCACGCCGAAGAAGATCGGCACGGGGTGGCGCGGCATGACCGCCGTCTTCAGTCCCGGCGACTTCGACGGCTCCGGCAAGCCCGATGTGCTCGCTCGACGCAGCGACGGTGTACTGGTCCTCTACCGCGGAAACGGCAAGGGAGGGTGGGGCAGCGTCTCCGTGGTCGGCCACGGATGGGGCTCGATGCGGCAGATCGGGTGAGGGTCAGGCGGCGCCGACGACGATGCGCGGCGTGCCGGCCCAGGTCGCGGCATCCGTCGCATTGCGACCGTCCACGATCAGGCGGATGCCCGGGAGCTGGGCCGGGCCGATCGACCGGTAGTCCGCGTGGTCGGTCTGCAGAACAGCCAGATCGACCTCGTCGCCGAGAGCATAGGGCTCGAATCCGAGCGAGCGGAGCTCGTCGTCGGAGTAGAGAGGGTCGTGCACGCGCACCTGGGCGCCGCGTGCCTTGAGGGCCTCGACCGTGGGGAAGACACCGGAGAACGCCGTCTCCTTGACGCCGCCCCGATAGGCGGCGCCCAGCACGACGGCGCGTGTGCCCTCGAGCGAGCCCAGGATGCCGGCGGCCTGGTTCACGAGGCGTTCCGGCATCGAGGCGTTGAGGAGCCGCGCCGTGCGGACGATGTCGGCGCCGGGATCGGTCGACAGGTACAGCCGCGGGTAGACCGGGATGCAGTGGCCGCCGACCGCGATGCCCGGGCGGTGGATGTGGCTGTAGGGCTGCGAGTTGCATGCCTCGATGACCTGGTAGACGTCGATGCCGTGCTCGGCGGCGAACAGCCCGAACTGGTTCGCGAGGCCTATGTTCACGTCTCGGTAGGTCGTCTCTGCGAGCTTGGCCATCTCGGATGCCTCGGCGCTGCCGAGGTCCCACACGCCGTTCGGGCGGGGCAGGTCGTCGCGCTCGTCGAACTGGAGCACGGCCTCGTAGAACTCCCGCGCGCGCTCCGCGCCGGCCTCGGAGAGCCCGCCGATCAGCTTCGGGTACTTGCGCAGGTCGGCGAACACGCGGCCCGTGAGCACGCGCTCCGGGGAGAACACCAGGTGGAAGTCGGTGCCCTCGGTGAGTCCCGAGCCCTCTTCGAGCATCGGCTTCCAGCGACCGCGTGTGGTGCCGACGGGGAGCGTCGTCTCGTACGAGACGAGCGTGCCGGGAGTCAGGTGCTCCGCCAGCGAACGGGTCGCGGCATCCATCCACGCGAAGTCGGGCTCCCACGTGGCGTCGTCGACGAACAGCGGGACCACGAGCACGACGGCGTCGGCGCCCGGGATCGCCTCGGCGTAATCGGTGGTGGCGCGCAGGCGCCCGGCCGGGACGAGGACGGAGAGCTTCTCCTGCAGGTCGGCCTCACCGGGGAACGGCTCGATGCCGGCGTTGACGGCTTCGACGGCCTTCGGGTTGACGTCGACGCCGATCACGTCGTGACCGGAGTCGGCGAACTGGACGGCGAGGGGAAGGCCGATCTTTCCGAGGGCCACGACGGCGATGCGCATGGATTCCAGTCTAGATGTCCGTACGGGCACTCCAGCCCGCGGGAGGAGGCGCTCAGGCCCGCGCGAGCAGGGTCTCGACGACCCGCTCGGCCGCATGCCCGTCACCGTACGGTGCCGCCTCGGTGTCTGCCGGCCTCGGACGCCCGACGGCGGCGGCGATCTCCTCGGCCGTGTTCGCGAGGACGTTCCACCCCAGCTCCACCGTCTCCACCCACTCCGTCTCGGTGCGCACGGTGGTGCACGGCACGCGAAGCAGGAACGCCTCCTTCTGCAGTCCGCCGGAGTCCGTGACGACTCCCGCGCTGGACAGCACGGCGGAGATCAGGTCGGGGTAGGCGAAGGGAGCGCGTGCGACGAGCGAGCCCTGTGTCAGCGAGATGCCGTGCGCGGCGGCCTTCGCGACGACGCGGGGGTGGGCCAGCAGGATCACAGGCTTGTCGAGGCCGGCGAGGCTCGTCGCGACCTCGGCGAGGCGGGCGGGGTCGTCGGTGTTCTCGGCACGATGGATCGTCGCGACGTAGTAGCCGCCCGGTTCGAGGCCGAACTCGCGCACCAGCTTCGACTCTGCCGCGCCGACCTGGTCGCGAACCTCGAACAGTACGTCCGTCATGACGTCGCCGACGAGCACCGTGCGATCTGCGAGTCCCTCGGCGGCGAGGTGGTCCACCGCGACCTGGGTGGGCGCGAGGAGCAGGTCCGCGGCGTGATCGGTCATCACACGGTTGTGCTCCTCGGGCATGCGGCGGTTGAAGCTGCGCAGACCGGCCTCCAGGTGCGCCACCGGGATGTGCATCTTCACGGCGCTGAGAGCCGCCGCAACGGTCGAGTTCGTGTCGCCGTAGACGAGGACCCAGTCCGGGCGGTGCTCGTCGAAGACGGCGTCGAGCGCCGCCAGCATGGCGCCGGTCTGCACTCCGTGCGAGCCGCTGCCGACGCCGAGGTGCACGTCGGGTGCTCCGATCCCGAGATCCTCGAAGAAGACGTCGGAGAGCATCGGGTCGTAGTGCTGCCCGGTGTGCACGATCACGTGCTCGACGCCGGCAGCCTTCGCCGCTTTCTGGATCGGCGCGAGCTTGACGAACTGAGGGCGGGCGCCGACGACGCTGACGATCTTCACGGGGGTCAATCCTATTGCGCCGTGCTGCGCGAGGGAGTCGCCGAGCCGAGCGCTACCGTCGCCGGAGCCTGCTGGTCCGGCGTGCCGCCCACTTGACGATCGGCAGGTTGCCGATCCGGCTCACCGGCCGCCGTTCGTAGCGCTTCCGCGCTCCGTCGTCGAACGCATCCCCCAGAACAGGATCCTCGATGCGGATCGCGCTGGCGATCATGTGGAATGTGCGGGCCCGCTGGGCTGCGAGCATCTCCTGGGCCCGACCCGTCGTATCCTCCTCGACGTACCGGGAGAGCAGGGCGTCGTACGACTTCAGCTGCTTCCAGCGCGACTCCAGCGACCAGTAGGCGCCGCCTTCGGCGTCCCGGATGCCCGAAGGCCTGTACGCGCCCTCGACCACGGTCGGCAGCGCAAGCCACGCGCAGGGGCGCTCGGCCAGCAGAAGACGCATGACGACATGGACCTGGGGATACACCAGCGCGTCGACCTCTTGCGCCTCGGCGCGCTCGAGGAGCTCGTCCAGACCGGGCCCGCAGTCCTCGACCCGGTAGATCAGGCCCGGCGCATGGGCGGAGGCCCGGAGGAAGTCGGTCGGTTCGACGATCGCCGTCGTGGTTCGACCGCGGTAGACACGTGATTCCCTGATGAATTGAGGCGAGACGAATGCGGGTCGCTCACGGTCCAAGTAGTCCAGCAGCGGCCGCACGCTCTGCATCATGACCCGGTCGTCATCGGCCATCAGCATCAGATACTCCGTCTCGCACTCACGGAAGAGTCGCGCGAAGGTGCGGGCATAGCCGAGATTCGCGTCGTTCCTGAGCACGCGGACTCTGCGCGCGATCTCGGCGTCCTCCATGAGCCTGCCGAATGTGCCGTCGCTGCCGCCGTCGTCGATCACGACGATGTCCACCAGGTCGGAATCCGCGTGGGCCAAGATGTCGCGAACCGTGCTCAAGACGTCTTCTGCGCGGTTGTATGTCGGTATACCGATGGTGAGCAGCACCGCCGCATCGTATCGCAACGCCGTCGTGGCTCCGCGCCCGACGGCGGCCCCGCACGGATCCCGAGGAGCCTACGGGATGCGCCGCGCCGGGTCGTCCCGCTCGGTCAACCGGCGAAGGATGCCCTCCTCGGTCGCGATGTCGGCGTCGGAGGACATCTGCTCGGCGATGCGGTCGGCGGCCCGCTTGTACCCCTGGACCTGCGCGGGCGTCATTGCGCGCAGCGCCTCGACCAGGTCCTCCGCCGTGTACCCGCGCGTGACGACGCCGAGCCCGTGCTCGGTGATGAGCCGGTCCGTCTCGGCCGATGTCCCGTACACCATGCCCAACCGGGCCTGGACGAAGTCGAAGAACTTGTTCGGCAGCATGAGCCGGTGGTTCGGCGTGTGCGGCGGCAGCAGGAAGATCCCGAGGTCGTACGGGTTCAGGGCCGCGGGGAGGTCGTCGGGAGCGACGGGCGGATGCAGCGTCGTGCGCGGGGAGCGCTCGATCTGCTCCACCAGCTTCTGCCAGTACGAGTCACCCTGCCTCGACGGGATCAGGAACAGGTCCAGGGAGTAGCCTTCGCCGAGCTGGTCGACGGCCTCGATGATCGCTTCGATGTTGCGTCCGGGCACTGCGCCGCCGCTGTGTACCAGCCTGGTCAGCCCCTCGGCGGCAGGGCTGGGCGACAGCTCGGGCACGAACGGCCGGGCGTTGCGGACGATCTCGGGGTGCACGCCGAACTGCTCGGCGTACATGTTCGCGATGGAGACGTTGATCGTCGTCACCGCGTCAGTCCGCGGAAGGTACTGCGCGCACACCCAGTGCATGAACGGCGCGACGAGCAGGCGCCACGACAGCACGTGCGTCCGCTCGGCAGGGGCCCACTCATGCAGGTCGCACCAGACCTTGGGAGATCCGGCCACGGCGAACGCGAGCGGCAGTGCGCGGGCCTCGTTGGCGACGACGACGTCGAACTCGCGGTCGCCCAGGAGCGACACGGCCTCCTTCACTGCGGGCGCGTCGAGGGCGACCGACCGGAATCGTCGCAGTGCGAGCCTCGCGACGCCGGTGGGGGTCTGCGGGAGCGAGGGGAGGCGCCGGTCGATCTCGAGGTGATCGACGGCACCCTCCGGGCGACTCCCGTACGAGAGGGTCGTGACGTCTCCGTAGCGCGTGAGCACGTCCAGCTGGCGCAGCACACGGGCATCGCTGCGGATGTCGGAGAAGGAGATGCACAGGATGCGCGGGCGACTCATGCTCGGCCTCCGATCAGATCGCGATAGTGGTCGGCGAGCTGCCGGGCGCTCGCGCGGAGGCTCCGTTCGCCGACGACGAACTCGCGCGCACGCGCGCTCATGCGACGCCATTCGGACTCGGGGAGCTCGAGGACGGAGCGGATCGCGTCGGCGAGCCCGGGGATGTCGCCCTCCCGGACGACGAGCCCCGTGCTGCCGTCTTGCAGCATCTCGGCTGCCCCGCCCGAGTCGTAGACGATCGCCGGCACCCCCGACGCCTGCGCCTCGAGCGACACCAGCCCGGCGGCCTCGCGCCAGCGCCCGAAGCGCTGGGTCGGCAGCACGAAGACCGTGGCCGCTGAGATGGCGTCCCGAACGCCTGCGCGATCCAGCTGCCCGCGTACCTCGATGTGTCCGTGCGCCGCCGCGGCTTCTTCGGCTTCGGCCCGCAGCGGACCGTCGCCGACCAGGACGAGCTCATGCGGCGCGGTGCGCGCGATGGACACGGATGCCGCGATCAGATCGCGCACGCCCTTGGCCTGGGAGAGGGCCCCGACGAAGACCACGCGCGGGGGCGCGGTGCGCGCTGAGGCTTCCGGGCGGTACAGGTCGGTGTCGACGCCCTGGTAGTGAACGACGATCCGGCTCGCGTCCGCCCCCGCCTCGACAGCCATCCCCGCGAGGTACTCGCTGACGGCGAGGATCCGGGACGAGGCATCGAACGCACGCTGCACCGTGCGCTGATGCCAGCGCAGCGTCGGCCTCCCGAGCAGGTTGCGCTCGGAGAGCGGAGTGAGGGGGACGTAGACGTCTGCACCGTGCACCGTCAGCAGGAGCGGCGTCCTCGACGTCCGTGCTGCCGCGACGGCCGGCTGGGACCAGTTGGCGAAATGCTGATGCACGAGCTCCGGACTCCAGTCGCGGATCTCACGCTGCATCCGCCCGAACAGCAGCGGGAGCGCGCGCTCCCGCTGATGCCACGAACGCCTGCCGTCGGCGAACATGGTCCGCGACGACGCATCGTTGATGCGGATGGACTGCGAGACCTCGGGATCGGTGACCTGCGCGGCCATCGTGAAGAACTCGAACTCGAACTCGGATTCCGGCGCGAGCTCGAGCGCGTGCTGGATCGCGAAGTAGGTCGGCGGGATCCGCAGCGAACCCTTCGTCAGCGCGATGCGCGTCACGACCGCTTCCCCACGAGTCCGCTCAGCGCGTCGATCCTCGGCTCCAGCTGTGCGCGGCGGGCGTACTGCGCACCCCACGCCTGGGCCGACGCCCGCTCCGCCGCCGTCTGCGCGGCGGCGACGGCCGCAGTCGCCGCCAGCGCGTCCGCGATGTCGGCCGGCTCGAGCGACCGTGTGCCGACCCATCCGGGCGCATCCTTGACCACATCGGTCGCCGCATTGCCCGGATCGTGCACCGAGACGATCGGAATCCCCGTCGCGGCGTACTCGTAGACCTTTCCGCTCGTGACGTACAGGCCCGTCCCGAGTGCGAGCACCAGGGCGTCGAACCCGGCGTATGCTTCGCCGATCCGGGACTTGCTGACCGGTCCGCGGAAGCTGACCCCGTCCGCCTCCGCGCGCGAAAGCGTGTCGGCCGCGACCCCGGAGCCGGAATGGCCGACATAGCCGTGGACGACGAGGCGCGACGAGAGCGGAAGCCGCCCGTCCTCCCGTGCGATGCGCCAGGCGCGCACGAGCGGCTCGATCGGGACCTGGTCGGACATCGTGCCGATGTAGCCGAAGACGAGCCCGTCCTCCCGCTCCGGACGCACCGGAACGGCGAGCGGCACGTCGTATTCGTCGTACCCGTTCGCGACGACATGCATCCGGTCCGCGCCGCCGAAGCGCTGCGTGTGCCAGGCGCGGATCGGCTCGTTCACGAACCACACCTCGGCCGCGCCCGCGAGCAGACGGCGCTCCACCCGGGCGCGGCCCGGTACCCAGCTTCCGAGATCCTCGCCGCTGAAGACGTCCAGTCCCCATGCATCCCGGTAGTCCATCACGTACGGGACGCCGAACCTGCGCGACAGGTACGCGCCCGTCGCGAAGTCGACATTCGGATTCGCGGTGCCGATCGCGAGGTCGACCGGGCGCGCCGCGTGCACACGCGCGGCCGCCTTCTCGAGCCGCGGACGCCACCGGCCGTAGGTGAGCTCGGGGAAGCTCCGCAGGTCGCGGAGCCGGTCGAGCCCGCGCCAGAGTTCGATGTTGCGCGCGCGGAAGCGACTCCACCGGCGCAGGTCGCTGACGTGCGCGGTGGAGCCCGGATCGACCCGCTCGACGCGCACGCCCGGGGCGACCTGATCCTCCAGCGACGAGTCCACCCCGGTGCTCGACTCGAAGATGTCGCGCGGAACCGTCAGGACCGTGACATCCCACCCGGCCGCTGCGAAGGCGTTGACCGTCGCGAGCGCCCGGTACACCCCTCCGGCCCGGCTCGGCGGGAAGCTCCACGCGGTGTACAGCAGATGCGGCGTCATCCGGCCACCTGCCGCAGCAGTTCCTTCTTGCCGGCGGCGTATCCCCCGACGGCGACGCCGTCCATCCGCCGAGCCAGCTGCCAGCAGGTGAAGTTCGCGTCCCGGTCTCCGGCGATCAGCAGGTCCGCCCCGCCGATGAGGCCGGCCACGCGAGCGTCGCCTCGCACCGCCCGCCAGAACCGGGCGCCGGGATCCAGGGGCGAGATCCGCTGGATCATCCGCAGCGCGGCGCTTCCCTGGAGCAGGCCGGAGATCCGGTCTCCGAGGCGCGCGAGCATCCCGGTCGGCACCGGGACGACGATCGCATCGCGGTCGTCGATTCCCGCTCGCGCCGACGCGACGACGCTCAGGGCGACACCGCCGGGGAGCTCGCCGAGCGGATCCCGCGGGACGAGGCTCGTCGTCACGATCACGATGTTCATATCAGTCCGGCCAGTCGCGCCTGCGCCTCGAACGTGGGGCTGCTCGCGACGACCTCCGTGAACGTGCCCTGCGCACCGATCGTGCCGTCCTGCATGAACACGATCTGATCGGAGTCGCGGATGGTGCTCAGCCGGTGCGCGACCGCGATCACGGTCACATCTCCGCGCAGGCCCCTGATCGCCTCGGCGACATCGGCCTCGGTCTTCGTGTCGAGCGCGCTCGTGGCCTCGTCCAGCACCAGGATGAGCGGGTCGTTGTACAGCGCACGGGCGATCCCGAGGCGCTGCCGCTGGCCGCCGGACAGGGTCAGTCCACGCTCGCCGACGCGCGTGTCGAGGCCGTCCGCACGTGCCTCGATCACGCTCCAGAGCTGGGCCCGCCGCGCCGCGGCCTCGACGCGCGCGAGGTCGTACTCCTCGCCCCAGGTGAGCGCGATGTTCTGCGCGATGGTCCCATCGAAGAGCGTGACCTCCTGCGGCACGTAGCCGACGTGCGTGCGCCATGCCCGCAGCACGTCGCCCAGCGGGCGGTCGTCGATGCGGATCGCCCCCGACGTCGGTGTCAGCAGGCCCAGGAGCAGATCGATGAGCGTCGACTTCCCGGCGCCGGAGGCACCGGCGATCCCGACGGTGCTGCCCAGCGGGATATCCAGGGAGACGTCGCGGACGGCGGCGATGTCGCTGCCGGGGAAGGAGAACGAGACGTCCTCCAGACGCAGCCGCTCGGGGTCGTTCGGCAGCGGCTCACGTCCGAGCTCTTCGCGATCGGCGTGGAACCTCTTCGACTCCTCGACGTCGGTGATCACGAGCTCGATATAGGGCGCCGACGTCGCCGTCCGGGTCAGCACCGTCTGGAAGCCCGTGAGCGACGGGACCAGGCGGAAGCCGGCGATGCCGAACACGGCTACCGCCGAGACCGTCGCGTCCATGTTGGCTCCGTTGGCGACGTACGCGGCACCGCCCACGACGATGAACCCGCCGATGATCGCGGCGTCGAAGACGAACCGCGGGACCGCCGCGAGGAAGCTCGAGTTCGCCCGCGCCTGAGAGGTCCGGATGCGTGTCGCCCTCACCACCGCAGTCACCTCGTCGGCCTTGTCGCTGAGCGTGATCTCCTTGAGGGAGGCGATCATGCCGGAGATCAGCGCGGCGACGCGCAGCGCGGAGTCCCTGGCGACGCGTGCCGCCTGCCGGGTCTTGCCGCTGAGCACCAGGTACTGCAGCAGGGCGATCCCGCCGAGGTAGACGATCGTGATGACGGCCGTCAAGGGCTGCGCGATGACGATGATCGCGACGACGCCCACGGAGGTCACGATGAGGCCGGGAAGGGTCGTCACCGGAAGGAGGAAGCCCGAGACGACGTTGGCGATCGCGCTGTCCGTCATCGCGACGATCTGGGCGCTGTTGCGGGAGATGCGATCGGTCCAGGAAGAGCGGATGTAGGCGCCGAAGAGCTCCTGCCCCACGGCGAGCTCGTAGCTGGCGAATCGGCGCGTCGCGATCCATTGGAGCCAGACGTTCGCCGCGGACTTGGCGATGACCACGCCGGCGAGGATGAGGACGAGCCAGACGACCTGATCCTGCGGGATCGCGCCGACCAGCGGGAGCTGGGCCCCCGACCCCGCCACGACGCCGGCGAGGACGACGGCGAGCAGCATCAGCGCGACGACGTCCACGATCGCCAGCACCGAGGACACGATGCTGAAGCCGAGGAGGAACCTGCTGGCCGACGACGGGAGCAGCGGCAGCAGCCTCCGGAGGGTGCGAACGATCTGGACCATGGTTCAGAAACGCACGGATTCGCCTGTGCGGGCGGACTCCAGCGAGGCCTCGACGACGGCGAGGGTCCTGAGGCCCTGCTCCATGGTGACCACGTCGGTCTCCTCACCGAGCACCGCGTCGCGGAACGCCTCGTGCTCGACACGAAGCGGCTCGCGCTTGGCGAAGGCGTAACGGGTGACGTCGCCCTCCGAGACGCCGCGGAACGACGAGACGGACTCCCACTCCAGCGGGATGGTGCCGTTCGCGTAGAAGGTGAGATCGCCGGTCGAGGTGTCGGCGACGAACGCGCCCTTCTCCCCCGTCACGACGGTGACCCGCTCCTTCATGGGGCTCAGCCAGTTGACGATGTTGTTGACGATGACCCCCGAGGCGGTGCGCCCGGTGATCGTGATCATGTCCTCGTGCTCGCGCCCGCTCTTGAACGCCGTCTGCGCGAAGACCCGCTCGTAGACGCTCTGGACCACCCACGCGGTGAGGTCGACGTCGTGCGACGCCAGGTCCTTCGCGACGCCGACGTCGGCGATGCGCGACGGGAAGGGGCCCTGGCGACGGGTGACCACCTGGTACACGCCTCCGAGTTCACCCGCCTCGATGCGACGACGCAGCTCCTGCAGGGCGGGATTGAAGCGCTCGATGTGCCCGACCGCGCCGACGAGGCCGGCCGCGGCGAAGGCATCCACCATCCGCTGACCCGCCTCGACCGTGTCGGCGATCGGCTTCTCGACGAGAGTGTGCACCCCGGCGGCGGCGAGCTTGAGCGCGGCGTCCTCGTGGAACCGCGTCGGAACGGCGACGACGGCGATGTCGAGGCCCTCCGCGATGAGCGCATCGATGTCGGGGAGGATCCGCAGGTCGCCGGCGACCCCGTGCGGGTCGCCGGCGGGGTCGGCGATCGCCACGAGATCGACGCCGTCCAGCTCGCGCAGGACGCGGGCATGGTGGCGGCCCATCATGCCGACCCCGAGGAGACCGGCGCGGAGCGCGGCCATCAGGCGCCCGCTCCGGCGACGGCGTTCACGGCGCTGACGATGCGTGCGAGATCATCCTGGGAGAGCGACGGGTGGACCGGGAGCGACACGACCTCGCGGGCGGCGATCTCGGTCTGGGGCAGGTCGAGGCCCGGTGCGAAGTGGGCGAGCGACGGCAGGCGGTGGTTCGGGATCGGGTAGTAGACGCCGCTGCCGACCTGGTGCTCCTCCTTCAGCGCACGCACGAAGCCGTCGCGGTCGTCCGTCACCCGGATCGTGTACTGGTGGTAGACGTGCACGGCGCCGTCGAGCACGGGCGGCACCAGGACTCCACGGAGGTTCGCGTCGAGGAACGCCGCGTTGGACTGGCGGGTCGCCGTCCAGGCATCCACCTTCGTCAGCTGCACGCGGCCGATCGCGGCGTGGATGTCGGTCATGCGCGCGTTGAAGCCGATGACCTCGTTCTCGTACTGACGCTCCATGCCCTGGTTGCGCAGAAGGCGCGCGTTGCGGGCGATGTCGTCGGTCGCGGCAGAGATCATGCCGCCCTCGCCGCTGGTCATGTTCTTCGTCGGGTAGAGCGAGAACATGCCGAACGCGCCGAACGTGCCGACCGGGCGCCCGTCGAGCGATGCGCCGTGCGCCTGAGCCGCGTCCTCGTACAGCGCGATCCCGTGCTTCGCGGCGATCGCCTCGAGCTCGCGCATGCGCGCGGGGTGACCGTACAGGTGCACGGGCATGATCCCCTTGGTCTTGTCGGTGATGGATGCCTCCACCGCCGCGGGGTCGAGCGTGAAGGTCTCCGGCTCGATGTCGGCGAACACAGGCGTCGCGCCGGTGAGCGCGACGGAGTTCCCGGTCGCGGCGAAGGTGAAGGACGGGACGATCACCTCGTCACCGGCGCCGACGCCGGCGGCGAGGAGGCCCAGGTGCAGGCCGGCTGTTCCGGAGTTGACCGCGACGACGGGGCGGCCCTGCACGAAGTGGTCGGCGAACTCCCGCTCGAATGCGGCGACCTCCGGCCCCTGGGCGACCATGCCGCTGCGCAGCACGCGGTCGACCGCCTCGCGCTCCTCGTCGCCGATGATGGGCTTGGCGGGCGGGATGAACTCGCTCACGCGATCTCCTCTGTCAGGTGTCCGTCGGACTCGATGTAGCGCGCGCCCGTCGCCGGGCAGATCCAGGCGCCCTCGGGCGCCTCGCGGGTGAGGGGGATGCCGGCCTTGCCGACCCATCCGAGCCGGCGGGCGGGGACCCCGGCCACGAGGGCGAACGGCGGGACGTCCTTGACGACCACGGCACCGGCGGCGACGGTGGCCCACGCGCCGATCGTCACGGGTGCGACGCACGTCGCACGGGCGCCGATGGAGGCGCCGGTCTCGATCGTGACCCCGACCGGCTCCCAGTCGTGCGCGCTCTTGAGAGACCCGTCCGCGTTGATCGCCCGCGGATACGTGTCGTTGGTCAGCACGACCGCCGGGCCGATGAACACTCCATCGCCCAGCTTCGCGGGCTCGTATACCAGCGCGTAGTTCTGGACCTTGCAGTTGTCGCCCAGCACGACGCCGGTGCCGATGTAGGCGCCGCGGCCGACGATGCAGTTGCGACCGAGGACGGCCTGCTCGCGCACCTGGGCGAGATGCCAGATCGAGGATCCGTCGCCGATGTGGGCGTCGGGGGAGACGTCGGCCGATTCGACGATGCGCACGGCGGAAGAGTGGGTCACGTTCGGGGGCTCCTTGCACCATGCCGCAGTCCGGTGCGGGGTGCGGCTCGATTGTATCCGGCGGTCATGGCCGCCTGCTGAGTGCCGACAGCACCGCCTCCGCGGCCCGCTGGCCCACAGCGGCCAGCGAGACGTGCGCGAGGGCCCACGCCGCCCGCTCCGGACGACGGCGCTCGGTCTCCCCCGACGCCTCCGCGTCCAGCAGCCGTCGCATGGCGTCGGCGACGGCATCCGTCTCGAACTCCACGGCTTCGCCGAGCTCGGCATCCGCGACGAGCTCCCGGCCGGAGCGCGCCCCGGTGAACAGCACCGGCGTGCCGCACGCGGCGGCAGCGTAGGTCTTGGTCGGACGGGCGAAGTCGTAGCCGATCCCGGGAGCGATGCTCACGAGCGCCGCGGTCGCACCGCGGATCCACGACGCCGACTCCGCAGGACTGACGACGCCGCCGAAGACGACGCGGCCGGGGACCAGCTGCTCGGCGAGGGATCGCAGATCGCGCTCGACCGCGCCCTGGCCGAAGAACCGCAGCCTCACATCCGGATGCTCCTGCGCGATGGCGGCGAAGGCGCGCACGAAGATCTCGGGGCGCTGCCACTCCGACATCGTGCCGGTGTAGACGAAGTAGCGCTCATCGGCGGCGGGCGCGACGCCGGGAGCGAAGACGTCGGTGTCGATGCCGTTGCCGACCACCACCACTCGTTCGCGATCGGCACCGAGCGCGACCAGTCGGTCGGTCACCTCGTCGGAGATCGACAGGGTGACGGCCGCGCGTCGCAGCACCGCGCGCTCCATCCGTCGCATGACCTCGACCACCGCCGACGAAGCGCCCATCGACTTCACGCCGTCGGTCCACACGTCGGCGGCGTAGTACGCGAAGGGACGGCGTCGCACCGCCGCCGCCATGGCGACGACGAGCCCCGTGGTGGGAGGCGACTCGGCCACCGCGAGGCTCCATCGGCGGAAGATCAGCCGCAGGAGCAGGGGAACGTCGAAGCTGGCGTACTGCAGGTAGCCGCGCACATTCCCCCCGCTGTCGCGCAGCACCGGCCAGCGAGAGACCGAGACGCCCGCGGGGTCGGGCGTCGCAGGAGCGTGCTGCGGCGGCACCGTGGTCACGACGGTGACGGATGCCGCGGCATCCGTCAGCCCTCGTGCCAGCGCCCCCAGGCGGAACGCGCCGGCGCTC
Organism: Microbacterium sulfonylureivorans; assembly: GCF_003999995.1. NCBI lineage: Bacteria > Bacillati > Actinomycetota > Actinomycetes > Micrococcales > Microbacteriaceae > Microbacterium > Microbacterium sulfonylureivorans. The sequence continues at coordinate 348,335 of NZ_RJAD01000001.1, forward strand.
ACCTCGGGCACGAACAGGCGCGAGGCGATGACGACCGCTGTGCGGCCGGTGCCTGCCGAGGTCATCGCGACGCGTCCGAGCCGTCGTCGGGCGCCGTGTCGGCGGGCGACTCGTCGGCACCCGACGGTGTGCCGAGGGAGTCCCGCGCGGACTGCTCGAGCTCTGCCAGTCGCAGCTCGTGGAAGGCGCTCTGCTCGGCGAGCGTGCGGATCTTGTCCTCGACCCGGGTGAGCTCGGCTCCGTACTGCAGGCTGACGAGGAACAGCAGCCCGATCGCGATGAAGAACACCAGGTTCGTCGGCACCGCGATGCCCAGAAGCTGAGCGGCCCACGTGAGCGTCTGCGGGAAGATCGCCACGATGAGCGCGAGGACTCCGCCGACGAGCCACCACACCGCATGCCGCTCGCGGAGCGTGGCGCGACGCATCAGCTCGATGATCGCGACGAGTGCGAGCAGCGCGGCGGCGATGCCGAAGGCGTAGGTCATCGGGGTCATGCGGCGACCTCCGCCGGGATGGGCACACGAGGACGAAGGAGGGCGAGCAGGAAGGCCATGCCCGCGCGGACCAGGTACACCGTCGCGCGCAGCGGCTGGTGCGACGGTTCGCCTGCCTGGCGGGGGCGCATGGCGACGGGATGCTGTGTGAGCCGCAGACCCGCGCGGGCCCCGATCACGAGCGCCTCGACCGTGTCGCCGAGGTATTCCGCGGGGTAGGTGTCGGCGAACAGGCGCACCGCCGCCGGACCGTTCGCCTTGAACCCGCTCGTGACGTCGTCGAGCCGGCGCCCGGCGACGCGGCTCACCGCCCACGCGAGGGTGCGCATCGCCCATCGTCGCGGGCCGCGGGCGCCGTAGTCGCCGACTCCCGCGAAGCGCGCGCCGATGACGACGTCGGCCTCATCCAGCCCCGCGATGAGGTCGGGGATGTAGGCCGGATCGTGCTGACCGTCCGCGTCGACCTGGACGACGATCGAGTGGCCGTGGTCCCTGGCGTACCGGAATCCGGCGCGCATCGCCCCCCCGACGCCGAGGTTGAACGGCAGGCGCAGCACGGTCGCGTCGGCGGCACCGGCCACGCGGGCCGTGCCATCCGTCGATCCGTCGTCGACGACGAGGCACACCGCGCCCGGGACCGCCTCACGGACGCTGCGCACCACCGCAGCGACCGACTCCTCCTCGTTGAGCGCCGGAACGACGACCAGAAGGCTGTGCACGGGGGCGGGCATATCACGCAATCCTAGTCCGGCCGGGTTCTGTCTCACCGCTCGCACGCGGTGATCCGCCACAGCGACGCCTCGCCCTCGCTGTCGACCAGCTCGAACCCGGGCTGTCCGGCGAAGTCCGTCATGCCCTCGAGCTCGTAGCGTCCGGGAGTGTCCTCGCCGAGCCCGAAGTCGAGCACGAACGACGGCGAGCCGTAGACCTCGAGCGCATCGCAGACCGCCGGGTCGGACCCGGCCTCGCGCAGCTCGTTCTGGATGATCGCCCACTCCGGCGTCCGCGGGTGGGCCCATGTGCGCGGAAAGACGTCGCGGCCGCTGAGCATGTACCCGAAGCCCATGCCGGTGGACGGGTTGCCGATCACCCGGTCGTCCTCGCCGACGTTCTCGTCGAGACGTTCGAGAAGGGCGCGCTCATCGGGCGAGAGGTAGTCCTCGGTGATGTAGCGCGACTCGGCATCCACCGTCCCCTGCGTCACCGCGCGCATCTGGATCATCGGCGCGGCGATCAGGGAGGCGATGCCGAGCGCCGCCACCGCGGCGAGACCCCAGGTCGCGCCGAGCGCCTCGGCCTCCTCCCCGCGCCTGCGCGAGATCGAGCGGGTCGCCCACGATGCGATCCACGCGAGTCCGACGGCCGCGAGCGGCACGATCACGACGGCGCATGCCGCCGCGATCCGGTAGGGATCGGCGTACCACGCCCCGAGCAGGACGCGGCGGACGATCGGATTGCCGACCGACGCGGCGGCCGCGTAGAGGCCGCCCAGCACGAGCCATGCGGTTGCCAGCCAGCGCAGTTCGCGGTGCAGGACCGCCACGACGATTCCGGCGATCATCAGGATGCTGACGCCGGCGAGCACCGGAAGCAGCACCGGCCCGTTCAGGAGCACGTCGACGACGGCCTCGAGCTTGCTGCGGAACGGAGGCCAGTGAGACCCAGAGGTGCTCCGGGTGAGTGCGAACCACAGCAGCGCGAAGGCCACCCACGCCGCGGCGAGCGCGGCGACGAGCGCCGTGCGAGCACGACGTCCGGCGGAAGCCGCCGCGGGGATCGCCCACCACGTGAACCACGACACCGCGATGATCGCCCAGGTGAGGAGCGACGCCGGCTGCGAGAGCGCGATGGCACCCAGGCCCGCGACCAGGAGGGCGCCCAGCAGTACCGCCGGCCGAAGACGTCCGAGGACCGGGGCATCGGTCGTCATCCACCGCACCGAGCCGACCACGAGTCCGGCGACGGCGGGGACGAGGGCCAGCGAGAGGGCGAACGAGTAGACGACGCCCCACTGGAACATCAGCAGCGGGAAGACGACGAGGGATGCCGACAGCGCGGCCGTCAGGGCTGCGACGGATGAGGCGGCGCCCGTCATCCGCTGCGCGAACCAGGTGACGCCGAGCGTCCACACCCCGGCGGCGATGACCAGCGAGACCATGTTGGCCGCGACCGGGATCTCGACACCGGTGAAGAGCACGACGGCCGAGGCGAGGGCGTGCCAGGCTGCGGGGTAGAAGCCCCTGCCCCCCACCACGGAGCTGATCTGCAGCGACGAGGCCGACCCGGTCTCGAGGATGTGTCGCACCGCGTTGAGGTGGAACACGGCGTCGTTGGTCATCGAGATGGCCGCGGGATCGTTGACGTAGATGACGAATCGCACGGTCGTGAGTCCGATGCCGATCACGAGCCCCGCCGTCAGGAGGAGGATCGCACGCGACGACGTTCGCGTGGTGGGCCGGCGCGGCCCGAGCCACCATCCGACCAGCCATGCGAGACCCGCCAGCGCGGCGACGCCGACCAGGATCGACCACGCCGACCACGGGATCCGCGCCGCGCCGTAGACGAGTGCGAGGCCGGCGAATGTCGCGACGCCGATCAGCGGTGCGATCGCCCACAGCGCGAGCCCGCGGAGCCGCAGTCCGGCACCCATGACCAGACCCGGCAGGAACACGACCGCGAACGCGACGAGGAGCGCGGGCAGGGCGCCCGCCCAGGCGCCGATCACGACTCCACCAGGCGGACCGCCCCCTCGATGGGGCCGTCGTACACGATCTCTCCCCTGCTGAGGACGACACCGCGGTCGCACAGCTCGCGCACCATGTCGAGGTCGTGGCTCACGATCAGCAGCGTCTTGCGCTGCGCGATGAGCTCCTCGAACTTGAGACGGCACTTCTCGCGGAACGGAGCGTCTCCCACCGAAAGGATCTCGTCGACGAGCAGCACGTCGAGCTCGACGTGGATGGCGACGGAGAACGCGAGCCGCATGAACATGCCGGAGGAGTAGTGCTTGACCTCTTGGTCGATGAACTCCTCGATCTCGCTGAACGCGACGATCTCGTCGTAGCGGGCCTCGATCTCGTGCTTCTTCATGCCCAGGATCGCGGCGTTGAGGAACACGTTCTCGCGGCCCGAGAGCTCGGGGTGGAAACCCGCGCCGACCTCGATGAGTCCCGCTACCCGTCCTCGCGTGAGCACCTCGCCGTCGTCGGGCTCCATGACGCCCGAGATCAGCTTCAGGAGCGTGGACTTGCCCGAGCCGTTGAGGCCGAGCACGGCGACGGACTGGCCCTCGCTGATGGTGAGGTCGATGCCCTTGAGCGCCTCGAACTCGCTCGTCAGCTTGCGTCGCTTGATCCAGGACACGACGGTGTCCTTGAGCGAATAGGCGTGATTGAGCGTGAACCGCTTGCGCACGCCGTCGATGATGATGCTGGGCTTGATCGTCGTCTGCTGGCTCATAGGTCTTGCGCGAACCTTCCCTCGAGGCGGCGGAACACGAGCTGCCCGAGCAGCAGGGTCACCACGGCGATGAGGAACGTCGCGAGCGTGTTCCATGCCAGGCCCGGCGGGACCTCGAACGCACCGGCCGTCGCCGGACGCCAGAACGCGAAGTGGAAGAGCTCCACGCCCTGGGTGATGGGATTGAGCATGTACAGCTCGAGGACCCACTGCGGCCAACCGAGCATGTCGATCGCCTCTTTGACCTGGGTCCACGAGTAGAGCACGGGTGAAGCCCAGGTCGCCAGCAGGAGCAGAAGCTCCACGATGTTCTCGGCATCCCTGTACCGCACGTTGATCGCGCCGAACAGCAGTCCGAGCCCGAGCGCGAAGAGCATGACGATCACCACGCCCGCGAAGATCGCCAGCACCGAGAGGATCGAGATGTTGACGATCCAGCCCAGCACGAGACAGACCACCAGAAGCAGGCCGACCTGCGGCAGGAAGTGGACGAACGCCACGACAACGGCGGAGACCGCGAAGAGCTGACGCGGGAGGAACACCTTGCGCACGAGCGCGGCATTCCCGACGATCGAGGTCGTCGCGTTCTTGAACGCCTCGGAGAAGAGGTTGATCACCACGATCCCGCTGAAGAGATAGATCGCGTAGTTCTCGATGTCACGGTCGAGCTGCAGGAACAGGCCCAGGACGATCCAGAACACCAGGAACTGCGCCGCGGGGCGGACGTACGACCAGGTCCACCCGAGGACGGAGTTGCGGTAGCGGGTCGTGACACCGGTGCGGATCAGCAGGCGCAGCAGGTAGCGCCACCGCACGACGTCGATCAGCCCGCGGCTCTTGCCGGGGGTGTCGAACTCGGAACGCGGGACGGCGCTGAAGAGGTCTCGGGTATCGGTCACGGGCCTCACTCATTCGGCGCGCAGCGACGGAAGTCGCCACGGGGATCAGCACATTCTAAGTCAGCGAACCTGTGCGCTTTCGACGGATGCCGCGCCTCGCCGTCGATCAGGGTGCACGCCGCTGCGCACGGCGACCGGAGACCCACTCCCGGAACGACGCCACGGACTGCGGCGCCCAGATGCTCGAGTCGGTCGGGGCCTCGCCGGTGTGGTCGGGCGCCAGTGCCTCGATGCGGCGGACGGCCTGAGCCACGTCGCTCACCCGATCGCCGAACGCATCGCCGATGACGCTGTCGGCGAAGGGGCTGTCGCGCGGGATGACGTGGCACCCGAAGGCGCGCGCCTCGTAGAGCACCGTGCTGGCCTCGCCGATCACCACCGCCGACTGCTTCAGCGTCGCGTAGACGTCGGGAGCGTCGTCGATCGTCACCCCGGAGTCGGCCGAGAGGGACGGGTAGCGCCGTGAGGTCTCGGAGCGCTCACCCGGGTGCGGCCGGAAGACGATCGACCACTCGCCGCCCAGCGCCGCTCGCAGACCGACGACGAAGGCGTCGGTGGCGTCCGGATCTGTCCGGGAGGACACCACGAGGATGCGGCGGGCCCTCGTCTCCGGCACGGACGAAGCCTCGCGCTCCAGGTGCGGCTTGCCGATCGCGGTGACGACGCCAGGGTGTCGGATGGAGTCCGACCAATAGCTGCCGAACGTCAGCACCTCATCCGGGAGGGCGCGTCGGAGGGCCGCCTCCTCGAACGCGGCGCCGTAGTTGTAAGCGGCATGCGAAGGTCCGATCCAGCCGTGCTGCGGCTCGGCGACCCATGCCCCGGCGTCCTTCATCAGGCCGACCCATTCGCCGTGATACGTGTACGAGCCGTTGTCGAACAGCACGACCTTGGGCTGCACGCGCTCGAGCAGGCGCGAGAGCTCCTCGAGCTGGAGCGGGCGGAGCAGTTCGGTCGGCCGCACCCGACGCCCGATGGGCGCGAAGGCGCCCGGCGGCTGGTCGAGATGCCGCGCGAACGCGTCGAGCAGGCGGTCCATCGAACGGATCGCCTCCTGCGAAGGCGCCGTGCCCCGGGCTCGCCACCGTGATCGCGCGGTCGCGGATTCCATGCTGAGCGTCGGCCGGAACGCGGGGAGGCCGATCGCCGCCGGCAGCGGGCGCGTCTGCACCACGAGAGCATCCCCGGCGGCCTCGGCGAAGTCGTCGACGAGCCAGTTGCGCGCCTTGTCGCCGTCGAGCGCGAGCGTCCCGCCGGAGACGTAGAAGGCCACGTCGTGCCGACCGGCCCGGCGGACGGCATCCCACCGACTCGGCAGGTAGCCCCGTGCCACGCGCCTCGCCTCCCCCCAGCGCGTCCACTCGCTCGCCCTGACGACGTCGACGCTGCCGGTGTGCTCGGCGGAGAGCATCCAGAAGATCTGCATCCGCACCAGAGCCCAGAACGGAACGGTAGCCCCGGGCAGCACCTCGAGCAGGTCGGAGGGTGCCTCGTCCTCGAGATCGAGGAACCGGCGCATCGTGCTCGAGGTGCGGGACTCGAGGTCTCCGGCTTGCGTCACAGATCGGTCCGTCGGCTCATGAGCCACTCCACCACGGCGAAGTCGAACTCGCTGTCGACGTCGGTGGACCGCTCGGCGGGCATCTCGTACAGGATCGTGGACGGGAAGAACACCACCTGGTCCTCGAGCAGCGCCTCGCGCCTCCACACGTAGATCGACCCGTTCATATCGAAGCATCGCGGCGCGTCCTGACGGCGCAGGACCGCGTCATCCGGCGTCTTGCTGACGGCCACCGTGCCGTCGGGCAGCTCCTCCACGAGGTTGAAGTAGGGATTCCGACGCGCCTCCGCGCCCGTGATGAGCGAGTCGGGGCGGGAGGCCTCGAACATGGCGACGGCGCCGCGGATGTCGTCGATCGTGCGCAGCGGGCTGGTCGCATCGAGGTCGACGCACACGTCGAACGCCCGACCCGTGCGCAGCTCGGTCTCGCGGACGGCGTGGGCGATCGCCGGGACCTTCCCCGCCGTGTCCGTCGCCATCTCGGGCGGGCGGACCACGACGCCGGTCGCGCCGAACGTCGGAGCCAGCTCGAGGATCTGCGGCGAATCGCTCGACACCACGACCTCGTCGAACAGGCCGGACCTCGCGGCCTGGACGACCGAGTGACCGAACAGCGGGCGACCCGCGACGACCCGGAGGTTCTTCCCGGGCACGCCCTTCGATCCGGCGCGGACGGTGATCGTGCAGATCCTCATCGGATGCTCCGCTCCCACGCCCGACGGGCGCGTTCGAGGTCCTCGGGCCGCCCCACATCGATCCACTCCTCGTGGATCTCGAAGGCGCCGACGGGGCGACCGTCATCGATCAGGCGCGCGAGCAGCGTCGGCATGTCGCAGTACTCGTCGACCTCCAGCGAGGCGAGTGCGTGCGGTTCGAGCACGTAGATGCCCGCGCTCACCAGCTCCTGGTGATGGGGTTTCTCCGCCAGCGACGTGACGAGGTCGCCCTCCCGGCGCACGACGCCGAAGGGGATCTCGAATCCGTACTCGCGCACGCCGATCGTCGCCGACGCGTCGGTTCGGCGGTGGAACCCCAGCATCCGACGCAGATCGACGTTGGTGAGGAGGTCGGCGTTCATCACGACGAGCTCGCTGTCGGTCTCGCCCTTGAGCTGGGCGAGCGCGCCCGCCGTGCCCAGCGGCGCCGTCTCGTGAAGGTAGGTGATGTCGAGACCCAGGCGCTCCCCGTCGCCGAGATGCTCCTCGATGAGATGCCCGAGGTGGTTCACCGACACGTGCACCCGGCGGAACCCCTGATCTCGCAGGCGTCCGAGGATGATGTCGATCATCGGGATGTCGCCCACCGGCACGAGCGGCTTCGGGATGTCCTTGGTGATCGGGTACAGGCGCTGCCCCCGGCCCCCTGCCATGAGGACGACGGGAGTGGTCAGCGGAGTGGCGATGTGCTCGCCCTCGCCCACGACGTCGACGATCCGGTGGTCGTCGTCGACGACGGCGACGATCCGGATTCCGCGCTGACCCTTGAGCGCGTCGACGTCCTCCTGCGTCGCCGTCGGCGGCACCGTCGCCGGTGCGATGTTCATGACGCGGGTGACGAGGTCGTCCAGCGAGGCGCCGGAGAGAAGGCCGCGCCGGATGTCGCCGTCGCTGACGGCGCCGATCAGCCGGCCCGAGGCATCCTCGACGAAGACGACCTGCCGTCCGCTGCGATCCAGGCTCACGAGTGCGTCACGCAGGCTCACCTCCGGGCCGACCGTGAGAAGCGTCTTGTCGATCACTGTGTCCGTCCTTCGTCTGCTCGGGGCCGCGCCGGCACGCCCACGACGGTCACACCGGCCGGAATGTCGCACACGACGACGGCACCCGCGCCGACCACACTGCCCGCGCCCACGCTGATGCCCTGAATGACACGCGCACCCAGGCCGACGAGCGCACCGCCGCCGATCCGCACTCCGCCGGCAAGGACGGCGCCGGGAGCGACGTGTGCGTGCGGCCCGACCACCGTGTCATGTTCGATGATCGCACCGGAGTTGACGAGCGCCCCCTCCTGCAACTCCGCGCCGACGTTGACGACAGCCCCCGCGAGCACCTGGACCCCCTCGGCGACCTTCGCCCCGGGATCGATGAACGCCCGCGGGTGGAGCACCTGCGCCACGGTGAATCCGCGCCGCACCACGGCCTCGTGAAGGGCCTGACGGGCTCGCGTGGACTCGGTCGTCCCGAGGCCGTTCACGATCGCCACGTCGCCCGGCTCGAGCAGCTCCAGCTGCTCGTCTCCGCCGAGATGGGCGAGACCGGGCATCGTCGTCGACGGAGCCGGCGCGAGATAGCCTCGCACCGGCAGATCGCGCAGACGCAGGGCTGCCAGCACCGACCGGGCGTGGCCGCCGCCGCCGAGCAGCACGTACTCAGCCATCGATGAGATCCCCGCGGGAGTACGCGCGGGATGCCTCGCTGCCGACGACCTCCCAGAAGTCGAACGCGCTGCGGCCCGACGCCGGGCGGAAGCAGACGAGGTCGTCCTCGCCGAAGACGGCACCGGCCGGGATGTCGCGCGCCGCCACCAGACTGCGACGGACTACCGCACGGGTGGGCGCCTCGACCGGCTGACAGCGCTTCTCGTCCGATCCGAGCATCGTCGGCACCCGCCGCAGGTCGGCGACGTAGTCGCGGAGCGCGTCCGGACCGAGCGAGGCGGCGTGATCCGGTCCCTCCGCCTCCGTGTCGAAGGTGAAGTGCTTCTCGACCGCGACGGCGCCCAGTCCGACGGCGAGCACCGACGCGAGCGAGCCCAGCGAGTGGTCCGAGTACCCGACGCGATGGCCGAAGGTCGCCGCGATGGTCTGCAGCGCACGCAGGTCGAGGTTCTCGTCGGCGGCCGGATACTGGGTCGTGCAGTGGAAGATCGTGACGTGCGCGGCGAAGTCGACGGACTCGTTCCGCCGCTCCCAGCAGCGATCGAGCAGCTCCGGAGTCAGGCGATCGGCGCGACCCCAGAGGCCGTTCGCCTGCGCGAGTCCTGCTGCGATGAACCGAAGGGCGCGAGCGATCTCGGAGAGGTCCGCCATCCCGGTCGACAGGATGACGGGCAGCCCCGTCCGCCCTGCCGCGACGAGCAGCGGCGCGAAGGTGAGATCGCCGGACGCGATCTTCACCAGGGGGATGCCCAGCTCGGTCACGAGGAAGTCGAGGCCCTGCAGATCGAATGCGGTGGACAGGAATCGGATGCCGCGCGACTCGCAGTGGTCGCGGAGGGCGCGGAACTCGTCATGGCTCAGCTCGAGCTGGCGCAGCATGTCGTGCTGCGATCGCGCGTCGTCCGCCGACTGCCGCTGATAGTCGGCCAGCGCCGCGCTCTCCAAGGCGAGCGAGTCGGCCGAGAACGTCTGGAACTTCACGGCGTCCGCTCCCGCGGACACCGCCAGATCCACCAGCTCCTTCGCCGTTTCGAGCGAGCCGTTGTGGTTGACACCCGCTTCGGCGATCACATAGACAGCGTCGGTCATCGGGTGACCCGCCTTTCGAGGTCGTGGAAGGACTTGCGGGGCGGACGCGGGATGTCGTGCTCGAGCAGGGTGCGGACGACGCGCTCCGCGAACCCGGGCGAGCCGAAGATCGCGGACTCCCCCACCCCTCGGGTGCCGGCGAGAGCAGCGCGGACGGCGTCCTCGATCGCGTCGCGCGTCGGCCGCGGGGTCGACACGGTCGGCGAAAGCGGTCGCCCGTGCTGGCGATCCCCGACGAGCACGGACGGCACGCCGAGCACCGGCGCCTCGAGGATGGTGCTGGACGAATTGCCGACGACGACGGATGCCGCGCGCATCGCGCTGAGATATCCGAGCTGCCCGAAGGACTCGACGAAGTCGACGCGCGACGGGTCAGCGGCGACGAAGGCGGCGATCCGTGCCCGCACGTCCGCGGTCCCGATGTCGGAGTTGGACCCCGTCACGATCACATGCAGGCCGTCGACCGCAGCGAGCCCAGCGAGCATCTCGTCGACCAGCTCCTCCGGGGGCGCGGCATCCATGATCGCAGGATGGAACGTCACCAGCGCCGTCGGCGACGGCATCCGCACGCCGAACCGGCTCTCGACCTCGTCGCGCGACAGGAGGTCGAGGGCCGCCACGGCGTCGACGATCGGAGCGCCGTGGAAGAACACCCGGTCGGGCTCCTCGCCCAGCTGTATCACGCGGCGCCGGTGGTCGGCCGTGGAGGTGAAGTGCAGGTACGACATCTTCGTGATCGAGTGTCGCAGCGCGTCGTCCATCGCGCCCTCGGTCAGCTCGCCGCCGTGGATGTGCGCGACAGGCACCGAGAGGATGGTCGCGGCAGTGGCCGCCGCGAACGCCTCGAGCCGGTCGCCGAGCACGATCAGCACGTCCGGGTCGATGTCGGCCAGAGCGCGCGCGTAGCCGGGGATGGCCGCCCCGACGTCGGCTGCCGTGTCGAGGCGGGAGTCGTCCCCCGACCAGATCGGGACCGAGGCCGCGACGTCGAAGCCGTCGAGCTCGATCTCCGAGACCGTGCGCCCGAAGGCCTCGCTGAGGTGGGTGCCCGTGACGATGAGCCGGAGGTCGAGCTGCGGCTCGGCCTGGATCTCGTGGAGGAGTCGTCGCAGCAGACCGTAGTCGGCGCGCGTGCCGGTGAGAACGGCGATCGTCCTCATGACGCCGCCAGGGCAGGCGAGCTCGGGATGCACACGACGCTCGCGTGGAGCTCCTCGGCTGCCGGTACCGCCGCATGCGGAAGGTGTCGATACGGAGCCTGGAGGTGCAGCAGATTCCACATCGGCCGGCACTGCAGGCCGTCGTCGTTCGTGGCCGTCAGCACGTCGTCGCGCACTGAGCGCCCGCCGTCGAACCGGACGGCGCACAGCCAGAAGTTGCTGTCGGTCCCGGCCGGCTCGTCGAGGAAGTCGGCACCGGGCACGTCGGCGAACCGCTCCCGGTACCGCGCGGCGAGGCGCCTCTTGGCCTCGAGGAATCCCGGCAGCCGCTCGAGCTGCGCCACGCCGAGGGCCGCATTGAGGTTCGGCATGCGGTAGTTGTAGGCCACCTCGTCGTGCTCGAACTCCCAGCGGTGCGGGAGCTTGGCCGTCGTCGTGAGATGCCGGGCGCGACGGGCGAGTTCGTCGTCATCGGTGAGGATCATCCCGCCGCCGCCGGTCGTGAGGATCTTGTTCCCGTTGAAGCTCACGATGCCGACCCGACCGAAGGTGCCGGTGTGCGTGCGGCCGGCGCGGCTGCCCAGGGACTCGGCGGCATCCTCCACGACGGGGACATCGAACTCGGCGGCGAGAGCCACGAGCTCGGCGATGCGCATCGGATGCCCGAGCGTGTGCATGGGGACGATCGCGGCGATCCGTCGGCCGGTGACCGCGTTGAGTGGGCCCTCGGCCGATGGCTTCGCGGTCCGGAGCACCTCGGCGACCGCCTCGACCGACATGCCGAGGGTCTCGGGATCGCTGTCCACGAAGAACGGCTGAGCCCCGACGTGGCTGACCGCGTTGGCGGTGGCGACGAACGACAGCGTCGGCACGATGACGTCGTCGCCGGGGCGGACCCCCGCCAGCTCCAGCGCGACCTGCAGCGCGGAGGTCCCGTTGGACACCGCGATGCCGTGCGCCGCTCCTGTGAAAGCCGCGATCCCGCGCTCGAACTCCGAGACGAACGCTCCCACGCTCGACACGAAGGTCGAGTCCAGGCACTCCTGGACGCGCTGCTTCTCGACCGCCGTGATGTCGGGGACGTGCAGGCCGACGAACGGCTCGTTCCCGACGACGTCGCGGACCGCCGATACGACCTCGCCCGCGGAGCTCATACGACGTAGGCGTCGGTTCGGTACCGCGCGAGGTTCGCCGGTTCGGTGAACCACTCGGCCGTCACCCGCAGCCCCTCCCGGAAGCCGTCGATGCCGTCGAACCGCGGACGCCAGCCGAGCAGCTCCTTCGCCTTGCGGTTGTCGGAGAAGAGGCGCTCGACTTCGGAGTTCGCGGGGCGGAGGCGCCGGGGATCCTCGGTCGCCGTGGCGTCGACGCCCATCACCTCGGCGATCAGGTCGAAGGTCTGCCCGATCGACACCTCGAACCCCACGCCGAGGTTGATCACCTCACCGACGCCCGCCGTGCTCGTCAGGGCGGCCGTGAACCCGGCGACGGTGTCGGGGACGTAGGTGAAGTCACGCGTGGGGGTGAGCGCGCCCAGCTGGATCTCGCGCTTGCCCGCGGCGAGCTGGCTGACGATCGTGGGAATCACCGCGCGCGCCGACTGCCGGGGCCCGAAGGTGTTGAACGGGCGGATCGTGAGGGCCGGCAGCCCGAACGACGAGTAGTACGCGTTCACCATCTGATCCGCCGCGATCTTCGACGCCGAGTAGGGCGACTGACCTTGGAGCGGATGCGCTTCGTCCATCGGCACGTAGCGGGCCGTGCCGTACACCTCGCTCGTGGAGGTGTGGATGAACCGGCTCACGTCGGCGGCGCGCGCCGCGTTGAGCAGATTCAGGGTGCCCTGGATGTTCGTCTGCACGTACAGGTCGGGGGCGGCGTAGGAGTACGGGATCGCGATGAGCGCCGCCAGGTGCAGCACCGCGTCGCGATCGCTCACCGCCGACATCATCAGCGCAGGGTCGCGCACGTCGCCGGGAAGGAAGTCGATGTGGGCGGCGACCTCCGGATCGAGCCCGTCGAGCCACCCACGCGAGTCGAACGAGTTATAGAGCACGAGCGCGCGAACGTCGTGACCGTCCCGAACCAGCTGCTCAGCCAGATGTGAACCGATGAAACCGTCAGCTCCAGTGAGCAGTACCTTCATGCCCGCCAGTTTACCGGTCTGCTCGCGCGCCTCACTTGAGCTTGACCGTGGCGGGCTTGCCCTTCGTGTAGCTGATCGTGCCGCCGACGAACGTCTGCGCGCATGTGCCGCCCGAGCAGCGCTCGACGCCGGTCGGCCATCCGAGCGCTCCGCGAAGCCAGCCCGCCTTGCTGTACGCGGTCATCACCGTCATGGATGAGACGAAGGTGCCCCGTGAGGACGAGTGCACCCATCCCTTCGCGAAGCGCTGCGTCAGACCGCTCCCCTTCACATCCGCGACGGCCTGGACGCCGGTCTGCGGCGCCCCGAGGGCGCCTGTGACGCTCGTCTGCTCCGCCGCCGCGGTCGTGATCGCTGCGGCGTGCACACCGATCCGCGCGGTGGCGGCCTTGCCCTTGACGTACTCGATGATCCCGCCGCTGAACGGCTGCATGCAGGCGCTGCCGGTGCACAGCTCCGCGCCGATCGGCCATCCGAGGGAGCCTCGCACCCAACCGGCCGCGCTGTAGGCGGTCATCACCGTGGACGAGGAGGCGAAGCTGCCCGCCGCCGAGGAGTGGATCCAGCCGCCCGCGAACGACTGTGCGGTCCCGTTGCCGTTGGGGTCGGTCACCGCCGTCTCGGCGGAGCGCGGCCAGCCGAGGTATCCGCGCAGCCACCCCGCTGCGCTGTACGCGGTCATGATCTTCGTCGACGAGGCGAACGCGCCGCGCGACGACGCGTGGACCCATCCCTGGGCGTATCTGCGCACCAGCCCGTTGCCGTTGCGGTCGGTCACGGTCTGCACGCCGGTCTGCGCCTTGCCCAGGCCGGCGGACGTCGCGGCGCGCACCGCTGCCAACTCGTCCGGACCCATGTCGAGGACCGTGACAGCAGGCTTTCCCGGCATGTAGACGACGACGCCGCCGTCGAAGGTCTGCGAGCAGAGCGTGGCCGCGCAGGTCTCGACGCCCGTCGGCCAGCCGAGCCCGCCGCGCACCCATCCCGCGCCGCTGTAGGCCGTCATGACGGTGTTCGAGGAGACGAACGTGCCGTAGCCGGACGAGTGGATCCAGCCCTTGGCGTACTTCTTGGCCATGCCTGAGCCGTTGCGGTCGGCGACGAGCTGCGCGGGCTGCGACGTGCCCAATGCACCCGTCACGCGGGTCTGCTCTGCTGCCGCCTTGTTGATCGCGGCCGCGTTGACTCCCGTGTGGGCGGTCGCGGGATCGCCGTCGACGTAGCTGATGATGCCGCCCACGAACCGCTGGACGCATGCCTTGCTCGTGCACAGCTGCGCACTGCTCGGCCAGCCCAGGCTCCCCTTCACCCCTCCGGCCGCGGAATAGGCGGTCATGACTCGCGCGGGCGTCACGAACGCCCCGTGCGTGGAGGAATGGATCGACCCGCCCTGGAAGGTCTGGGCACGCCCGCTGCCGCTGGCAGCGCTGATCGACTTCTCGGCACCCGTGGGCCAGCCGAGGCTGCCCGGCACCCAACCCGCCGCGTTGTAGAGGGCCACGAAGTCGGCCATGGTCGAGAAGGTGCCCGCCTTCGAGGAGTGGATCCATCCGCCGTCGTACTTGCGCACGAGACCGCTGCCCTTCGCGTTCGACACGACCTGCACGCTCGACACCGGCTCGCCCAGCGGTCCCTTGGCACCGCCCCGGGCGGTGTACTCGGCCTGGATGGCCCGTGCGGAGACGTTCAGCGTCGTGACAGCGGCGGCATTGCCGGTGTAGGAGATGATGCCGCCGGCGAACGGCTGCGTGCACGTCCCGCTGGTGCACGTCGACTGGGCGACCGGCCAGCCGAGGTCGCCACGGAGCCAGCCGGCTGCACTGTAGGCCACCATGATCGGCGTGAGCGACGAGAACGTGCCCGCGCTCGACGAGTGGATGAATCCGCCCGCGAATTTCTGGGCCAGCCCGTTGCCGTTGGGGTCGGTCACCGTCGTCACGGCCGCGGCCGGGTTCCCGAGAGCACCGGTCGCGCCCCCCATCCGCTTCCATTCGGTGGCGATGGCGCCCGATACCGGGTAGCCCGCGGCCGCGGGCGCACCCTGCGTGGAGCCGAACCAGTCGGTGAAGAACTGGTAGAAGTTGCGGTTGCCGTACGACGAGCAGCCGTCTCCCGTGCCGTAGCCGGCGCGCAGCGCAGCGGCGTTGGGCTGGTACGGCGTGTAGTAGTACAGGTTGGCGGTCGCCTGGTTCTGGACATACACCGCCGACCTCCCGCACGAGGACTTCGGGTTGTAGAGGATGTTCCACGTCTTGCCCGGTGCGTACCACGTGAAGAACTTGGACGTGCCTGGCGGATTCGCGTAGCGCTTCAGCTGCCACGCCCCGCCGAAGACCTGATTGAAGAAGCCGTAGTACCGGGTGTCGCACGCGGCCGTGTCGGGGCATCCCTGTCCCATCGCCGAGCGATAGTTGTATGACGACGGCGCCGACGACAGGATGAGGCCCTGCTCCTTCTGGAGCATCACCAGGATCACCTGCGGATTGATCCCGCAGGCCTGTGCGACCTTGTAGATGATGCGGGACGCACGTTCGCGGACGCCCCCCGAGTACTTGCCGCACATCGCGTCGGCCGTGGTGGTCCGCGAGGTGTCGTAGTAGTTCTTCAGGCAGGTGTATCCGGCGCGACAGCTGGGCATCTTCGCCTGCAGGAAGGACTGGATCTGCGCCTCGGTCATGGTCGAGCGGTTGAAGAAGACCGCGTCGCTGATGATGTTGCCGGGCCGGAACTTGGTGAGGTCCGCCATCGGCACGATCCCCGTGTCTCGCGTGGTGTCGACGGCGGCCGCCTGGGAGGAACTGGAGGCCGGTGGCGCGACGATCAGTCCGATCGCCAAGGCGATCACCGCCGCGAATGTCGCTGTGATCCTCATGAAAGACGCGCGTGCGTCAGTCCTCCAAGCCCCCGCCATGTGACCAGTGTGACGGAAGTGGCGAATGATCACAAGAAAATCGGGTTATCGATGGATCGACACGACCTTTTCGGTGATTTCACGACCTAGAGCTCGGCGTGGAGGAGCCACACCTTGTCGGCCGCCTCGCGCCACGAGAAGGAGCGACCCCGGTCGCCTGAGAGGACAGCGAGCCGATCGGCGGCGGCGGTCGTCGCGAGCGCTCGACCCAGCGCGTCGGCGAGGCCTTCGACGAGCGTCGGGACATCCGCTCCCGGGACCAGCTCGCCGCCGTCGACAACGACCTCCGCGTGCACGTCCGACGCGGACGCGATGACCGGCACGCCGAGGGTGAGGGCGTCGACCACCCGCCACGGGAATCCCGCCAGGCGCGACGGCGCCACGAATGCGAGCGCGGCTCCGAACACCGATGCGCGGTCGGCCGCGTCGAGTGCCCCGCGCACGTGCAGCCGGCGCTCGGGGAGGCCGGCAGCCGCGGCGAGGTCTGCGATGGCCGGCTCGTGGCCCTCCTCGACGTCGATCACGACGACGGGCAGATCCACGCCCGACGCGGCCACGGCGGCAAATCCTGCGTCGAGCGCATCCGACGGCGACGGGCCGCCGGCGAGGAGCACGAAGCCTTCGGGCAGATCGAGCGACCTGCGCCGACCCACTTCGTCGGTCGGCACCGCGAAACCGAGTGGCGACGCGCCAGCGATCACGCGGATCCGGTCGCCGAGCGGAGCGATCTCGCCCAGCCGCCGCGCGAGGGAGTGCGTCGGCGCGACGACGGCGTCCGCGTACTTGACCGCGCGCTTGAGCATCGCGCGATACCAGGCGACGGCCGAACGCGAGAGCTCGGCCGGCGATTCCCACGGCCGCAGATCCCAGACGGTCACGACGCTCTGGTCGTTGTCGTGGACCCGGTCATGACGCACGAGCGGCGCGAGGAGGGTCGGCGAGTGGATCATCCCGCCGCCGATGCCCGTGCCCACGCCGAGCTGCAGCGCTGCGGCCAGTTCCCGCCGCGGCAGCGCCGTGCGACGGACGCCCGCGAGCCCGGGAACGTCGATCTCGCCGCCCCCGGCCGGAGCGATCGCCTCGACCTCGCACCCCGCGGGCGCGCCGGCGACGAGAGCGCGTGCCAGATCGCGGGATGCCTCGGCCAGCACGGGCTCGGTGGGCGTCACGAGCTGATCCAGAACGACGCGAAGAGTCGCGACCACGTGTCAGCCTTCCGGGGTCGGCGTCGGCGGATGGAGCGCGGTGCGCACGAGCTCCTGGATGTACGGGTAGTCGGGATCGAACTCGTCGATCCCGCCGTCCGGGGTCAGCTCGATCGTCTTGACGGGGAGCTCCTTCGCCTTCAGCGCGAGATCCGCGAGGAACGGGATGAGGGACTGGGGCAGGTCCGTCTTGACGATGTCGGCGCCGGCGGCCGCGACGTCCTGGAACCGCGTGAGCACCGTCTGCGGCGTGAACTGGGCGAGCATCGCCTGCTGCAGGATGCGCTGGCGCTCCATCCGATCGAAGTCATCCGTGGTGTAGCGGGAGCGGGCGTACCACTGGGCGGTGTCGCCGTTCATGTGCTGCGGGCCCGCCTCGATCCAGCCGGTCGCCCACTCGTCGACGGGCTGCCCCTCGTACGACGGCCCGCCGCCCTTCGGAAGCCGCTTCTCGACGGTGATGTCGACTCCGCCGAGCGCATCGACGAGCGAGGCGAAACCGTGCATGTCGATGAACACGTAATACGGGATGTCGATGCCGAGAATGCCCTCGGCGGCGTCCTTGGTCGCCTCGATCGCGGGCTCCGAGCCGTTCGCGGCGGCATCCGGGTAGAGGGAGGCGCCGTCCTGGCAGACCTCGACCTCGGTGCGCAGCTGGTTGATGCCGCTCCCCCACCCGCAGTTCGGGTCGGAGTGCCCCTCATGGCCGTTCGGGTAGGCGTCCTGCATCGGACCCTCGGAGAACGGGAAGTGGGGCATGTCGCGCGGGATGCCGGTGATCGTCGTCGCGCCCGTGGCGGCGTCGACCGACACGACCGAGATGCTGTCGAAGCGCATCGAGTCACGGCCGGCGCCGCTGTCGGCACCGAGCAGAAGGATGTTGTAGTAGCCGTCGGAAGGCTGCACCACAGGGCCGGTGGACTGGAAGATCGCCCCGATCGTGTCGCGCGCCGTCCCCACGGCGGACGCCGCATACGCGGCGCTCCCCGCAGACGCCACGGTGAGCGCGACGGCCAGCAGGGCGATGCCGAACCGCTCGGCGGCGCCTGTCCTGACAAGCCGAACGAGCCGGAGCGTGTCGACGGCGAGCACGATCCAGAGCAGTCCGTAGGCGACGAGGACCACCTGGATCAGCAGCAGCGGCGCCGGCCGCAGCGCGGCCAGCCAGTCGGGCAGCCAGGCGCCGGTCACGATGCTCAGGCCCGCGGTGGGCGACAGCAGTGCGACGAGGAGCGCCAGCCCGAGGAGCACCCACATCAGGATGGTCGCTCCGAGCGCGAACCGACCGAGCCGGCGATTGCCCGCGAGCGACTGAGCCGATCCGGGGACGAGGAAGTTCAGGAGCACCAGCCACCACCCTCGCCGCGACATCATGGCGCGGGAGGCCGTGTCGGGGTAGCGGAGGAGCCGTTCTTCGACGATCTTGGGGGCGCGCGGCGCTGCCGAGAGGCGTGGCGGACTCGCGACGCTCACAGCGACTCCTTGAGCCGCCGGTTCTTCTCCTCGACCTGCCCCTCGAGCGCGCGCGCGTACTCCTCGACGCGCTCTGCGAGGGCGACGTCGGATGTCGCGAGGATGCGGACCGCGAGCAGGCCCGCGTTCCTGGCGCCGTTGATCGACACGGTCGCCACCGGGATGCCGGCAGGCATCTGCACGATGCTGAGCAGGGAATCGAGGCCGTCCAGCGTCGACAGCTGGACGGGAACGCCGATGACGGGCACTGCGGTCAGGGAGGCGAGCATCCCGGGCAGATGCGCAGCACCGCCGGCTCCGGCGATGACCGCCCTCAGCCCGCGTGCCCGCGCGCCACGCCCGTAGCTCATCAGCTTGTCGGGTGTGCGGTGCGCCGAGACGACCTCGACCTCGTGAGGGACGCCGAAGTCCGTGAGGACCTGCGAGGCGTCGCTCATCACGCGCCAGTCCGAGTCGGAGCCCATGACGACGCCGACCAGGGGCGCCTCGGAAGAATGCAGCGGCCGGGTCACCCGACCAGGCTAGGACGCGAGGCTGGAAGAACCCCGCAACGGCACGGCCCGGCATCCGATCCGGCGCCGCCGCCCGGGCTCAGTCGAGGAAGGAGGACGCCGCGGCCCGTGCACGATAGGCGATCTCGTCGAGGTCGGCGCCCGATACGGTGACATGCCCGACCTTGCGCCCAGGGCGGGGCGCCTTTCCGTAGGTGTGGATCTTCGCGTCGGGGTGCTCCGCCATCGCCGCGGCGAACCGGTCGTCCAGCGAGCCCCGGGCCGGCCCGCCGAGGACGTTCACCATCACCGACCACGGCGCGCTCGGCACGGCCTCGCCCAGCGGCAGATCCAACACGGCGCGCAGATGCTGCTCGAACTGACTGGTGACCGCGCCGTCCTGCGTCCAGTGACCGCTGTTGTGCGGGCGCATCGCGAGCTCGTTGACGAGCAGCCGCTCATCGGTGGTCTCGAAGAGCTCGACCGCCAGCATCCCGGTGACGTCGAGTCCCTCGGCGATCGCGACGCCGATCTGCGCGGCCACCTCGAGGAGCCGTTCCGAGGCGTGCGGGGCCGGCGCGAGCACCTCGGCGCAGACGCCGTCGCGCTGCACGGTCTCGACGACGGGGTAGACCGCCACGTCGCCCGACGGCCGGCGCGCGACCTGCTGGGCGAGCTCGCGCGTGAAATCGACGAGCTCCTCGACGAGCAGCGCACCCCCGCGCGCATCCTCGGCGAGCGTCGCGAACCAGTCGTCCGCTTCGGTCGCCGCGCTCACGACGCGCACGCCCTTGCCGTCGTAGCCGCCGCGGGGCGTCTTCACGACCGCGCGACCGCCGTGCTCGTCCAGGAAGGTCTTCAGCTCGTCGGGGCCTGTGACGGCGGCCCAGTCGGGCTGCGGCATCCCGAGCTCCGCCAGGCGCGCGCGCATGACCAGCTTGTCCTGGGCGACACCGAGCGCGGCGGGTCCGGGATGCACCACGACTCCGGCGTCCACGAGCGCGGCGAGGACGTCCTGCGGCACATGCTCGTGGTCGAACGTGACGACGTCGACGTCGCGCGCGAACTGAAGCACCGTGTCGACGTCGCGATAGTCGCCCACCGCGCTGGCGGCGAGGGATGCCGCCATCCCCGGCTCCTCGGCGAGCACGCGCAGCTCGAGACCGAGCTCCACCGCCGGCGCGATCATCATGCGGGCCAGCTGCCCGCCACCCACGACTCCGACTCGCAGCGCCATGCCGCCACCTTTCTGATGCAACCGTTCCATCATCCCGCACCGGGAGGACGGACCGCGCTCAGCGCTGCGCAGGCTGCGGGGGCGGCGGCGGGAGAGGCGGCTGGGCGTCGCGGTGGGCCAGGATCTGATTGACCTCGACCTGGTCGACCAGCGCCTCATGGATGAGTTCGACACTGGGGACATTCGCCAGGCGAAGCGGCGCGTCGACTCCGTTCGAGAGCGTGAGCGTGCCGGCACCCCACATCCGCTGCAGGATCCCCCGACGCACCTGGACGGTGTAGCCGCGCACGTGTTCGAGCTCGCGCCGTCGCACACTGAGGACCCCCGACCGCTCGAGGACACGGCGCGTGGTGATCGTGTAGAGATGCCCCCACCACCGCAGGAACGGCAGCACCACGAGAAGGAGGACCACCGCGGCGGCGGCGGCGAGCAGCATCCAGTTCTCGAGGGGAGACGGCAGGTTGCCGTAGAAGTACCCCGCGGCGCCCGCCACCGCGATGAGCACGATCGCCGACCAGGTCAGCCGGCGCGCGTGGCCGCGGAACTGCGCGACCCTCAGCTCGGGCGTCGGCGCACCCGGTGCCGGCGTGATCGGTCGGCCGCCGTAGCTGATCGGCTGCGTCATGGTCCCATTGTGCGGGTCGGAGCCGACACCGCGCGGACGCACCGCCGTTCGGCGTCACGCAGCGGACACCGGCTGCCGTCGGTCAGCGCACGTGGATGACGTCGCCCGCCGACACCGCACTCTCGAACTCCGACTCCTGGACGACCACCAGGCGCCCCTCGAGGTCGATGCGCTGCGCGCGCCCCCTCAGGACCTCCCCGTCGGGAAGAGACACCGCGACGTCGCTGCCGACCGTCGCGCAGAGCGCCTCCACCTCGGCCAGGATGCCCGCCGCGACCGGGTCGCCGCCGGATGCGGCGAGCGCCGTGAGCTGCTCATCGAGCGCGGCGAGGTAGTCGGCGATGAGAACGTCCTCGTCGGCCACCAGGCCGAGAGCCTCGAACGAGGTGGCTGTCTCGACCGGGAGGTCGGATGCCGGCATCCGCGTGTTCACTCCCGAGCCGATGACGACGGCATCCGGATGCCCCGGCACGACCTCGGCGAGGATGCCGCAGATCTTCGCCCCGTCGAGCAGCACGTCGTTGGGCCATTTCAGCGTCGCACTGTGGCCCGTCCCCCGCACCTGCGCGGCCACCGCGCGGGTCATGGCGGCGCCCGCGATCAGCGGGATCCATCCGCGGGACGCCGGCGGGATCGCGCCGACGCGCACCACCACCGACAGGGCGAGGGCCGTCCCGGGCGGGGTCGTCCACGAGCGATCGAGCCGGCCCCGACCGGCGCGCTGATCAGTGGTCAGCAGAAGCGACAGGTGGGGCCACTCGTCGGGGGCGTCGAGGACGTGCTGGACCACGTCGGCGTTCGTCGAGTCGGTGGTCTCCACGACCTGGACGCGCGGGCTGACGGCAGCGGTCCTGGGATAGCCCTCTGGTGCGATCGGCATGGGCTTCACGCTACCCGCGGAGTCATCGGTTGCGCAGGCCGGTGTAGTAGACCCAGAGCTTCCTCGTTCCCCACACCACCTGGTACCACTCCCGGTTGGCGTCGAGAACCTCGATGGCGGTGCCCCCGCCGATCGTCGTCACGATGGTTCCCGCCGGCGAGCTGCGCAGCCCGACCGGCTTCGTCGTCACCATCTGCTTCACGGGGTAGCTGGCGGCGGTGCCGAACGATCCGTTGAAATGCGTGTACACGGTACGCGAGATCGCGCGGAGCGCGGCCTTCGAGGGTCCGTTGTCGCCGATGATCGAGATGGCGTAGGTGTACTTCGGTCCGTTCACGATCGCGGTGTCGGCCTGCAGGAGACCGGAGGCGATCCACAGCGACCCGGGCTTGCTCGCCTGGGGAACCCCGGGAGGGATGCCTGACGCGATGCGCGACTTCCAGATCTGACTCCGCATGTGGTTGATCAGACGATCGGAGTAGGCCTTGGCGAGAATGGTCCGGTTCGCCAGGCGATGCATCATCCACGCCATGTCGTTCGTCGTGGACCGATTGCCGGCGTAGAGCACGCTCGTCCCGCGCGGCACGTTGCCGTAGTACGTGTTCGTGAATCCGGCGCCGCGGATCATGCTGTTGATCGTGGAGATTCCGATCCAGTGGACGATGTCGGTGTGGCAGTAGTTGTCCGACACGTGGATCATCACCTTGATGCATGTCTCCAGCGGGACGCCCGAGGGAAGCCGCGTGGTCAGTGATGCCTTCCCCTGCTCCACTCGCTTGTACGCGGCCCACGCGGCGAAGATCTTCATCATGCTGGCGGCCTCACGGCGGGTGCCGCCGCCGACCTGGGCGACCTCGTACAGCCCGCCGAGCTGCCGGACCGTGACCGAGAAGGTTCCCGAGTACTTCGCGGCCGTCGCGCGCACGGCTGACGTCAGCGCGGCCTGCCGAGATGCCTTCACCGAGGAGCACGTGGTGAGCGACGCCACCACGTTCGATCCAAGAGCTGCGGTCACGCCCACGAGGATCCGGCGGCCGCCCGCGGCCTTGATGTCGGACGCCGCGGTGTCGGGCATGCACTCCGGCATCGCGTAGTAGAGCGGCTGTCGCACCACCGCCGCGAAACCGGCGGCGACGGCGCCGTCGAACGGCCTGGACGGGTTGACGATCACGTTCGCCGTCCGGCCGGCCGGGGTCGCGCGGGCCACCAGCGCCGCGGTCGCGAAACGGTCGGCGGAGCCGATGATCGACACCGAGAACCCCGCGTTCCGCAGGGCCGCGATATAGCTCGCCATGAGCGGAGAGGTGCTCTGGACGACGACGATCTTCTTCGTGCCCGCGGCGCGAAGGGCATCGACCGTGGCGGCGTCGAGCGCGAGCCCGTGCCCGCTGACGACCATCGACCGCTTGCCTCCGACGGCGGCGGCGACCGCCGCGAGCGGGGCGTCGTCGGTCGTCCTCGCACCGGCGATGTAGACGGTGTCGGCCGGCGCGGCACTGGCCTGGAAGGCCTTCCTCGCCGTCTCGTAGAGCGTCGCTCCGCCGACGCGGCTGACCTGTGGAGTGACGCCGCGGAGGGTGGCGATCACGGAGTCGCCGACGTAGACGGGCCCACCCGCGACGATGATCCGCGACGGAGCGAGCCGCCGCAGTTCCGCAAGGACGATCGACGGCACCGACGACACGCCCACGGTCAGCAGCGCAGCGCCGGACTCCGCGGCCACCGAGGCGCCGACCGCAGCGAAGATGGGATACGGCCCCGAGGTGATCACCACCGTGTCGGCACCGGATGGGAAGAGAGCTTTGGACGCGGCCACCGCGGCCGAGTACGCGTCGGAACCGGTCGAGATCCGACTGGTGTTCGGAAGCGGAACCGTGGCCGCGGTGATGGACAGTCGCGGCGCGGCCGGTCCGTCGACGCGCTCCTGCGGGACGGGAACCGGCGCGGGCGCCGGAGTGGGCTCGACTTCGAGCGAAGGGGAAGGCGAAGGCGCCGGCGTGGGCAGCGGAGAGGGACTCGCGGAACCGGTCGGCGTCACCGTCGGCGTGGGCTGCGGCGAGGCAGCCGTGGACGTCGCCGGGCTCGGAGTCGGCACAGGTGTCGGGTCACCGGTCACGGCCGCAGCCGGCAGCGATCCGAGGACGAGCGCCAGCGGCACGAGGAGGGCCGCTGCCGTCACCGACAGCCTCTTCTTCATGCGCAACCGACCAGACACCGTGAACCCGACCCTAGCGGCAGGCGCTCGCGGCGGGCATGAGAACGACATGAGATTCCCCTTTTCCCGCACCGCGGCCGCGGCATCCCGAACCGCCTTCCCGACAGCGGATGCCGCGACCCCTTGTGCAAACCCTCCAACGTCTGCGGCGGGCCCGCAGATAAGGTGGAACGCGTGACCGATCAGCCCGACCTCTCCACGACCGCCGGAAAGATCGCCGACCTCCGCGCGCGCTACCAGGAAGCCGTCCTCGATGCCGAGGCCGTCGCCCAGGAGAAGCAGCACGCGAAGGGCAAGGGCACCGCCCGCGAGCGCATCGACCTGCTCGTCGATCCCGGCAGCTTCGTCGAACTCGACGAATACGTCCGCCATCGCACCACCGCCTTCGGCATGGACAAGTCGCGCCCCTACGGCGACTCGGTGGTCACCGGCGTCGGCACCATCCACGGCCGTACCGTGGCGGTGTACGCACAGGACTTCTCGACCTTCGGCGGGTCGCTCGGCGAGGTCGCCGGCGAGAAGATCATCAAGGTGATGGAGCTCGCGCTGCGCAGCGGCATCCCGGTCGTCGGAATGCTGGACTCCGGCGGGGCCCGCATCCAGGAGGGCGTCGTCGCCCTCGGCAAGTACGGCGAGATCTTCCGGCTCAACACCCAGGCCTCGGGCGTCATCCCGCAGATCTCGATCATCATGGGACCGGCCGCCGGCGGCGCCGTGTACTCCCCCGCGCTCACGGACTTCGTCGTCATGGTCGACAAGACCAGCCAGATGTTCGTCACCGGCCCCGACGTGATCAAGACGGTCACCGGCGAGGACGTCGGCATGGAGGAGCTGGGCGGGGCGCACACGCACAACACGCGCTCCGGAGTCGCGCACTACCTCGCCGAGGACGAGGACGATGCGATCGACTACGTCCGCTCGATGCTGAGCTTCCTGCCCGACAACAACATGGCCGAGCTTCCGGTCTACGAGACCGGGTTCGAGTTCGAGACGACCGACTCCGATCGCGCACTCAACACGATCATCCCCGACTCGCCCAACCAGCCGTACGACATCCACCAGGTGATCCGCGGGATCGTCGACGCCGAGGACTTCCTCGAGGTGCAGCCGCTGTTCGCGCCGAACATCGTGATCGGGTTCGGCCGCATCGAGGGCCGCTCAGTGGGCATCATCGCCAACCAGCCCTCGCAGATGGCCGGCACGCTCAACATCGAGGCCGGCGAGAAGGCCAGCCGGTTCGTCAGGTTCTGCGACGCCTTCTCCATCCCGATCGTCACCCTGGTGGACGTGCCCGGCTACCTTCCCGGCACCGACCAGGAGTGGACGGGCGTCATCCGCCGGGGCGCGAAGCTCCTCTACGCCTACGCCGAGGCGACGGTGCCGCTGGTCACCGTCATCCTCCGCAAGGCCTACGGCGGCGCGTACATCGTGATGGGCTCCAAGCAGCTCGGCGCCGACGTCAACCTCGCCTGGCCGACGGCCGAGATCGCGGTGATGGGCGGCCAGGGCGCCGTCAACATCCTGTACCGCGGCGAGATCAAGCGGGCCGAAGCGGCGGGCGAGGATGTCGCTGCCGTCCGCACCCGGCTCGCGAACGAATACACGTACAACGTCGCCTCGCCGTTCCTGGCCGCGGAGCGCGGCGAGCTCGACGGGATCATCGAGCCGGCGCAGACCCGCGTCTCGATCGCCAAGGCGCTGCGGGCGCTGCGGGGCAAGCGCGCGAGCCTCCCGCCCAAGAAGCACGGGAACATCCCGCTGTGAGCCCGGGCGACGACACCGGCGAGGGCGTCACGATCGACGTCCTGCGCGGCACGCCCACCGAGGACGAGCTCGCGGCGCTGATCGCGGTCGTCAGCGAGGCGTACGTCGGCGAGGCCGCGGAGGCCGTCGCAGACGACGAGACCGCGCGCACGGCGTGGTCGATCACGCAGCGGAGTCTGCGCACGCCCCTGCGTCGCGAGCTCGGCTGGGGTCGCTTCTCGGGCTGATCCCGAGGCGCCGCGACGACCCGTCGGGACGCCGCACAGATGTCCCCCGAAATACCTACAGACGAGGGCGTTGCGGCCCGGAGATACTTGTATCGCTGGAACGCTTCTGCGTTCGGCTGACTCGCTCTCCGCTCTGCGGCAGATCCGAGTTCGGCCACGCGGACTGTTTTCGGGTAACAGTCCGCCAGGCGAGGGGCGGGCGGCTTCGCCGCCCCTCGCCTTCTTCTCTCTTCCGCTCCCCGCCTCGATTCCCCTCCCCCACCGAGACGGGGAGCGAGTGATTTCGGGCGCCTCGCTCGAGGGCGGCGAGAGCGTACCCGTGCGGCGCGGCTCAACGCTCCGGCTCCCGCGCGTGCGAGCCCTCCCGCGATGCGGTCAGGCGACGCCCGGGTGCGGGATCTCGCGCCAGAGGTCGACGCCGTCCTCATCGGACGGACCGCCGACGGAGGGCGACCTGCCCACCACGGTCACGGCGACGCGCGCATCCGGCGAGGTGCGGATGTACAGGCGATCCGAGCTGGCCGACCGCAGCGCCTCGGCGAGCTGAGCGCGGATGATCGACAGCGATCCTTCGTCCAGCCCCTCGAGTCCGCCCTCGTCGAGCACCGTCACGTTCGCCCCGCGGCGGCGCGCACGCTCGAGCTCTGCCCGCACCTCGTCGTCGAGCAGACGGGGTCCCCGCATCTCATCACGGAGTCGCCCTTCGGCGAGCCGCGCTTCGAGGCGATCGTCGTCGGTCAGCCGTCCGCCGGTCGCCACCGTGCGTGTGAGCACCGGTCCCGCCACGGCGAGGGCGTGCTGCACCTGCACGCGGCGCTCGCGCTGGCGCCCGGACTGAGACGCCTGCCAGGCGGATGCCGCGCGCTGGAGCTGCGCGAGGCGTGCCGTGTCTCGTGCCGCCCGATCCAGCGAGCCGACCAGCAGCTGCGCGCACGTCACCCACACGATCGAGCCGACCAGGCCCAGGGCGAGAGCAGCCGGGACGCCCATCCAGAGCATCGAGCCGACTGTGAGGATCGCCACACCCGCCCATGCGGTCCACGGCCGGCGCCGCACCATCACGATGGTCATCAGCGCGCCGATGCCGCCGAGGTACCAGGTGGCGAATCCCGCCGTGACCGAAGCCGGACCCACGCCGAACGAGATCGCGCTGGGCACGATGACGGCGGCCGCGAGCGCCAGGATCTGCGCGGGCACCGGCAGCCGCCCCCGCGTGCGGTTCGGGTCGCCGATGTGCGGTTCGTCCTCCCCCTCGACCTCCGGCCGGGCCGGCTCCCAGAAGATGCACAGCCACGTCGTCGCCAGGTACAGACCGAGGGTCGCCACGACGACGAGCGGGTAGGCCACCGGCGCGGTCCACCACAGTCCTCGCGCAGCGAGGTAGGCGGTGAAGGCGACGGCCAGGGCGACCAGGACGTTCTTGACGCTGATCATGCGAGGGACCCCCGCCACTCGAGGCGGACGACGGTGCCGCCGTGCCCGGTGTCGATGTCGGCTGAGCCGCCGACCGCCGCGACCCGCGCGAAGATCGACGCGCGGATGCCGAGCCTGTCGTCGGGGACCTGTTCGAGGTCGAAGCCCTCGCCCCTGTCACGCACCTCGATGTGCACCTGATCGCCCGACGCGTCGATCGACACCGTCAGGCCCGCGCCGCCGGCGTGCTGGAGTGCATTCGCGATGGCCTGCGTCGCGGCGAGCACGAGCGCCCGCGCCACGCGGCCGGGCACCTGCGGCCCGTCGGCGGCGACCACGCGGTCGACGAGCACGTCGGCGCCCAGCTCATGCGAGGCCGCGTCGATGTCGTCGGCGATCGAATGTGCGTCGCGGGGTTCGTCGGGGCCCTCGTGGGAATCCTGCTCGGTGTTGGCGAGTCGCGTGAGAGCCTCGCGCGCCATCGCGACCGCGAGCGTCTGCGCGCGGGGCGTGTCGGCCCGCTCCGCCGCGATGAGCGCCGCCAGCACGCTGTCGTGCATGAGCGCCGCGACGGCGATGCGCTCCTGCTCCGCGGCATCCGCGGCGGCCGCCTGCGCGTAGGAGGAGACAGCCCGTGCACGGGTCTCGTCCACGTTCGCGGCGACCGAGCGGAACACCCAGCCCAGCGTGAGTATCACGCCGCCCAGGATGAGGGCGAACGACACGTCGAGACCGTTGGCGAACCAGAACTCCGTCGCGAAGTCGCCCTGGATCAACCGGACCAGGCCGAAGAGCAGCGGCGCGAGGATCGTCCAGACGATCTGCAGCGGGAAGGGGAAGGCGAGCACGGCGGCGAGCGTCGCGATGTTGACCAGGTACCAGATCCACGGCTGCGACGTCGCGGACGGGTCGGTGTCGGCCGTCGCCAGCGGCCAGGCGACGAGGGCGAGGATGTACGCGAAGGCGAAGACCCCGGCGGCGATCCGCACGCCGCGGCCGATGAAGCACGCCAGGATCATGACCGCGAGCGGCACGAAGACCGCGAGCACGAGTGGTTCGTGCCAGCCGGGGCGCTCTTCGGCCGGCCCGAGCGCGGTCAGGAACGCCTGCAGACCGAGGACCAGCGAGCCGAAGCCCGCGACGATGGTGATGATGCGCTCGACACGGGTCCTGGTGAAGGACCCGATGCCCGCGGTCGCCTCCCGCGAGTGCGGGATGTGGCCCCAGGCGCTGTCGAGGATCGCCGGTGCGTCAGCCGCCACGCGTGATGTTCTCCGGATCGGCGGCCGACTCGGCGAGGATGCCGTCCTCCATCGCCCGACGGAGCAGGTCGACCTTCGTCGGCGCAGGGCGGCCGACCTCGACGTACTTGACGCGAACTCGCGTGATGTTCTCCTTCGCGGTGGAATAGGCGACGCCGAGTCGATCGGCGACGACCTTGAGCGGAAGTCCGGCGGCGTACAGGCGGAGCACTTCGCGCTCCCGCGCCGACAGCTGCGCGTCGGCGAACTCGCGGTCGCCTTCGACGGCGCTCGCCCACTCGACGTTGTTGAGGGGTTCGCCGCGGGCGACGGTGCGGACGGCCGCGATGACGTCGTCGATGCGCGACGACTTGCTCACGACCCCCGCGGCCCCTGCGGCGAGGGCCTCGCGCACGGCGGCCGGGCGGTCGGCGACGCTGTGGATGATGACGCTCGAGCCGTCCACCACGAGCCTGCGGACGTTCTCGGTCACCGTCGTGCCGTCGCCGAGGGTCAGGTCGAGGACGACGACATCGGCGGGCGGCGACGCCGAGGAGGCCCGCCACTTGAGGTAGTCCGTCACGCTGCTGCCCGAGAACACGACGTCCTTCGTGCCGACGCGCGCGCACGCCGCTTCGAGTCCGAGCCTGACGGACTCGTGATCGTCGATGAGCGCAACTCGGGTCATGTCGCCAGCCTAACGCCGTCGGCCGACCGGGGTGAGGGTGGCGACCGCCTCGATGTGATGGGAGTTCGGGAACAGGTCGAGCGCCTGCACGCCTGTCGTCTCGTATCCGGCGGTGCGGAAGGTCGCGAGGTCGCGGGCGAGCGCGACGGGGTCGCACGCGACGTACACGACCGCGGCGGGCGCGAGCGAGGCGACGGTCTCGACGACCTCGCGTCCGGCGCCGGCGCGCGGCGGGTCGAGCAGCACCACGCCACGCGTCAGCCGGTCGCGGTCGGCGGCGGATGCCTCGGCGGCGACTCGTGCGAGCCACCGGTCGACCCGCCCGGTCTCGGCCCGGGCGCCGACCCATTCGGCGAGGTTCTCGCCCGCGTGCTCGGTCGCACGCGCGTCGGACTCCACCGTGGTGACGCGGGTGGCGGCACCGCCGACGCCGGCGATCGTGGCGGCGAAGAGCCCGACGCCGCCGTACAGGTCGAGGTGCCAGGCATCGGCATCCCACTCCACGTCGGAGCCGAGACCACGCAGCGCGGCATCGACCGTCGAGGTGAGGGTCGCCGCGGCGAGGCGGTGCACCTGCCAGAATCCTCCGGCGTCGACGCGGAACCCGCGCGCCCCGACGCGCTCGACGACGACCTCCGGGGCGGGTCCGGGACGGTCGGGGCTCCGGCGACCCCTGGTCCGGGCTCGGCCGCGGCCGCTGTCGGGCTTGGGCAGCACCCGCACGCGGCCGTCGGCGGGCTGGACGAGGTCGATCCGACCGGGCTCGCCGATGCGCAGCGCGAGCGCCGCGCTCTCGACGGCCGGCGTCGCGAGCGGAAGGTCGTCGACCGGGATCACCCGGTGGCTTCGCGCCGCGTAGGGACCCACCCGCCCATCGGAGTCGACGTGCAGGCTCACCCGCGTGCGCCAGCCGGCGCCGTCGTCGCTCTCGGCCTCCGACCCCGCCCCGCCGGCCGGCGCGATCGCCGCCGCGGGGTCGGCGAAGCCGCCGAATCGCCGAAGCGCGTCGAGGAGCACGCGCTGCTTCAGCTCGCGCTGGTGGCCGAGCTCGATGTGCCCGAAGTCGGCGCCGCCGGGGCGCAGCTCGGGAGCGACCGAGATGTCGGCCTGACGCCAGATGTGCGGCCTGCGGTGGGGGGAGGCATCCAGGACCTCGACCGCCTCGCCGCGCCAGAAGGAGTTCTTGCCGGTGTCGGTGATCCGCACACGCACCCGCTCGCCGGGGATCGCGTCGGGCACGAACACCACGCGCCCCTGATGCCGGGCGACGAAGACGCCGCCGTGGGCGACGTCCCCGATCTCCAGATCGATCGTCCGCCCCGCGTCGCCTGTCGAATCCGTCACGAGGGAGAGCCTACGGTGGACGCATGCGCGTGTGCCTCGCCTCGACCTCGCCCGCCCGGCTGATGCTTCTCCAGCAGTTCGGGATCCGGCCGCTCACCGTGGCCCCGGACGTCGACGAGGAGTCGGTGGTCGCAGCGGTCGAGGCATCCGAGGGGCGCACCCTCGCACCCGACGAGCATGTTCTCCTGCTCGCCCGCCGCAAGGCGGCCGACGTCGCCGCGCGGCTGGCCGACGACATCCCGGGCTTCGACGGCATCGTGATCGGCGGCGACTCGATGTTCGAGATCGGCGGCGACGTGCTCGGCAAGCCCCACACGCCCGAGAACGCCATCGCCCGCTGGCATGCGTTGCGCGGACGCACCGGCGTGCTCCACTCCGGGCATGCGGTTATCCGGCTCGAGCCGGGCGCCGCGGCGCAGGAGGTCCACGCGGTCGCCGAGGCATCCGTCACCTTCGCCGGCGACGTGACGGATGCCGAGATCGAGGCGTACGTCGACTCGGGCGAACCGCTGCACGTCGCCGGCGCCTTCACGGTCGACAGCCTGGGCGGGGCCTTCATCACCCGCGTCGAGGGGGATCCGTCGACGGTGGTCGGGATGTCGGTGTCGACCCTGCGGGCGCTCGTGCGCGAGCTGGGCGTCGAGTGGACGGCGCTCTGGCACACGGCAGACCCGTCGCTCGAGCGGACGGATGTCGGAGACGCCAGGTCGTAGCCCTCCCGGGCCACCGTTCGTCGTTGTGGGAGGAATCCCACGTTTCGGGCCGCTTCTTGTACGAACCAGTCAAAACCACGGCCTTGCCCGTCGGTAGGCTGGCATCCATGCCTCAGATCACCAAGGTTCTCGTTGCCAACCGCGGTGAGATCGCGGTCCGCGTCGTCCGAGCCGCCCGCGATGCCGGAAAGTCGTCGGTCGCGGTCTACGCCGACCAGGACCGCGACGCCATGCACGTGCGCCTCGCCGACGAGGCGTACGCGCTCGAGGGCACCACCAGCGCCGAGACGTACCTGTCGATCGACAAGATCCTGTCCGTCGCCCGGCGCGCCGGCGCCGACGCGGTGCACCCCGGCTACGGCTTCCTCGCCGAGAACGCCGACTTCGCCCGCGCCGTCATCGCGGCGGGGCTCGTCTGGATCGGCCCGTCGCCCGACGCGATCGAGGCCCTCGGCGACAAGGTCACCGCCCGCAAGGTCGCCGAGAAGGTCGGCGCGCCGCTCGCCCCCGGCACGCCCGGTCCGGTGTCGGGCGCCGACGAGGTCGTGGCCTTCGCCGAAGAGGTCGGCCTGCCGATCGCGATCAAGGCGGCCTACGGCGGCGGGGGCCGCGGGCTCAAGGTCGCCCGCACGCTCGACGAGGTCCCCGAGATGTTCGAGTCGGCGACGCGCGAGGCGATCACCGCCTTCGGCCGCGGCGAGTGCTTCGTCGAGAAGTACCTCGACAAGCCGCGTCACGTCGAGACGCAGTGCCTCGCGGATGCCGCGGGCAACGTCGTCGTGATCTCGACGCGCGACTGTTCGCTGCAGCGTCGTCACCAGAAGCTGGTCGAGGAGGCCCCGGCGCCGTTCCTGACCGACGAGCAGAACACGACCCTGTACGAGGCGTCGAAGGCCATCCTCAAGGAGGTCGGCTACGTCGGCGCGGGCACGTGCGAGTTCCTCATCGGCGCCGACGGAACCATCTCGTTCCTCGAGGTGAACACGCGCCTCCAGGTGGAGCACCCCGTGTCGGAGGAGATCACCGGCGTCGACCTGGTGCGCGAGCAGTTCCGCCTCGCCGAGGGCGAGGATCTCGGCTACGACGACCCGGTCGCCGACGGCCACTCGATCGAGTTCCGCATCAACGGCGAGGACGCCGGCCGCGGGTTCCTCCCCCAGCCCGGCCCGATCCACGTCTTCAAGACGTTCGGCGGTCCCGGCATCCGCCTCGACTCGGGCGTCACGGCAGGCGACAGCGTCTCCGGCGCGTTCGACTCGCTCCTGGCGAAGATCATCGTCACCGGCCGCGACCGCGCCGAGGCCCTCGAGCGCTCGCGTCGCGCGCTCGACGAGTTCGAGGTCGCCGGCATGCCGACGGTCCTCCCGTTCCACCGCAAGGTGGTCCGCGACCCGGCGTTCACCGCCGAGGACGGGAACTTCGGGGTGTTCACCCGGTGGATCGAGACGGAGTTCGTCAACGACATCGCACCGTGGGACGGCGAGCTCGAATCGCCCAAGCCGAGCGAGAACCGCCACACGGTCGTCGTCGAGGTCGCGGGCAAGCGCCTCGAAGTGAGCCTGCCCGACCGGGTCGTCGCCACGCCCGGCGTCTCCGGACGCCCGGCTGCGGTGCCGCCGTCGCGCCGCTCGCACTCGCCGTCCGTGGTCTCGGGCGCATCCGGAGATGCCGTCAAGGCGCCGATGCAGGCCACGATCGTCAAGGTCGCGGTCGAAGAGGGCCAGCAGGTCGTCAAGGGCGACCTCGTGGTCGTGCTCGAGGCGATGAAGATGGAGCAGCCCATCCAGGCCCACAAGGACGGCACCATCGGCGCGATCAACGCCTCGGCGGGCACCACGGTCTCGGCCGGGCACCAGCTGCTCACGATCTCCTGACGCGCTCTCCCCGGCCTGCGGCGTGGCCGCGCGCCTCGACCGCCCACGCCGGTCGGCACTCTCTGCTGCAGCCGAGAGTGCGCAAACAACCGATGGGCACGGCTCACGGCCGTCAATCGCGCCCTCTCGGCCGGTCTGGGTCCAGCCAGGGAGAGCGGATGCCGCGGCTCAGGCACCGTAGATCGTGTGGTCGACGACGTGCATGGCGCGCGCGGCATCCGTGATGCTGCCCGACAGCGACGGGTAGACCGCGAAGACGCGCGAGACCTGGTCGACCGTGAGGCGGCGCTCGACGGCGATGGCGATCGGGTAGATCAGCTCGGAGGCGCGCGGTCCGACGATCACGCCGCCCACGACGCTGCCGCTGCCCTGCCGGGCGATCAGCTTCACGAAGCCGTCCTTGATCCCCATCATCTTCGCGCGCGGGTTCGCGGCGAGCGGGAGCTTGTGCACGACGGCGTTGATCAGCCCCTCGGCGATGTCCTTCTCCTGCCAGCCGATCGTGGCGATCTCGGGCGCGGTGAAGATGTTCGAGGTGATGCGACGGCGCTCGAGCGGGATCACGACGTCGCCGAGTGCGTGGAACACGGCCGTGCGTCCCTGCATCGAGGCGACCGAGGCCAGCGGCACGAACGTCGTGCAGTCGCCCGCGGCGTAGATGTTGGGAACCGAGGTGCGCGCGACGCGATTGACCTGGATGTGTCCCGACTCCGTCATCTGCACGCCGGCCTGCTCGAGCCCGATGCCTGCCGTATTGGGGACTGATCCGACCGCCATGAGGCAGTGGCTGCCCTCGACCGTGCGTCCGTCGCTGAGCGTCGCAACGACGCCGTCGCCGACCCGCTCGACCTTGTCGGCGCGCGACTTCGACAGCAGCGTCATGCCGCCGCGCTTGAAGACGCGCTCGAGAACGGCCGCGGCATCCGAATCCTCACCCGGGAGCACCTGATCGCGGCTCGAGATGAGCGTGACCTTCGCCCCGAGGTTCATGTACGCGCCGGCGAACTCCGCGCCGGTGACACCCGAGCCGACGACGATGAGGTGCTCGGGCAGCGCCTTCATGTCATACAGCTGGGTCCAGGTGAGGATCCGCTCGCCGTCCGGCATCGCGGTGGGCAGTTCGCGCGGCGACGCGCCCACCGACACGAGGAGCGTGTCGGCCTCGATGCGATCGAAGTCGGTCCCGCCGGGGCCCGTCGAGACGACCACGGCGTTCTCGCCCTCGAGGCGCCCGTGCCCGGAGATGATCCGGACGCCCGCCTCGGCGAGGGACGCGCGCATGTCGTCGGACTGCTGACGCGCGAGCGAGAGCAGGCGCTTGTTGACCGCCTGGAGGTTGATCGCGATCTCGGGCTTGAGGGGCTTGCCCTCCTTCGTCTTGGCGAAGAGCTGCACGCCCAGGTCGCTCGCTCCGGCGATCGCGACGGCCGCGTCGGCCGTGGCGATCAGCGTCTTGGAGGGCACGACGTCGGTGATCACCGCCGAGCCGCCGATCCCGGCCCGTTCGACGACCGTCACCTCGGCTCCGAGCTGAGCAGCGGCGAGAGCCGCTTCGTAGCCGCCGGGGCCGCCGCCGATGATCGCGACGCTCTGAGTGCGCTCGAAGCTCAAGGACATGTCCTCCATTCTCCCCCGCGCGATGCCCCGGCGACGACACCCGCGCCACCGAGCCTGCTGGCCCTGGGCCGCCGCCCTTCCTAGAGTGGTGGGCATGTCAGACAGCACCGGCAATCCCCTCGACGACCCCGCGGCCGATCCCTTCGAGATCGCAGCCGCCGCGGCGGCCGACATCGCCCGCCTCACCGGCGTCGAGAAGCACGACATCGCACTCACCCTCGGCAGCGGCTGGGGCAAGGCCGCGGAGCTCATCGGAGAGACGACCGCGGCCTTCCCGGCGACCGAGGTCACCGGCTTCTCGAAGCCGGCGCTCGAGGGGCACGTCGGAACGCTCCGGAGCGTTCTCACCCCGAAGGGCCGGCGCGTGCTCGTGATCGGCGCGCGGACCCACTTCTACGAGGGCCACGGCGTCCGCCGTGTCGTGCACAGCGTCCGCACAGCCGCGGCGGCGGGTGTGCGGACGATGGTGCTGACCAACGGCGCCGGCGGCATCAAGCACACGTGGAAGCCCGGGCAGCCGGTCCTCATCAGCGACCACATCAACCTCACCGGCGACTCGCCCCTCGAGGGCGCAACCTTCATCGACCTCACCGACCTGTACTCCCTGCGGCTGCGCGATCTCGCCCGCTCCATCGATCCGTCGCTCGATGAGGGCGTGTACTGCCAGTTCCGGGGGCCGCAGTACGAAACGCCGGCCGAGGTGCGCATGGCCAAGACGATCGGCGGTCACATCGTCGGCATGTCCACGGCCCTCGAAGCGATCGCGGCACGTCAGGCGGGCCTCGAGATCCTCGGCTTCTCGCTCATCACGAACATGGCGGCGGGCATCCAGACCACCCCGCTCAGCCACCAGGAGGTCATCGAGGCGGGCCGCGAGGCCGAGCCCGTGATCTCGTCGCTTCTCGCCCGCGTGATCGGCGCGCTGTGAGCGCCGAGGACGGCGTCCGCGAGGCGGATCCCGCGAACCCCGTCGTCGCGCTCGCCGAGGCGTGGCTCGCACAGGACCCCGACGGAGAGACCCGCGCCGAGCTGCGCGACGTCATCGCGGCCGCCGAGGGCGGCGACGCCGCAGCGCTCGCCGACCTCGCCGACCGCTTCGCCGCGCGGCTCGAGTTCGGCACGGCGGGTCTGCGGGGTGAGCTCGGGGCGGGCAGCAACCGGATGAACCGCGTCCTCGTCGCGCAGGCGGCGGCCGGCCTGGCGGCGTACGTCCTCGAGAAGAGGGGCGGGACGCCGGAGGATGCCGAGCCGCCGACGATCGTCGTCGGCTACGACGGGCGCCGCAACTCTCATGTGTTCGCCCAGGACTCCGCCGAGATCTTCGCCGGCGCCGGTCTGCGTGCGATTCTCCTGCCGCGCCTGCTGCCCACGCCCGTCCTCGCCTACGCGGTGCGCCATCTGGGCGCCGCAGCCGGGGTCATGGTGACCGCGAGCCACAACCCGCCCAACGACAACGGCTACAAGGTCTACCTGGGCGGCGCCGACGAGGGATCGCAGATCGTGTCTCCCGCCGATGCCGAGATCGCCGCGCACATCGAGCGCGTCGCCGCCGACGGCGACATCGCCGCGCTCCCGCGCTCCCTCGGGTACGAGATCGCCCCTGAGACGATCGTCGACGACTACGTCGCCGCGACCGCGGCCGTCGCCCCCGCGCCCGCCGGAGCCGCCGGGCTGACGTGGGTCTACACCGCCATGCACGGCGTCGGGTGGGAGACGCTGTCGCGCATCCTCGAGGCGGCCGGATACCCCGCACCCGAGCCCGTCGTCGACCAGCTCGAGCCGGACGGCGCCTTCCCGACCGTGGCATTCCCCAACCCGGAGGAGCCCGGCGCGATGGACCTGTCCTTCGCACGGGCGCGCGAGGTGGGCGCGGAGCTCGTGATCGCGAACGACCCCGATGCCGACCGGCTCGCCGTGGCCGTCCCCGACGACGCGGCGCCCGACGGCTGGCGCCGGCTCACCGGCAATCAGATCGGCCTGCTTCTCGGCTGGCGCGCGGCACGGCTGACGGCGGAGCGCGGTGCCCCCGAGGGCGCCTCGCTCGCCTGCTCGCTCGTCTCGTCGCCGGGGCTCGAAGCCGTCGCCGACCACTACGGGCTCGATTTCCACTCGACGCTCACCGGGTTCAAGTGGATCTCGCGCGCCCCGGGGATCGTGTTCGGCTTCGAGGAGGCTCTCGGCTACCTCGTCAACCCCGAGACGGTGCGCGACAAGGACGGCATCTCGGCCGCCGTCGCGATGCTCGGCATGGTCGCCGAGGCCCGCGGGCGAGGCGCCTCGCTCGCCGATCTCCTGGCGGAGTTCGATTCCACGTTCGGCGCGTTCGCCAGCGACCAGGTCTCCGTGCGCGTGGACGACGTCTCGACGATCGCGAGCATCATGGCCGCGCTGCGGGCGGAGCACCCCTCGGCCGTCGGCGGGGTCGCGGTCGACCGCGTGGACGACCTGCTCGAAGGGGTCGGAGACCTTCCGCCCGGCGACGTGCTGCGGCTCTGGCTGGCCGACGGCTCGCGCGTGATCGTGCGCCCGAGCGGCACCGAGCCCAAGCTCAAGCTCTACCTCGACGTGCGCGGCGACTCGGCGGAAGACGCAGCGGCGCGCATCGCGCGCCTCGTGACCGGCGCCCGCGACCTGCTGGACGCGATCGGGAGCTGACGCCGGCGCCCGTTCGCCGAATCGTCGCGGTCGCTTCCCTTCACGTGCTACAGTCTCGAACGCGATATATCGTGAGTGGCCCTCCGCGGTCGGCGCGACGTCGCATGACTTTCAGCGTCGAACGAGGAGCGGATGATGGCGGGCGCGCAGAGCGAGAACGAACGGGATGCCGCGGCCGCGGCATCCATCCCTCCCAGCGCTGCGCCGCTCGGCGCAGCGGGCCTCGCGGGCTCGGTCGACGCCACCCCCGGCACCGGGGACGGCACGGGCGAGAACCCCGATCCGCCGCACTGGCTGCGCAAGGTGGTCCTCTTCCTGAGCGGGCAGACGGTGAGCCTGCTCGGCTCGATGCTCGTGCAGTACGCGGTGTTCTGGTACCTCACGATCGAGTACCGCTCCGGCATCTACATGATGCTCGCCGCGCTGTTCGGGTTCCTCCCGCAGGCCGTGGTGTCGATCTTCGGCGGGGTCTGGGCAGACCGTCACAACCGCAAGTACCTGATCATGGGAGCAGACGCGGTCATCGCCCTGGCGACGCTCGCCCTGGCGCTCATCATGATGACCGGGTACGACGCGGTGTGGCTGCTGTTCGCCGTGATGGCCGTGCGCTCGGCGGGTGCCGGCATCCAGATGCCCGCGGTGTCCGCACTCATCCCGCAGATCACGCCCACACGCAACCTCATTCGCGTCAACGGCATCAACGGCTCCATCCAGTCCGCCATGGCGCTGCTGGCACCCGCCGCGGCCGGCGCGATCTACGCGTGGTCCTCCGCGGCCACCGGCGGCACGGCCGCATCGCTGATCCCCATCTTCTTCATCGACGTCGTCACCGCGATCATCGGGATCGGCATCCTCGCGTTCATCCCGGTGGGCACGGTGCGTCGCGCGTCGGACGTCGCGACCGGGTACTTCGCCGACCTGGTCGACGGCGTGCGCTACATCGTCCACCACGCCTTCGTCCGGTGGCTGCTCATCGTGTTCGCGATCATCTTCCTGCTCACCGTGGCCCCGTCCAACCTCACGCCGCTGATGCTGGTGCGCTCGTTCCCGGCAGGCGAGCAGCAGGACGTCGTCAACCTCGCCGTGCTCGAGATCGCGTTCAGCGTCGGCATGATGCTCGGCGGCATCCTGGTCGCGTCGTTCTTCGCCAAGCGGAGCCGCATCGGACTCATCGTGGTCTCGTCACTCGCCTTCGGCGCTCTATCGATCGGCCTCGGACTGTCGTCGAGCATCTGGATGTTCTTCGCCTTCATGTTCCTCGTCGGGCTCGCGGTCCCGTTCTTCTCGACCCCGTCGATGACGCTGCTGCAGGAGACGGTCGAGCCCGAGCGCCAGGGCCGGGTGTTCGGCTTCGTCGGGATCGTCATGGCGGTCGCGATGCCGCTCGGCATGGTCGTGTTCGGACCGCTCGCCGACGTGATGCCGATCGAGCTTCTGCTCGTGGCGGCGGGCATCCTCACCTTCGTCGTGATCGGGCTCGCGGTGTGGCTGCCGGCCGGGCAGCGCGCGATCGCGGCGGCGCGGAAGGCGTCCGAGGTCGCCGATCACGACCCGGCGGTCGCTGCGGCGACCGTGGAGGCGGCGATGCACGGGAAGGAGGCCTGACCGCGTCGCCTCGTCCTAGGCTCGGAGGATGCTCCTCACGCAGCCGGTGCCCCTCGAGAACGCGTTCGTCCGCCTGGAGCCGCTGAGCGCCGACCACGTCGACGACATCGCGCGGGCCGCGGTCGGCCTCGAGCACGCCTGGTACACCTCGGTGCCCGCACCCGACGCCGTCGCCGAGGACGTCGCGCAGCGCCTCGCCTGGCAGGACGAGGGCCACATGAACGCCTGGGCGGTGCGCCGTCTCGACACCGGCCTGGTCGTGGGCGAGACGACGTTCTGCAACATCGACCAGGCCAATCGCCACGTCGAGATCGGCCACACCTGGATCGGAGTCGAGGCGCAGCGCACCGCGGTGAACACGGCCTCGAAGCTGCTCCTGCTCGCCCACGCCTTCGAGTCGTGCGACGCCATCGCCGTCGAGTTCCGCACGCACTGGCACAACCGGCAGTCGCGCGCGGCGATCGCCCGGCTCGGTGCCAAGCAGGACGGCGTCCTGCGCAACCACCGGCTCGGACCCGACGGCACTCTTCGCGACACCGTCGTCTTCTCGATCCTCCCGTCCGAATGGCCTGCGGTGCGCCTCGGCCTCGAGGAGCGTCTGCGCCGCGGGTGACGGATGCCGCGGCATCCGCTCAAGGCCTGGATCTTCAGCGCCGAGAAGCCTTCCGGTGCGGGTTCGGGGCACGTTTCGTCAGCTGGGGCGAACGTCGCCCGCCCCAGGTGCACGACCCGCGCCCCAATCCAGAACGGCCGCGGCATACGAGGGCGATCGACCACTCGGCCGCGTCTCCCCACACCCAGCGGTCGCCCGATTCTCCACAGCCCGGACGTCGTGTCGGGACGTCCCGCGCGACATCGGCACGCTCGTCTCATGGAACGTCGACTCATCCGCCGCTCCGAGCTCGATGATCGAGGAATGACATCGAGTCGCATCGGCGGCGAGGTGAGGATGGGCACACTCGTGCGGGTCCGGCCCGGAATCTATGCCCCGGGCGATCGCTGGCACAATGCGAAGCCGGAGGAGCAGATCACCGATCGAGCGTGCGCTCTGGCGATGGTCTCCAAGGCGAGACCGGTGTTCTCCCACGAGACGGCCGCAGCGATTCATGGGCTCCCGCTGTTCCACGCGGACACGTCACGCGTCCATGTGATCGCCCCACCGGACCGCCCCGGCGCGGCTGCCGGCGTCGTACGACATCGCGGGAGCGTGTGTCCAGCCGACCTCGTCGAGATCGATGGGCTGCTGTGCACGAGTCTGCTGCGCACGTCCGCGGACGTCGCGCGAACCCTCTCGTTCGAGCAGGCCGTGACGGTGGCGGATGCTGCGCTGCGCAGGGTCGCCGTCCGCGGACCCGGGACATACGATCACGAGGCGGCCGACGGGTTCGCGGCTGCCGCGCGGGTCATCGCGACACGCTCGCCCCATGGGCAGACGCGGGCGCGCCGCGCGCTTGCGTTCGCCGACGGACGCGCGCAGCTGCCTGGTGAGAGCATCAGCCGGATCCGTCTCCACGAGCTCGGCTTTCGCGACATCCGCCTCCAGGTGGGGGTCGACGGTCCGGCCGGCAGCCGGTACTTCGTCGACTTCGGACTCGAAGAGGTGCGCGCTTTCGGGGAGTTCGACGGGCGGATGAAGTATCTGGACGGGCGCCTGACGAATGGCCGGACAGCATCGGAGGTGGTCGAAGACGAGAAGAAGCGCGAGGACTGGATTCGGGGCACGACCCAGCGCCGCTATGTGCGCTGGGGATGGGCACACCTCGCGACATCGGCGGAGTTGGGTCGGCGTCTCGAGGCCTTCGGCATCCGGCCCGCCCGCTGAACGCCCTGGCTCGGGGCGTGGCGCGTCGGTTGGGGCGGACTCCGCGCGCCCCAGGTGACGGAACGCGCCCTATCCGCGGGCCGCGGCCGACAGCGCCCCCCGACCCGACTCGGCTCCGGCCTCGCGAAAGGACCCGGAGGTCGACGTGATCGCGACGGGACCAGCCGTCACGGGCTCGGTGCGGGGCGCGCTCAGCCGTCGATCACGGCGACGAGTTCGTCGAGGAAGCCGCCGAAGTCGGTCGCGCGGCGGACGATGCGCTGGACGCTGTCGCGCTCGGAGAAGACCTCGACGAACTGCTCGAACACCGTCTGGAACGCCTCGCGGTCGGTCTCGGAGAACGCGACGAGCGCGACGACCTGGACGCGGCCCTCGCCCCACGGGATGGACGGGTCGGCGATGCCGATGGCGATCGAGGTGCGCGTGGCGGTCATCCCGAGGGCGTGCGGCACCGCGAGCGCATCGGTGAAGGCGGTCGACGACAGGTGCTCGCGATCGATGGTGCGCGCCACGTAGTCGTCGTCGATCACGCCCTGCGCGATGAGCGCGTCGCCGAGAAGGCGGATGACGCCCTCCTCGCCGGCCGCGGCATCCAGTCCTCTCACGAAGGCCGACGGCGCGAAGTAGCGCTCCAGCTCCGTCCGCAGACGTGCGAGGCGACGGGTACGGCGGATGCGGCCCGCCGCGGCCTGCACGCGCTCGATGTCGCTGTCGGTGAGGAACGGCTGGATCCGCACGATGCGGTCGCCCGGCACGGCCGGTTCGA
The DNA here is from genome assembly GCF_003999995.1 of Microbacterium sulfonylureivorans. NCBI lineage: Bacteria > Bacillati > Actinomycetota > Actinomycetes > Micrococcales > Microbacteriaceae > Microbacterium > Microbacterium sulfonylureivorans. Next base: position 390,288 of record NZ_RJAD01000001.1, read on the forward strand.
TCGTGGTGAGGACGAGGTCGGTGTCGATCGTCGACCAGTCGGGGTCGACGCGCGTCTCGACGCCGACCACCTCGATCGCCTGGCCGAGCGAGCGGTCCACGCTCGAACGCAGCAGCTCGTGCAGGTCGTAATAGCCCGGGCACACGATCGTCGCGGTCAGCAGCTGGTCGGCGCGGCGGCTCCGCTCGAGGCGGCCGCCGACGTGCATCGCGATGTAGGCGATCTCATCGTCGGGCAGCGGGATGCCGAGCCGCTCCTGCAGCCGGCTGGCGATGAACACCGCGACCTCGAAGATCATCGGGTAGGTCGACTTGAGGGACCGGGTCAGCGGGTTGCGCGACCACGCCTGCTCGCGCGCCCGGTGCTGCAGGTTCTGCACGTGGAGCGCCAGGCGCAGGACGAAGTCCTCGTGGGCGATGTCGACGAGGAACTCGGCCGACGCCGTCTCGACCACGTCGCGCACGGCCGCCTCGACTTCGGGGTCGAGGCGCGAGCGGGCGTGGTCGGCGGGCGTCTCCGCCCCGGGGGCGACGACACGCGTGAGGACGAGCGTCGCCAGGTGATGCAGGTCGCCCGAGCCCAGCTCGACCCCGAGGTGGCGCTCGGCGAGGCGGCCGATGATCGCCGCGATCTCCTGCTGCGCCGGGCGGGGGTCGGCGTCGGCGCCCTCGAGCCCACGGTCCTGCGCGACCCGGTCGGCGGCGATCGCGATATGCATCACGACATCGGCGATGCCGAACTCGTTGACGAAGTAGCCGAGCGCGCCGAGCTCCGCGACCAGGTCGGCCTTGAAGGGTCCGAACGCCGCCGCGCCGACCGAGTCCTCGCCGAGGGTGCGCCGGAGCGCCGCGATGTCGAATGACCCGGCATCCATCTCGTCGTGCGCGAGCCTGCTCAGCAGGCGGCGCTGCGCCATCTCCGTGCCGCGCAGGCGCGCCTGCGATGCCGACCGCTCGAGGGTGAGCTCGGTGCCGCCGAGGAGACCCCGCACCCGCGCGAGATCGGCGTCGAGCGTCGCCGGACTCACGTGCAGGCGATCGGCGAACTCGAACGTGTCGATGCCGTCGGGGGCGTCGAGCAGGGCCCGGACGAGTGTGTGCAGCCGGTCGCGAGGGGTTCCGGCATCCGTCCCCGCCGCGCGCAGCGCCGCCGCCGCGTCGGCGCCCGCCCGGTAGCCCTGCGGTCCCGATTCGATCGCGACCCCGGGGGCGACGCGGGCGTTCACTGCCGTGACGTACGACCGCACGCTGCGCGGCGTCACCCCGAGAGCGTCGGCGAGGGTCGCAGCGGTGACCCAGTCCCCGTCGCGCGCGAGCAGGCCCAGGAGTCGGTCCTGTCGCGCTCTCGTCACGGGGTCCTCGCGTGGGTGTCGGGTGGGCCGGGAAGCCGGGGTGCCCAGTCAACCACGCACGCCGCCACCGGGTGCGGGCGATCGCCACGGCGCGCGGGCTTTCCGCCCCTGCGGAAGAAGGACTGGTTGTCCGTTCCCAGCGTTTTCACAAGAATGGCCACAGGAAGGCGGGTCGATGAGGATCCTTGTGGTCTGCGGAGCGGGTGCGTCGAGCACCTTCGTCGCCCAGCGCGTGCGCCATGCGGCCCATGACCAGGGACTCCCCTATTCCGCCTTCGCCGGCACCGAGCAGTCGCTTCCGATCGACCTCGATGCCGCGGACGTCGTCCTCGTCGGTCCGCACCTCGTTCACGCTCTCGAGCGCATCGAACGGGATGCCGCCGCCCGGGGCACGACGGTGGTGCTGCTGCCGCCCGACATCTTCGCGGACAAGGACGGCACACGGACGCTCGCACTCGTCCGCGACGCGGTCGGGGCCTCCGGGGGGCCGGCTCCGACCGCGGGCGGCACCCCGCCCGCATCCCGCCTCGACACCAACCCCACCGACGACACCACCGACTGACGACAGAGAGGTCACCATGCCATCCATCTCACGGACCGTCCGGATCGGCTCCGCCCACGGCCTGCACGCCCGCCCCGCGAAGATGTTCGCCCAGGCGGCGAAGGAGGCCGGCATCCCGATCACGGTCGCCAAGGACTCGGGCGCGCCGGTGAACGCGGCGAGCATCCTCGGGGTGATCGCCCTGGGCGTCGAACAGGGCGACTACGTCACGCTGACCGCCGACGGCGACGGCGCAGAAGCCGCGCTCGACACGCTCGCCGAGCTGCTCACGACCGATCACGACGCGGCGTAGACCATGGCCGAACTTCGTGGAGTGGGAATCGGGCTCGGCGTCGCCCGGGGGCCGGTCGCCCGCATGGCAGAGCCGCTGCCGCCGCCCAGCGATGCGCCGAGCACGCTGAGCGCCGACGAGGAGTCGGCGCGGGTGAAGGATGCCGTGGCCGCCGTCGCGCGCGAGCTCGAGCAGCGCGGCGCCCAGGCGGGGGGCGCGGCCCAGGACGTGCTCGAGGCCCAGGCCATGATGGCCGAGGATCCGAGCCTGGCCGACGAGGTCGCGACGCGCCTGGCGCAGGGGAAGACCGGCGAGTTCGCCGTGTTCGACGCCTTCGCGTCGTTCCGCGACCAGCTCACCGCGCTCGGCGGCTACCTCGGCGAGCGCGCAGCCGACCTCGACGACGTCGCCCAGCGGGTCATCGCCCGGCTGCGCGGCGAACCGGCTCCGGGCGTGCCCGACCCCGGGCATCCGTTCGTCCTGGTGGCGAAGGATCTGGCCCCGGCCGACACTGCCCTCCTCGACCTCGACAAGGTGCTCGCCCTCATCACGACCGAGGGCGGCCCGACCTCGCACACGGCGATCCTCGCCCGCGAGAAGTCGATCGTCGCGATCGTCGGCGCAGCCGACGCCGCGTCGCTGCGCGAGGGCGAGACGGTGATCGTGGATGCCGCGGCCGGCGTCGTCACGACCGAGCCCACGCCCGACGAGCTCGAGCGGGCGCAGCACCGGGCCGAGGACCGCGCATCCGCCTCGTCCGCCCCGATCACCGACGGCGCGCTCGCCGACGGAACGCCGGTGCCCCTCCTCGCGAACCTCGGCAAGCCCGAGGCTGCGGCCGACGCGGTGGCCCTCGGGGCGGAGGGCGTGGGGCTGTTCCGCACCGAGTTCCTGTTCCTGAGCTCCGCCCAGGCGCCCACGGTCGAGCAGCAGCGCGAGTCGTACACGCAGCTCCTGTCGGCCTTCCCCGGCAAGAAGGTCGTCGTGCGCGTCCTCGACGCGGGAGCCGACAAGCCGCTCGCGTTCCTCAACGACGCACACGAGGAGAATCCGGCGCTCGGCCTCCGGGGAATCCGCGCGCTCCGCGCGAGCGAGGACATCCTGCGCGAGCAGCTCACCGCCCTCGCCGAAGCGGATGCCGCGACCCGCCGGATGCCCGGGGGCGCCGCGGACCTGTGGGTCATGGCCCCGATGGTCGCCACCGTCGAGGAGGCCGTGTACTTCACCGACCTCGCCCGCGACTACGGCATAAAGACCGCCGGCGTCATGGTCGAGGTCCCGTCGTCGGCGCTGCTCGCCGATCGGATCCTCTCGTACACCGACTTCGCGTCGATCGGCACGAACGACCTCACCCAGTACACGATGGCCGCCGATCGCCTGCTCGGCTCGGTGGCGTCGCTGCAGGATCCGTGGCATCCGGCCGTGCTCCGCCTCATCCGCGAGGTGGGCGACGCCGGCCGCATCAACCGCAAGCCGGTCGGCATCTGCGGCGAAGCGGCGGCAGATCCGCTCCTCGCGGTCGTGCTCGTCGGACTCGGCGCGACGAGCCTGTCGATGGCCCCGACGGCTCTCGCCGACGTGCGCGCGACCCTGCTCCAGCACACCCTCGACGATGCGCGCGTCATCGCCGAGGCCGCCCTCGCCGCGAACGACGCGGCATCCGCACGAACCGCGGCGCAGGCCGCGGCGACCCGATAGGCCGCGCGAGCGGCTGAGAACCGAAACAAGGGAGACAGCAATGACAACGGCGTCAGCCCCCGCCACGAGCGGTGGAAGCAAGGTACGGGTCGGAGTCCAGCGCTTCGGAACGTACCTCTCCGGCATGATCATGCCGAACATCCCCGCGCTCATCGCGTGGGGAATCTTCACGGCCTTCTTCATCGAGGTCGGGTGGACGCCGAACGCCGATCTCGCCACGATCGTCGGCCCGTTCATCCACTACCTGCTGCCGATCATCATCGCCTACACGGGCGGCAACATCGTCTACGGCATCCGCGGCGGCGTCGTGGCGTCGATCGGCGTCATGGGCGCGATCGCAGGCTCGGACTTCCTGATCGCGCAGTTCAACGCGACGCTGGCGGAGGGCGAGGCTCCCCTCGGCCAGGTGCACATGTTCATCGGCGCGATGGTCATGGCGCCGCTGAGCGCGTACACGATGAAGTGGCTCGACAGCCTCTGGGAGGGGAAGATCAAGGCGGGCTTCGAGATGCTCGTCAACATGTTCTCTGCCGGCATCTGGGGCTTCGTGATGGCCATCGTCGGGTTCTACCCGGTCGCGTGGCTCGTCAACGGGCTCATGCAGATCCTGAGCAACGCCGTCAACTGGCTCGTCGAGATGAACCTGCTCCCGCTCACGAGCATCATCATCGAGCCGGCCAAGGTGCTCTTCCTCAACAACGCCATCAACCACGGCGTGCTGACGCCTCTGGGCATCCAGCAGGCCACCGAAGAGGGCTCGTCGATCCTGTTCCTCCTCGAGGCCAACCCCGGCCCCGGTGTGGGGCTGCTGCTCGCGTTCACGTTCTTCGGCATCGGGGCGGCACGCGCGTCGGCCCCCGGCGCCGCCGTGATCCAGTTCTTCGGCGGCATCCACGAGGTGTACTTCCCGTACGCGCTCATGAAGCCGATGGTGATCCTCGCACTGATCGCGGGCGGAGCGACCGGCGTGACCACCAACATGCTCCTGGGCGGCGCGCTTCGCGCTCCAGCCGCGCCGGGCAGCATCATCGCGGTGCTCGCGCAGACGGCCAACGGTGCGTACTTCGCGGTGATCCTGTCCGTCGTGCTCTCGGCCGCGGTGACCATGGCCATAGCCGCGATCATCCTCCGGGCCTCGCGCAAGCGCGACCTCGAGGCGATGGCGGCGACCGACGACGCGTTCGGCGCGGCGATCACGCAGACCGAGGCGGCGAAGGGCAAGTCGTCCGACGCGCTCGGCGGCCTGCGCGGCGGCGCGGCGACCGCGGCCGGCGGGGGCATCGATCCGGCCGTCATGACTGAGCGCGCGATCAAGAACATCGTGTTCGCCTGCGACGCCGGAATGGGCTCGTCCGCCATGGGCGCCAGCGTCCTGCGCAACAAGTTCAAGAAGGCCGGCATCGAGGACGTCACGGTCGTGAACAAGGCGATCGCCGCCCTCGACGGCAGCGCCGACCTGGTGATCACGCAGAACCAGCTCACCGATCGGGCGCGGCATGTGGCGCCGGGCGCGGTCCACGTCTCGGTGGACAACTTCATGAATTCGCCACGGTACGACGAGGTCGTAGAACTCGTCCGTGACCAGCACCAGGATGGTGTGTAGGCGCTGAGACGGCTGTGGGGTCGGGCGGCGCGAGGCCCCCGACCCCATGGCCTTCGGCCGCGGCATCCGTATCCGGCAACCGAAAGGGCAATCGAAATGGCACGTGAGGTACTGAGCATCGGCCAGGTGCGGATCCACAGCGGGAGCGCGACGCGCGAGGAGGCGATGAAGGAGGCGGCCGACATCCTCGAGTCCGCCGGCGCGGTCACGAGCGCCTACTTCGACGCGATGCAGCAGCGCGAGCAGACGGTCTCGACGTATATGGGCAACGAGCTCGCGATCCCGCACGGGACCAACGAGACCAAGCACACGATCCTCGACTCGGCCCTCTCGGTCGTCCGGTACGACGGCGGTGTCGACTGGGACGGCGAGCCCGTGACCTTCGTCGTGGGCATCGCCGGCAAGGGCGACGAGCACCTCGAGATCCTCTCCCAGATCGCGATCCTGTTCTCCGACGACGACGAGGTGCAGAAGCTGAAGGACGCCCAGTCGCCCGAAGAGCTCTTCGCGCTGGTCTCCGCCGCGGGCGTGTGATGAAGGCGGTCCACTTCGGCGCCGGCAACATCGGGCGCGGGTTCGTCGGCCTGCTGCTGCACCAGGGCGGCTACGAACTGGTCTTCTCGGATGTCGCGGCCCCGCTCGTCGACGCGATCAACGGGGTCTCCTCGTACACCGTGCACGAGGTCGGCGAAGGCGGGCGCGACACCGTCGTCACCGGCTTCCGCGCGATCAACAGCGCGGAGCACCCCGACGAGGTCGTCGACGAGATCGCCGTCGCCAACGTCGTCACAACAGCCGTCGGACCCACGATCCTCAAGTTCGTCGCCCCGCACATCGTCGCCGGCCTCGCCCTTCGCGACCCGTCCTCCCCGCCGCTGCAGATCATGGCCTGCGAGAACGCGATCAACGCCACCGATCTCCTTCGCGACGAGATCCTCGCCCTCGCGGCCGACGCATGGGACGGGCTCGCCTCCCGTGCGGTGTTCGCCAACACCGCCGTCGACCGCATCGTCCCCGCTCAGCCCGAGGGCTCGGGCGTCGACGTGACGGTCGAGCCCTTCTACGAGTGGGCCATCGAGCGGCCTCCGTTCGGAGACGACCCGCCCCGCATCCCGGGAGCGCACTTCGTCGACGACCTCGGTCCCTATATCGAGCGGAAGCTCTTCACGGTCAACACGGGTCATGCGACGACGGCGTACTTCGGCGCCCAGGCGGGCATCGACACGATCGCGGCCGCGCTCGCCGACGACGACATCGCGGCGCACGTCGCGGCGGCGCTGGCCGAGACCTCTGCGCTCCTCGCGGCGAAGCACGGACTCGACCCCGCCGATCTCGCGGACTACCGCGCCACGATCCTCGGCAGGTTCCGCAACGCGGCCCTCCCCGATACCGTGTGGCGCGTCGGGCGCCAGCCGCTGCGCAAGCTCTCCCGGCACGAGCGCTTCGTCGGGCCGGCAGCGGAGGCTGCGGAGCGCGGCCTGTCCGTCGACGCCCTCGTCGCCGCGATGGGCGCGCTGCTCGCCTTCGACGACCAGGAGGACCCGCAGTCGGTCGACCTGCAGCGGATGCTGCGCGAGCAGGATGCCGCGACCTTCACCGCGACCGCGACCGGCCTCGAGCCGGGGCATCCGCTCTTCGCGAAGGTCGTGGCCGTCGTCGAGGACCGGCAGGCGGAGATCGGCGTCTGACCCCTCGGGCGGATCCGGAGACCGCAGCAGCCGCGGCTACGCTCGTGGGGTGACCGATCCCTCACCCCAGGACTCCCCCGCCGTCGATCCGCCCGCGAAGCCCCGGCGCCGCCGGGGCCCGCGGGTGCTGTGGTGGATCCTCGGGTCGGTCGGGGCCCTGGTGCTGCTCGCGATCGTCGGAATCCTGGTGTGGAGTCAGGTCGGGGTGATGGCCGCTGAGCCCGAGCCTCTCGCAGAGGTGACCTCGAACCCGGCGATCGAGATCACCGACACGTCGGGCGCGATCATCCTCGCGCCGGCCACCGGCGCCTCCGATGAGGGACTCGTCTTCATCCCGGGAGCCAAGGTCGATCCGTGGGCGTACGCGAACAACTTCGCCGGGCTCGTGGCGGAGGGCGGGGTGACGGTGGTGATCACCAAGCCCTGGCTCAACCTCGCGTTCTTCGATCTGCGGCCGCTGTCGGCGTTCACCGACCTCGTGCCGGACGTCGGCTCCTGGGCCGTGGGCGGTCACTCGCTCGGCGGGGTGCGCTCGTGCCAATTGGCGGCCGACGCCGATGCGCTCGTCCTGTTCGGCTCCTATTGCGCGACCGACCTGTCCGAGTCCGACCTGCCCGTGCTCAGCATCGCCGGCAGCGAGGACGGACTGTCGACGCCGGAGAAGATCGCCCAGGCGCGGCCGCTCCTCCCCGACGACGCGCAGATGGAGGTCATCGACGGGGCCAGCCACGCCTCGTTCGGCGACTACGGCCCGCAGGCCGGCGACGGCACTCCGACGATCGACGATGCCGAGATGGACGAGGCGCTCACGGCCATCCTCCTCTCGTTCGCGGACGAGCTCCGCGGGTGAGCCCCCGTCGCGGTGACGAGCACGCGGCGGCCGCCACGTAGACTTTCCGCCCGTGACCGTCGTCCTCGCCTGCCTCGCCGCCTTCGTCGCCGCGGTCATCCAGCGCATCACGGGCCTCGGGTTCGTGCTCGTCCTGGTCGGTCCGATCGTCCTGCTGTACGGACCCTTCGAGGGCGTCACGATCGGGGTGCTTCTCGCCCTTGTGGCTTCGCTCACCGCCATCCCGCTGGTGTGGAAGCACATCGAGTGGCGTCGCACCTGGTGGCTCATCTGGCCCGGGCTGATCGCGGCCCCGTTCGGCGCCCTGCTCGTGGGGCTGCTTCCCGAGGCCGCCCTGCTGCTCCTCATCGCCGCGATGGCGTACTCCGCACTGGTCGCCGGCTGGATCCCGGCGCTGTCCGCGTCGCTGCGCGGCAAGCCGGGCGCGATCGTCGCCGGGTCGGCCGCCGGATTCATGCACGTGGCGAGCGGGCTGTCCGGCCCACCGCTGGCCGCCTACGCCGTCGGCGACAGGTGGGCGCAGCGCCGGTTCGCGGCGAGCGTGCAGGTGATCTTCGCGACGTTCAGCATCGCCTCGGTCGCCCTGCGCGGGCTTCCGGCGTCTCCGGTCGAGGACATCTGGCTGCTCATCGGCGCGACCGCGGCCGGCATCGCGATCGGCACGATCCTGAGCCGCAACGTCTCGCCCCGCATCGCCCGCATCGCGATGCTCGCGATCGCGTGGGCCGGCGCGACAGTGGTGCTGGTGCGAGGCATCCTGGCACTCTGGTCCTGACGTCAACGACGCAGGTCGGCCCTGATTTTCGGTTAATGCCGAGTAACGCTTAGGGTTCTTCCCTGGGGTGCGGCGTCGCCAGGCCGCCACAACGACGTGTGGGAGACGAATGAGCGAGCTTCGCTACGCCATCATCGGCGCGGGTCCGTCCGGACTCTCGGCCGCGCGCGCCTTGCAGAAGGCGGGCATCGAGTTCGACGGGTACGAGGCATCCCGCGGTGTCGGCGGCCTCTGGGACATCGACAATCCGCGCTCGACGATGTACGAGTCGGCGCACCTCATCTCGTCACGAACGACGACCGAGTTCAGCGAGTTCCCGATGGACACCGCTGCGGACTACCCGAGCCACCGCACGCTCATCCGCTACTTCCGCGACTTCGCGGACCGCTTCGGCCTGACCGACCGCTTCCGGTTCGAGACGAAGGTCACGGCGGTCGAGAAGACGGACGACGGCGGCTGGATGCTGCGCGCCGACGGCCCCGCCGGGTCGACAGAGCACCGCTACGACGGCGTCATCCTCGCCAACGGCACGCTGGCCGAGCCCAACATCCCCGACTTCCGCGGCGAGTTCTCCGGCGAACTGCTCCACACCAGCGCGTACAAGAGTGCGAGCCAGCTCGCAGGCAAGCGGGTCCTCATCATAGGAGCGGGCAACTCCGGCTGCGACATCGCGGTCGACGCCGTGCACCATGCGGCGTCCGTCGACATGAGCGTGCGGCGCGGGTACTACTTCGTGCCGCGCTACCTGTTCGGCCGGCCGAGCGACACCCTCAACCAGGGCAAGCCCCTCCCCGCTCCGATCAAGCAGTTCGTCGACAAGCGGGTGCTCCGGGCGTTCACCGGTGACCCGGTGCGCTTCGGCTTCCCCCGGCCCGACTACAAGATCTACGAGTCGCACCCGATCGTCAATACGCTGATCCTCAACCACCTCGGGCAAGGCGACCTGGGCATCCGGCCCGACATCGACCGCTTCGACGGCCGCACGGTGCACTTCCACGACGGCTCGAGCGGCGAGTACGACATGGTCCTGCTCGCGACCGGCTACACGCTGGACTACCCGTTCGTCGCCCGCGAGGAGCTGAACTGGACCGGCTGGTCGCCGAAGCTCTTCCTCAACGTCTTCCCGCCGTCGTTCAACGGGCTGTATGTCATGGGCATGATCGAGGCATCCGGGATCGGCTGGCAGGGGCGCTACGAGCAGGCCGAGCTCATCGCCGCCTACCTCACCGCCCTCGAGCGCCGCCCGGAGCGCGCAGCCGAGTTCCGCGCCCGCGCGACCGGCCGGCCCTGGCCCGACCTGACCGGCGGCTACAAGTACCTCGGGCTCGAGCGCATGTCGTACTACGTCAACAAGGACGCCTACCGCCGCGCCGTCCGCGACGCCACCGCCGGCCTGCACGGCGATGCACCGTCCGGCGCGCCGGGCCGGGGCATCCGCTCCCGCCGTCGCTCCGCCCGGAAGGTCTCCGCATGAATCCCGACGACATCGTCCTCAACTTCAACCCGGGGACGCTCGTCATCCTCAACGTGGTGCTCGGGCTGATCATGTTCGGCATCGCGCTCGACACGACGGTCGACGACTTCAAGGTCGTGGCGCGAAAGCCCAAGCCGTTCGTCATCGCGATCCTCGCGCAGCTGATCGTGCTGCCCGCGGTCACGTTCGGGCTGACCCTGATCCTGCCGGTCACGCCCTCGATGGCGCTCGGCATGATCCTCGTGGCATGCTGCCCGCCCGGCAACATCTCGCAGGTGCTGACCCACCGCTCCGGCGGCAACGTCGCCCTGTCCGTCTCGATGACCGCGGTCTCGAATGTCATCTACATCTTCGCCCTGCCGCTGAGCGTCGCGTTCTGGGGCTCTCTGCACCCCACGGCGTCGACGCTGCTCGAGGCCGTCGAGCTCAACGCCTGGGCGATGCTGCTCGACATCTTCCTGATCATCGGCCTGCCGTTCGCCGCCGGCCTGTTCATCCGCAATCGGTTCCCGGTCTTCGCCGGTCGCGTGCAGCCCTACGTGAAGTGGTTCTCGCTCCTCGCGCTGGTCGGGTTCATCGTCGCCGCCCTCGCGGGCAACTGGGCGTACTTCGTCGCGTTCCTGGGCATCATCATCGTGGTGGTGACGATCCACGACGCCGTCGCCCTCGCGATCGGCTACAGCACGGCTGTCGTCGGCGGTCTCGGCACGCGCGAGCGCAAGGCGATGACGTTCGAGGTCGGCATCCGAAACGCGGGCCTCGGCCTCGGCCTCATCTTCGCCTTCTTCGGCGGCCTCGGCGGCATGGCGATCGTCGCCGGCTGGTGGGGCATCTGGGACATCATCGCCGGGCTTATCGTCGCGGGCCTCTGGGCCCGTCACACCCGCAGGCGCACGGGATCGCCCAAGGGCGATGCGTCGCGTCATGCGCTCCGCGCGGGCGGGACGGATGCCGCGGCCCCCGACGCGGCCGCGGGGCCTGCCTCGTGAGCGTCCGGGTCCTGATCACGGGCGGCGCCGGCTTCCTCGGCTCGCACGTCGCGGCGGCGCTCGTCGCCCACCCCGACGTCGACCTCGTCGTCGCCGGCGACGTGCGCCGGCCGGAGCATCCCATCGAGGGGGTCGTCTACGACGACTGCGACGTCACACGTCCGGCGGGGCTCGTGCCCCTGCTGCAGCGTCATGAGATCGACGTCGTCGTCCACCTCGCCGCGATCGTGAACCCGGGGCGCGACCACGACCTGGAGTACCGGGTGGACGTGGACGGAACGCGCAGCATCCTCGATGCCTGCGTCGCCACGGGTGTGCGCCGCATCGTCGTGTCGTCGTCGGGTGCCGCCTACGGGTACCACCCCGACAGCCCGGAGTGGCTTCACGAGACCGATGCCGTCCGCGGGAACGACGAGTTCCCCTACGCGAGGCACAAGCGGCTCGTCGAGGAGATGCTCGCCGAACGTCGCGAGACCGACCCCGACCTGGAGCAGGTCGTGTTCCGCATCGGCACCATCCTCGGCCCGACCGTGCAGAACCAGATCACCGCACTCTGGGACGGGCGCCGCATCCTGGCCATCCGCGGCTCGGACTCGCCCTTCGTGTTCGTCTGGGTCGACGACGTCGCCGCGGCCATGACCCGCGCGGCCACCGACGGCCCGGCGGGGATCTACAACGTCGCCGGCGACGGCCGGGTCACGGTGCAGGAGATCGCGGCGCGCCTGGGCAAGCCCCTGCTCACCGTGCCGGCCGGAGTCCTCGCGTTCGCACTGCGGACCGGGCGGATGCTGCGCCTCACCGTCCACGGACCGGAGCAGGTCGGCTTCCTCCGCTATCGCCCGGTGCTTGCGAACGACGCGCTGAAGCGCGACTTCGGCTTCACTCCGTCGAAGACCTCGGCCGAGGCCTTCGAGGCCTACCTCGGGACGCACCCCGGCGTCGCACGGGACTAGTCGCGGGAATCCGCCGGCGCGGGCGGTGCGGGCTGGGGCGGTGCTGGCTGGGGCGGTGCGGGCCGGTGGACTCGGCAGGACTCCTCCAATCCGGGGTGAACCGCGGCCGTGCGCCCCGGACTGCCCCGGTCCGGGGTCGAGCCGGAGGAGTTCTGCAACCGGCCCGACGACCGCCGATTCCTCCCCTGCCCGTGCGGACGCGGGGTCCGTCCACGCGTCGGCTGATGTGGCCGCGTCCGCCCGACCAGCACGATCGACTGAGCGGGTGCAGAGACCGAACGCCCTCGCGACCTCCCTTCTCTCGGAGACGTTTCTCAGCCCGCGCGAGCTGCAGGAGAGAGGAGTCGACCGACATGCCGCACGCCGGCTCGTCGAGGCGGGCGAGCTGGTGAGACTCCGCAACGGCAGGTACGTGCGGCGCGGTGCCTGCGATGCCCTCGTTCGCGCCGGGCGGATAGGCGGGCGCCTGGACTGCGTCTCGCTGCTGGGCGCGATCGGCGTCTTCGTCGTCGACCGCTCCATCCTCCACGTGCAGTTCGAGCGAGGAACGAGCCGGCTGCCGGTTCGCCCCGCAGCGACCGTGGCGCACTGGCGGCGCTCACGCCGAGCTCGTGCGGCACTGACGGCCGATCTCATCGAGGCGCTCGCCCAATCCGTGCGATGCCAGGCGCCCCGCGACGCCGTCGCCACACTTGACAGCGCATGGCATCAGGGGCTCATCGACGAGTCCGACCTCGCGGCCGTCTTCGCGCGGCTGCCGGAGAGATATCGACCGCTCCGATCGCTGCTCGATCCGCGGAGCGAGTCCGGTCCGGAGTCGCTGATGCGGCTCATCCTCCGCGGGCTCGGGTGCTCCTTCGATGTGCAGGTGGAGATAGCTGGGGTGGGGCGAGTGGACTTCGTGGTCGACGGCTGGCTCATCATCGAGTGCGACAGCAAGGCGCATCACGAGGGGTGGGACGCGCAGCGCCGCGATCGACGCCGAGACATCGCCGCCGCCCGCGCAGGCTACACGACGATCCGTCCTCTGGCCGAGGACATCCTCTTCCACCGAGAGCAGACACTCGACGATGTGAAGTCGATCCTGGCGCATGGTCCGCGGCCGTCTGCAACGCAGAACTCCTCCAAACGAGGCGCCAAACGCCGGACGGCGGCGCCCTGCGGCCAGACCACGCCCGCATGAGTGGAGTTCTGCCGAACGCCGGGCTGTCGCGACGCACAAGCGGCGCCGGTGAGGTCCGATTCCCGCCGGTGGATGTCGTCGCGGTGCGGTGGGATGGTGTGATGACGCAGAACCCCTCCCCCTTCCGCCGCCTCCACGAACGCACGCTGGTGCTGCCCAACGCGTGGGACGGAGCATCCGCCGCCCTCTTCGCCGCCGCGGGCGCCCCCGCGATCGCCACCACGAGCGCCGGGGTCGCCTGGTCGCTCGGGTACCAGGACAGTCAGGGCGCTCCGATCGACGAGATGATCGCCGCGCTCGCGCGCATCGTCGCAGTCTCCCCTGTGCCGGTCACCGCCGACATCGAGGCGGGGTATGGGGATGCCGCGGCCACGGTCGCACGCATCATCGCGCTCGGCGTCTCGGGCATCAATCTCGAGGACTCCGAGGGCGGCGCGCTCGTCGACCCCGCGACGATGCGAGAGAGGATCATCGCGGTACGAGAGGTCGCCGCCGGCGCCGGAGCGGATCTCTTCGTCAACGCCCGGATCGACACGTACCTCTTCGGCGTCGAGAACGCGCTCGACGCCACCCTCGAACGCGGCGCCGCCTACGTCGACGCCGGAGCCGACGGCATCTTCGTTCCCGGGCTCGCCGACCTCGAGGCGATGCGCGTGCTGAGCGGAGCGATCACCGTGCCGCTCAACGTCATGGTCGCCGCCGGCTCGCCACCCGTCGCCGACCTCGAGGACGCAGGCGTCCGCCGCATCAGCACAGGCATGGCCCTCGCCCATCAGGCGTGGGCGGTAGCCGCCGCGAGCGCCGTCGACATCCTTACCGAAGGGCACTTCGACGCGATCGACCCGGGGGTCGAGTACGGCCGCCTGAACGGTCTCCTGCGCACCGGCGGGTGACGATCGCCCCGGGCGTCGACTACGGCCGCCTGAACGGTCTCCTGCGCACCGGCAGGTGACGATGCGCTGAGGGTTCGGTCGTGGCCGCACCCTCAGCGCCTGCGGCTCAGTCGCCGAAGCCCTCCGCGATCAGCTCGATGAGCTCCTCGCGCTCCTCCACAGGGAGGAACGCGCCGGCGGCGGCGTTGAGCTGGAAGGATTCGAAGTCGTCGAGGCCGTACTCGAACGTCTCCGCAAGGAGCGCGAGCTCCCGCGTGAGCGACGTGCGGCTCATCGTGCGGTTGTCGACGTTCACCGTCACCGAGAAGCCGAGCTGGTAGAGCAGATCGAAGGGGTGGTCCTCCATCGTCGTCCCCCACGCCGCGATCGCGCCGGTCTGCAGGTTGGACGACGGCGAGAGCTCGAGCGTGATCTCGCGGTCGCGCACCCAGCGAGCGAGGTCTCCGAACTGCACGAGCACCTCTTCGCCGGCGCGCGAGACGACCTCGAGGTCTTCGGCGAGGCGCACACCGTGACCCAGGCGCAGCGCCCGGCCGTCGAGGAGCGCCGAGCGGATCGAGTCGAGACCGGCCGCTTCGCCGGCGTGGACGGTCGAGGGGAAGAACTCCGACGCGAGGTAGTCGAACGCCGCACGGTGGTTCGAGGCCGGGAACCCGTCTTCGGGACCGGCGATGTCGAAGCCCACGGCTCCGCGCGTGCGCCAGTCCACCGCGAGCTTCGCGATCTCGAGCGAACGGTCGGTGTGGCGCATCGCGGTGATGAGCTGGCCGACGCGGATGTCGCGACCGCCGCGCTCCGCGGCATCCTCGCCCTCCTCGATGCCCTCCTGCACGGCCGCGACGACCTCGTCGAGCGACAGACCCCGTGCCAGATGCTGCTCGGGAGCCCACCGCACCTCGCCGTAGATGACGCCGTCGGCCGCGAGGTCCTCGACGAACTCCCGCGCGACCCGCGTGAGCCCTTCGCGGGTCTGCATGACCGCCGTCGTCAGGTCGAACGTCTTGAGGTACTCGACGAGCGATCCGGAGTCGCTCTTCTCGGAGAACCAGTCCGCGAGGTCGTCGGCGTCGGACTCGGGCACGTCCAGGCCGATCCCGTCGGCGAGTTCGATGATCGTCGCCGGGCGCACCCCTCCGTCGAGGTGGTCGTGCAGCGAGACCTTCGGCAGGCTCCGGATCGACACTCCGTCGATGACGGCATCTCCGTGCTGGTCGATGGGCATTGGTGTTCTCCTCGGAGATCGGCGGTTTCGGTGGCGGAGCGGGCGGGGATGCCTGCGCGTCAGGCGGTGATGCGCTCGAGCACGAGCGGGCTCGGCGCCGGGGCGTCCGCCCCGACATCCCACGCGCCCTCCAGCGCGTCGAGAGCGCGGTCGAACCTCGTCGCATCCTCCCCGAGCAGGGTGAACAGCGGCTGTCCGGCCGCGACGGCGTCGCCGGGCTTGACGTGCAGATCGATGCCGGCCGCGTGGAGGACCGGGTCCTCGGCGCGGGCGCGTCCGGCGCCGAGACGCCAGGCGGCGATCCCGAAGGGCAGCGCCTCCATGCGGGCGACGAAGCCGGCCTCGGTCGCGGTCACGACGTGCGTCTCGCGGGGAGCGGGGAGCGGAGCATCCGGATCGCCGTCCTGCGCGCGGATCATGTCGCGCCACCGGTCCATCGCCCGGCCGTCGGCGAGAGCGGCCTCGACGTCGGCATCGGGCTGCCCGGCCAGGGCGAGCATCTCGCGGGCGAGCGCCACCGTGAGCTCGACGACATCGGCGGGGCCGCCGCCGGCGAGCACCTCGACCGATTCGCGGACCTCGTTCGCGTTGCCGATCGCGAGGCCCAGGGGGGTGTTCATGTCGGTGAGGAGCGCCGTGGTCGCGACCCCCGAATCGGTGCCGAGCGCGACCATCGTGCGGGCGAGCTCGCGCGCCTTCTCGACGTCGCGCATGAACGCGCCGGAGCCGAACTTCACGTCGAGCACGAGCGAGTCGGTGCCTTCGGCGATCTTCTTCGACATGATGCTCGAGGCGATGAGCGGGATCGCCTCGACCGTGCCGGTGACGTCGCGGAGCGCGTAGAGCTTCTTGTCTGCGGGCGCGAGGCCCGAACCGGCTGCGCAGATCACGGCGCCGACGCCGGCGAGCTGGTCGAACAGCTCGTCGTTCGTGAGCGCGGCCCGCCAGCCCGAGATCGATTCGAGCTTGTCGAGCGTGCCACCGGTGTGCCCGAGGCCACGGCCCGACAGCTGCGGCACCGCGACGCCGAACGCGGCCACCAGCGGCGCGAGGGGAAGCGTGATCTTGTCGCCCACGCCGCCGGTGGAGTGCTTGTCGACGGTGGGCTTGCCGAGCCCGGCGAAGCTCATGCGCTCGCCCGACGCGATCATCGCGTCGGTCATCACGCGGATCTCGTCCCTCGACATGCCGTTGAGCAGCACGGCCATCGCGAACGCCGCCATCTGCGAGTCCGCGACGTAGCCGCGCGTATAGGCGTCGACCATCCACCGCAGCGCCCCCTCGGGGACGGCTCCCCCGTCGCGCTTCGTGCGGATGACGTCGACGGCGTCGTACGGCTCGACCTCGGTCATCGGGCGGCCTCCTCGAGGTCGCGCGGTCCGAACGCGTCGGGCAGCACCTCGTCGATCGTGCGGATGCCCGACACCGTCTCGAGCAGCATCCCCGGAATCGCGAACTCGTACAGCAGCTGACGGCAGCGCCCGCACGGCATGATCGTGTGACCCTCGCCGTTCACGCACACGAACGCGACGAGGTTGCCGCCGCCGGTGATCGCGAGCTCGCTGACGAGCCCGCACTCGGCGCACAGGGTCACGCCGTACGACGCGTTCTCGACGTTGCAGCCGGTCACGATGCGCCCGTCGGTCACCAGTGCGGCGGCGCCCACCTTGTAGCGGGAGTACGGGGCGTACGCACGCCGCATGGCATCCGTCGCGGCCGCGCGCAGCTCATCCCAGTCGATGTCGGTCACGAACGGCCTCTCTTCACAGCGGTATCAGGGGGGTCGGATGCCTCGGCCCGGCCGGTGCCGGGCTTCGACCCGGCGGCCGAGCCGCGGCATCCGTCGTCGTTCGAGCGCGCGGCCATCTCAGCCCTTGATGTACGGCTTGCCCGCCGCGGCGGGACCGCGTATCTGCCCGGCGAAACCGGCGACGGCGATGATGGTGACGAGGTACGGCAGCATCAGCATGAACTCGCTCGGGATCGGGGTGCCGAGCACCGTGAGCAGGTTCTGCAGGTTGGTGGCGAAGCCGAACAGCAGCGCCGCGAGGGTCGCACGGATCGGGTCCCACCGTCCGAAGATGACGGCGGCGAGGGCGATGAAGCCGAGGCCCGCGGTCATCTCCTTGGTGAACTGCCCGACCGAGACGAGCGTGAAGTACGCGCCGCCGATGCCGGCGATCGCTCCCGCGAGCGAGACGTTCCAGAACCGGCTGGTGTTGACCTTGATGCCGACGGTGTCGGCGGCCTGCGGATGCTCGCCGACGGCCCGCAGACGCAGACCCCAGCGGGTGCGGTAGAGGCCCCAGGCCACGATGCCGACCGTGAAGTACATGAGGTACACGATGAAGGTCTGGTTGAACAGCACCGGTCCGAGGATCGGGATGTCGCCGAGCACCGGGATCTCCCAGCGCGTGAAGCGCACCGGGCGGTTGAGCGTGGTCTCGTTCGGCACGAGGAGCGCGCCGTAGAGGAATCCCGTGAGGCCCGTGACGAGCACGTTGAGCACGACACCGACGATCACCTGGTCGACCAGGTACTTGATCGAGAACGCCGCGAGCACGAAGGCGACGAGCACCCCGCCGATCATCGCGCCGATGAGCCCGACGAACGGGTTGCCCGTGATGCTCGCGAGCAGCGCCGCGCTGAATGCGCCGAGGAGGAACTGGCCCTCGATCGCGACGTTCACGACGCCGACCCGCTCGCCGATGACGCCGCCCAGGGCGCCGAAGATCAGCGGGATCGCGAGTGACAGCGAGCCGAACAGCAGGCCGGTGACCGGGACGAGACCGCCGGCGGCCGCCCACGTGAGGAACGCGAAGATCGCGAGCACGCCGTAGACGATCGGCAGCCACACCCCCGTGCGGCGATAGGACCAGGCATCCCACACCGCCCACAGCGTGAGGAGGAACAGCACGATGAGCACGCCCCAGCTGGTCGCCGCCGTCGGCACGCTGACATTGGGCAGCTCGATCGAGGACGACGGGTCGCCGAGGCGGAACGTGCTCACGCCGTCGCGCGGCACCAGCAGGAAGAGCAGGAAGAGCAGGAGGGTGGCGATGCCGAGGCTGATCGCCATCTTCCACTGGCGCACCTTGACGGTCGCGAGCTGGATCGTTCCGTCGGCGGCGACGGCGGGGGCGAGCGAGCTCATGCGGCCACCGCCTTCTTCGCGGCCTTGGCTCGCGCCTTGGCGGCCTTCTCGGCGTCGGTCTTGGGAAGGAAGAAGATCGTGCGCACCAGCGGGGGCGCCGCGATGAACAGGACGATCAGCGACTGGACGACCAGCACGATGTCGACCGGGATGCCCTGCGACGCCTGCATCGTGAACGACCCTGCCTTGAGCGCGCCGAACAGGATGCCCGCCGCGAACACTCCCCATGCCCGGCTGCGGCCGAGAAGGGCCACGGTGATCGCGTCGAAGCCGATGCCGGCGTCGATGTAGCCGTCGAAGCCGCTCGTGACCGATCCCTGGATCTGGTTCATGGCCGCGAGGCCTGCGAGACCACCGGCGAAGAGCATCGCGTAGATGTACATGCGCTGCACCGAGATGCCCGCCGCACGCGCGGCGTGCGGATTCTCGCCGACGGCGCGGAGGCGGAAGCCGAGGCTGGACCGCTCGACCAGCCACCACACGAACACGGTGGCGCCGATCACGATGATGAAGCCCCAGTCGAGCAGCGGGAACCGCGGCCCGAACAGTTCGGGGAACTGCGCGCTGGCCGGAGTCGGGGCCGAGATCGGCTGGTCTCCGGCCGGGCGCTGCAGCAGGCCCGGCGTGCGCACCATCCACGCCACGAGGTAGAACGCGACGTAGTTGAGCATGATCGTGAGGATGACCTCGTGCGCGCCGGTGCGCGCCTTGAGGAGCCCGACGATGCCGCCCCAGATCGCACCGCCGGCGATTCCGGCCGCCAGCGTGAGCGGCAGGTGGATGAACATCGGCAGGTCGAGGTTGAAGGTGAACAGGGCCGCCACCGCGCACGCGATGAGCATCTGGCCGCGTCCGCCGATGTTGAACAGGCCGACGCGGAAAGCGAGCGCGACACCGAGACCGGCGGCGATCAGCGGTGCGGCGAAGCCGAGCGTGTTCGTCAGCGGGCGGATCTGCGTCAGGAAGTCGGCCGCGCGCGGGTTGTAGACCGCCCCGCGGAAGAGAGCCTCGTAGCCGCCGTAGACCGAGTTCCAGATCGCGACGAACGTGTCGCCCGGGCGGGCGAAGAAGTAGGCGGATGCCGCACGCACGTCCTCGTCGGTCAGCGCCATGAGGATGCCGCCGACGATCATGGCGGCGACGATGGCGAGCACCGTGGTGACCCAGTTGCTGCGCAGCAGATCCTTGACGAACACGTTCTGCCGCGGCGGCGGTGCGACCTCGCCTTCGGGGGCGGGGGCGGGAGCGGGGGCGGGCGAGGCATCCGGAGTTCCCGTCAGGGGTCCGGAGACCGTGGGGAGCTGCTCGGGCGGGAGGCCCTTGCTCGAATCAGGCGCGCCCGGCGTCAGTCCCTTGGCGTCGTCGTTCACGCGGCCACCCCGTCTCCCGGCGTCTCGCCGGCCATCATCAGACCCAGTACGTCGCGCGGCGTGTCTCCCGGCACGATGCCCACGATCGCGCCGCGATACATCACGGCGATGCGATCGGCGAGCGCCGCCACCTCGTCGAGCTCGGTCGAGACCACGAGCACCGGCACTCCGGCATCCCGCGTCTCGACGATCCTCGTGTGGATGAACTCGATCGACCCGACGTCGACGCCGCGCGTGGGCTGGGCGGCGACGAGGAGCTTCAGCTCGCGGCTCATCTCGCGCGCGATCACGACCTTCTGCTGGTTGCCGCCCGACAGCGTCCCCGCGGGGACGTCCGGGCCCTGCGTGCGGATGTCGTACTCCGCGATGCGGGCCTTGGCGAAGTCCTCGAGCACGCTGCGCCGGACGGTGCCGCCGCGCACGAAGGCGGGGTCGCCCGACCGGTCGAGGATGAGGTTCTCGGCGACCGAGAATGCCCCGACGAGCCCGTCCTCGGTGCGGTCCTCGGGCACGAAGCCGACGCCGGCGTCGAGGATGCTGCGGACGCTCCTGCCGACGAGCTCCTCGCCGTCGAGCGAGATGGATCCGGTCGCCCGGTCGGCGAGGCCGACGATGGCCTCGACGAGCTCGGTCTGGCCGTTCCCCTGCACACCGGCCAGGGCGACGACCTCGCCGGGACGCACGTCGAAGCTGACGCTGTCGACCACGACCGCGCCGGCGGGCGTGAGCACGCGGAGGTCCTTGACGGACAGCCCTGCGCCCGCGCCGATCTTCGGCGCGTCCTTGTGGACGGTCAGCTCGACCGCGCGGCCGACCATGAGCGAGGCGAGCTCGGCGTTGGTGGCGGTGGGGGATGCTTCGCCCACGACCTTCCCGAGCCGGATCACGGTGATGCGGTCGGCGACGGCGCGCACCTCGCGGAGCTTGTGGGTGATGAACACGATGGAGGTGCCCTCGTCGCGGAGCTGGCGCATGATCGCCATGAGCTCGTCGGTCTCCTGGGGCGTGAGCACCGCGGTCGGCTCGTCGAACACGAGCACTTTCGCGTCTCGCGACAGAGCCTTGATGATCTCGACACGCTGCTGCACGCCGACGGGCAGATCACCGACGATCGCGTCGGGATCGACCTGGAACCCGAAGCGCTGCGCCACGTCGCGCACATGCTGCCGGGCCTTGGCCAGATCGAGGGCGCCGAGCGCCTTGGTGTCTTCGTGGCCGAGCATGACGTTCTCGGCGACGGTGAAGACCGGGATGAGCATGAAGTGCTGATGGACCATGCCGATCCCCGCGGCCATGGCATCGCCGGGACCGCGGAAATGCTGGACCGCGTCGTCGAGGAGGATCTCGCCCTCGTCGGCCTGATAGAGGCCGTACAGGACGTTCATCAGCGTCGACTTGCCTGCGCCGTTCTCGCCCAGGAGGGCATGGATCTCACCGGGCTGGACCACGAGATCGATGTGGTCGTTCGCGACGAGGGACCCGAACCGCTTCGTGATCCCACGGAGCTCGAGCTTCATATGTGCACCTTATCCACTGTCTCCATCGGGCTGGAAGAACCGCGGCCGGGTGGAGGCATCCACCCGGCCGCGGTCACAGTCTGCTCGACTACGGCGAGCTGGGCGAGGTCACCTCGAGCTCGCCCGAGATGATCTGCTCCTGCAGCGCTGCGAGCTCGTCCTCCAGGCCCTCCGGCAGCTCCGACTCGAAGACGCCGAAGCCGGACAGGCCGACGCCCTCGTTCTCGAGCGTGCCGACGTACGGCGTGGTGTCGAACTCACCGGTGGCGGCCTGCATCGTGGCCTCGTAGACCGCCATGTCGATGCGCTTCATGATCGAGAAGAGCACGATGTCGGCGACCGACGGGTCGGTGACGGCCAGGTCGGAGTCGACGCCGATCATGACGGTGTCGGAGCCGGCGTCGGCGATGGCCTCGCCCGCGCTCTGGTAGATCGGTCCGCCGACGGGCAGGATCACGTCGACACCCTGGTCGAGGATGCTCTGCGCGGTCTGCTTGGCCGTGTCGTTGGCGGCGAAGCCACCGGTGAACGAGCCGTCCTGGGCCTCGACGTCCCACCCGAAGGTCTCGACGCTGCCGCCCTTGTCCTCGTTGTACTTCGCGACGCCGTCGATGAAGCCGTCCATGAAGATCGTGACCGGCGGGATCGGGATGCCGCCGAAGGTGCCGACCTTGTTGACGCCCTGCTCGGCCGACCATGCCGCCGCGGCGTAGCCGCCGAGGTACGCGGCCTGGACCGTGTCGAACATGAGGGGCTTGATGTTGTCGGCGTCGGTGGTGCCGTCCGCGTCCGCGTCGGCCCAATCGTCGATGATCGCGTAGCTCACGTCGGGGTTGGCCGTCGCCGAGGCGATGGTGTCGGCCGAGAGCTTGAAGCCGACGGACACGATGAACGTGCAGCCTTCGGCGATCAGGTTCTCGAGGTTCGGCGCGTAGTCGTTCGCCGAGGCGGACTCGACTTCGATGGGCTCGACGCCGAGTTCTTCGGCGGCGCGCTCCATGCCCTCGAGGGCCGACTGGTTGAACGACTTGTCGTTGAAGCCGCCGTCATCGGAGACGAGGCAGGGCGTGAAGCCCTCGACGGCGACAGGGCCCTCCGACTCGGAAGCGCTCGGGGACGCCTCCGGGGCGGTTCCACAGCCCGCCAGGGCGATGAGAAGGCCCGCTGCGGCAGTGACACCGACGAGCTTCTTGGTGCGTGAGATGGTCAACTCAGCCTCCACTAGTACCGCCCCGCGTCCTTCACGGGGACTGCACAAAGTTACCCACTGTGACGCCGTGCTTGCAGTCATGGCAGGGTCCCGGGGCCGAATGGTTACAAAGACGCAATGTGTCGATACACCGGCGTCACGGCCGCGGAATCAGAGGACGTCGCCGCGCCCGTTGAGCTTGAGGGCGTCGACGACCCCCTTGACCCGCTGCGCGTGCTCGCTCGTGGTCACGAGGAGGGCGTCCTCGGTATCGACCACGATGATGTCGCGCACGCCGATCAGACTGATCACGCGCGAGGTCTGGCTGACCACGATCCCGCTTGCCGCGTCGGACAGGATGCGCGCGTTCTCGCCGAGGATCGCGAGGTCGTTCTTGCGGCCGTGCGAGTTGAGCTTGGCGAGGCTGGCGAAGTCGCCCACGTCGTCCCAGTCGAAGTGGCCGGGGATGACCGCGAGGCGGCCGCGGGCGGCCGCGGGCTCGGCGACGGCGTAGTCGATGGCGATCTTCTTCAGCGTGGGCCACACCCGGTCGACGACCGGGCCACGGAGCTCACGGTCGTCCCATGCCTCGGCGAGGTCCATCAGTCCCGCGTAGAGGTGCGGCTCGTTCTCGGCGATCTCACCGAGCAGGACGTCGGCGCGGCTGATGAACATGCCCGCGTTCCAGAGGTACGACCGGTCGGCGAAGTACTCCTTCGCCGTCTCGAGGTCGGGCTTCTCGACGAAGCTGTCCACGAGCGCCGCCTCCGGGGCCCCGTCGATCACGAGCCCGGAGCCGGTGCGGATGTAGCCGAAGCCGACCGCCGCCTCGGACGGCTGGATCCCGATGGTGCAGATGTAGCCCTCGCGCGCCGTCGCGACCGCCTGCCTCACGGCCCAGTCGAACAGGTGCGGCACGCGGATGACGTGGTCGGCGGCGAACGACCCGATGATGACGTTCGGCTCGCGCTTGACGAGGATGGCCGCGGCGAGACCGATCGCGGCGGCCGAGTCGCGGGGCTCGGATTCGAGGAACACGTTCTTGTCGGGGATGCCCGGCAGCTCCTTCTCGACGGCGGCGCGGTGCGCGCGCCCCGTGACCACCGAGATGCGGTCGTGGCCGGCGAGCGGCTCCAGTCGGTCCCACGTGTCGCGCAGGAGAGTCTGGCCCGAGCCGGTGAGGTCGTGGAGGAACTTGGGAGCGTCCGCCCTCGACAGCGGCCACAGCCGGCTGCCGACGCCGCCGGCGGGGATCACGGCGTAGAAGTCATCGATCGGTTCAGGCATGTGCCCAGGGTATCCGCGTCCCCCGTCGCCGCCCGGATGAGATCCGAAAGAACCCTCGTTCTCGGCGCCTGCGAAGAACCCCTCCGGAAGGAGGGGACTAAGGCACGCCTTCGTCGCCCGCACGCGAGAAGCGGGAATAGGATGGATCCAGCGCCCGCGTGACGCCGATGGCTCGAGTCCTGTGTGCCGGGCCACCTCAGGGGCATCGTTTCCGCCCCGCCATGTTCGATCCAGGGAGGACGGCCGTGTCTGCACCAGCACGCGTCACACCGTCGGTATCCGAAACCACGTCCCGAGTCCCCCGCGGCACTCTGTACCGCGGGAACGAGGGAATGTGGTCGTGGGTGCTGCACCGCATCACCGGCATCGCGATCTTCTTCTTCCTGCTGGTCCACGTGCTCGACACGGCTCTGATCCGCGTGTCGCCCGAGGCGTACGACGCCGTGATCGGCACGTACAAGAACCCGATCATGGGCATCGGCGAGGTCGCGCTCGTCGGGGCCATCGCGTACCACGCGTTCAACGGCCTGCGCATCATCGCGGTCGACATGTGGACGTGGGCCACGCGGATGCAGCGCCAGCTCTGGTGGGGCGTGCTCGGACTCTGGGTCGTGACCATGCTGGCCTTCACGCCGCGTCACCTCATCAATGTCTTCTCCGAGATCGGAGGGGGGCACTGATGACCGCCATCGCCGATCCCCGCGCTCCGCGCGTCGCCGTCCGTCGCAAGGGTCCCAACCTCGAGAAGTGGGGCTGGATCTACATGCGCGTCTCGGGCGTGTTCCTCGTGATCCTGATCTTCGGGCACCTCTTCGTGAACCTCATGCTCGGCGAGGGCATCCACGGCATCGACTTCGCCTTCGTCGCCGGCAAGTTCGCGACGCCGTTCTGGCAGTGGTGGGACGTCATCATGCTGTGGCTCGCACTGATCCACGGCGCGAACGGCATGCGCACCATCGTGAACGACTACGTCACCCACGAGCGCACGCGTCGCGTGCTGGTGTGGGCGCTGTGGCTCTCGGCCGGCTTCCTCATCCTCCTGGGCACGCTCGTCGTGTTCACCTTCGACCCGTGCCTGGGCCTGAGCGAGACCAGCGCCGAATGGCTGCTGGAGACCTGCTCGTCCTAGCCGGGGCGACGACCGAGACCTCCCCACACCGAAAGCACTGAGAGTGACCACGCAGAGCATCGACAGCTACGTCAAGGACGGCGTCCACTACCACCAGTTCGATATCGTCATCGTCGGAGCCGGCGGTGCCGGGATGCGCGCGGCCATCGAGGCGGGGCCGGGCGCGAAGACCGCGGTCATCTCGAAGCTCTACCCGACGCGCTCGCACACGGGCGCAGCCCAGGGCGGCATGGCCGCGGCCCTCGCGAATGTCGAAGAGGACTCGTGGGAGTGGCACACCTTCGACACCGTCAAGGGCGGCGACTACCTCGTCGACCAGGACGCGGCGGAGATCCTCGCGAAAGAGGCGATCGACGCGGTCATCGACCTCGAGAACATGGGACTGCCGTTCAACCGCACGCCCGAGGGCAAGATCGACCAGCGTCGCTTCGGCGGCCACACGGCCGACCACGGCAAGACGCCGGTGCGCCGTGCGTGCTACGCCGCCGACCGCACGGGCCACATGATCCTCCAGACGCTGTTCCAGAACTGCGTCAAGCTGGGCATCAACTTCTTCAACGAGTTCTACGTGCTCGACCTGATCACGGTGAAGGATGCCGCGGGCAAGACCGAGGTCGCGGGCGTCGTCGCCTACGAGCTCGCCACGGGCGATCTCCACGTCTTCCATTCGAAGGCCGTCATCTTCGCGACCGGCGGGTTCGGAAAGATCTTCAAGACGACGTCCAACGCCCACACCCTCACGGGCGACGGCGTCGGCATCGTCTGGCGCAAGGGCCTGCCGCTGGAGGACATGGAGTTCTTCCAGTTCCATCCGACCGGCCTCGCCGGACTCGGCATCCTGCTCACCGAGGGCGCCCGCGGCGAGGGCGCGATCCTGCGCAACGCCTCGGGCGAGCGGTTCATGGAGCGCTACGCGCCGACCATCAAGGACCTCGCGCCCCGCGACATCGTCAGTCGGTGCATGGTCCAGGAGGTCGCCGAGGGCCGCGGCGCCGGTCCCCACCGCGACTACGTGCTGCTGGACTGCACGCACCTCGGCGCCGAGGTGCTCGAGACGAAGCTCCCCGACATCACCGAGTTCGCCCGCACCTACCTCGGCGTCGATCCCGTGGTCGAGCCGGTGCCCGTGATGCCGACCGCGCACTACGCGATGGGCGGCATCCCGACCAACAACGACGCCCAGGTCCTCAGCGACAACACGACCGTCGTCCCCGGGCTCTACGCCGCCGGCGAGTGTGCGTGCGTGTCGGTGCACGGCTCCAACCGCCTCGGCACGAACTCGCTCCTCGACATCAACGTCTTCGGCAAGCGCGCCGGCAAGAACGCCGTCGAGTACGTGCAGACGGCCGACTTCGTGCCGCTGCCCGAAGACCCGGCCGGCGAGGTGCGCGGCCTCATCGAGGGCCTGCGCAGCAACCAGGGCACCGAGCGCATCGCGGTCCTGCGCAAGCGACTGCAGGACGAGATGGACCGCAAGGCGCAGGTGTTCCGCACCGACGAGTCGCTCGTCGAGGTCCTCGACGTCATCGAGGAGCTCCGCGAGCGCTTCAAGAACATCCACGTCGACGACAAAGGCAAGCGGTACAACACCGATCTGCTCGAGGCCGTCGAGCTCGGCTTCCTCCTCGACATCGCCGAGGTCGTCGTGGTGACGGCGCGCAACCGCAAGGAGAGCCGCGGGGGTCACATGCGCGACGACTTCCCCCAGCGCGACGACGAGAAGTACATGCAGCACACGATGGCGTACCTGTCGGGCGATGCCGGCTCTTCGCACTCCGAGGATCACATCCGGCTCGACTGGAAGCCCGTCGTCTTCACGAAGAACGAGGCCGGCGAGTTGCGCTACCCCCCGTTGGAGAGGAAGTACTGATGGCGACGCTCGTCGCAGTGGACGCGCCTGCCGAGGCGACCACCGAGGTCGAGACCCCGGCGGACACCGGCATCCAGTCGTTCCTGGTCACCTTCATCATCCGCCGCTTCGACCCCGAGGTCGATGAGGAGCCGCGCTGGGTCGATTACGACGTGGAGCTGTACTCCACCGACCGCGTGCTCGACGCGCTGCACAAGATCAAGTGGGAGGTCGACGGCTCGCTGACCTTCCGCCGTTCGTGCGCCCACGGCATCTGCGGCTCCGACGCGATGCGCATCAACGGGCGCAACCGTCTGGCGTGCAAGACGCTCATCAAGGACCTCGACATCTCGCAGCCGATCTACGTCGAGGCGATCAAGGGCCTGCCGCTCGAGAAGGACCTCATCGTCGACATGGAGCCGTTCTTCGCCTCCTACCGCGAGGTGCAGCCCTTCCTCATCGCGAACTCCAAGCCCGAGGCCGGCAAGGAGCGCATCCAGTCGATCGTCGACCGCGAGGTGTTCGACGACACCACCAAGTGCATCCTGTGCGCCGCGTGCACCTCGTCGTGCCCGGTGTTCTGGACCGACGGCCAGTACTTCGGCCCGGCGGCGATCGTCAACGCGCACCGCTTCATCTTCGACTCGCGCGACGACGCCGGCGACGTGCGCCTCGACATCCTCAACGACAAGGAGGGCGTGTGGCGCTGCCGCACGACCTTCAACTGCACCGAGGCATGCCCCCGCGGCATCGAGGTCACCAAGGCCATCGCCGAGGTCAAGCAAGCGGTTCTCCGCGGACGCGCGTAGCGGCCCGCAGGTGACGGAGCCCCAGCGCAACGACGCGCCCGCCGCTCAGATCGATCCCGCCCTCCGCCGCGCCCGCGGCGCGGTGACGGCCGCGTACGTCGCGCAGGGTCTCGGTTACGCCGTGATCGTGACCTCTCTGCCCGCGCTGCAGCTTCGCCAGGGCATCGACGACAGCTTCGTGATCTCGATGCTGATCCTCGGCGTCGCCGTGGCGGCGGCCGTCGGGTCGGTGGTCGCCAACGTCGTGGCTGTCCGGTGGGGCAGCCGCACCGCGCTCGCGCTCGGTCTGATCATCCAGGCCGTCGCCCTCCCCCTCATCGCGATCCCGACGCCGTTCGCGCTGTTCGCCGCCGCGTTCGCGATCTTCGGCATCGGGCTCGGCTGTGTCGACGCCGCCGCCGCCATGCAGGGCGTCGCGGTGCAGCGCGCCTACGGCCGGCACCTGCTGGGCGGCTTCTTCGCCGCAGCCACGGCTGCAGCCATCGGCGGCGCGCTCCTCGTCTCGGGCGTGGCGCTCTCTGCCGCAGCGGTCGGCGTCGCGCTGGCGTGCGCAGCGGTGATCGCCCTGGGCGTGGCCGTGATCGGCATCCGCTTCTTCGCCCGTGAGGTGCCGATCGACGA
The DNA here is from genome assembly GCF_003999995.1 of Microbacterium sulfonylureivorans. Classification (NCBI taxonomy): domain Bacteria; kingdom Bacillati; phylum Actinomycetota; class Actinomycetes; order Micrococcales; family Microbacteriaceae; genus Microbacterium; species Microbacterium sulfonylureivorans. Next base: position 418,725 of record NZ_RJAD01000001.1, read on the forward strand.
GGCGCTCCCGCCGGCCGAGCGCGCGCAGCTCCCGCGCGCAGGAATCTGGGTCTTCGGGCTCGTGATCCTCGCCGTGTTCGTCGCCGACTCGGCCGTCAGCACGTGGAGCACGCAGTACCTTCAGGTCGATCTGGACACCCTCGCCTGGGTCGCTCCCCTCGGATACGCCGCCTATCAGGCCGTGGTGCTGCTGACCCGCCTTGTCACGGACCGCCTGATCCCGGCCGTCGGGCGCCGCCGGCTCGTGGCGATCGCGGCGAGCGTGTCGGCGGTCGGATGCCTCGTCGTCGCCCTTCTGCCGTTCCCGTCGGCCGCGATCATCGGGTTCGCGCTGGCGGGTGTGAGCGCCGGCGTCCTCATCCCGGTCACCTTCGGCGCCGCCGGCGAGCTCGCGCCCGAGCACAACGACCAGGTCATCGCACGCGTGAACCTCTTCAACTACGCCGGGGCCATCCTCGGCGCGGTCGTGATCGGGCTGCTGGCGGACGGGCCCGGGCTCGGGCCGGCATTCCTCATCCCTGCGGTCGCGCTGGCGGCGATCCTGTTCGCCGTCCCGCGGTTCCGCTCGACCCCCTCGGTCGCACGAGCCGGCGCCGGAGCCGTGCTCCCTCCCGACACGGGTCGCAGTCGCTAATCTGACAGCGTGACGCACTCTCCCCCGCCCGACGCCCGTGCGGCGGCGGATGCCGCGCAGCGCGAGGAGGAGACGCTTCGCGAGCGGTGGGAGGAGACGGAGGCGAGCCTCCGGCATCGATTCGACGCACCGCTCAGCAGGGCGACTCGGATCACACGGGCGACGATGGAGTGGTTCCCGGTGCGGGTGTGGAGGCACTTCCTCATCGAGAACGGCTTCCTTCTGGCGGCCGGCGTGAGCTACGTCGCCCTGTTCGCGTGCTTCGCCGCGATCTACGTCGCCTTCGCGATCACGGGGCTGTGGCTCGGTGGGAGCGAGCAGGCCGTCGACGGGCTCATCAACCTCATCAACAGCTACATCCCCGGCCTGATCTCCGACACCGGCGGGGGTCTCGCGACGACCGAGCAGGTGAAGGCCATCGCGACCCAGAACGCGGGCGTGCTGGGCTGGACGGGCATCATCGCGCTCGCGACCCTCATCTGGACGGCGATCGACTGGGTGACCTACTCACGGCGCGCGGTCCGGGTGCTCTTCGCCATCCCGCCCGACAGACGCAGCTATTTCCTGCTCAAGGCGCGCGACTTCGTCGCCGCGCTCATCTTCGGCGCCGCCCTCATCGTCGGCTTCGCGCTCAGCTCGATCGGAAGTCTCACCCTCACCTGGCTCTTCTCGCTGCTCGGATGGTCGAACGCCGGGACGCTCACCGAGATCAGCGTGAAAGTCGGGTCGATCTTCGTCGGCTTCATCATCACCTCAGCTGCCCTCACCGCCCTCTTCCGCTTCCTCACCGGCACGAAGCTCCCCTGGCGCCGGATCCTGCCCGGCGCCATGCTCGGCGGGCTCGGGATCTCGGTTCTGCAGCTGGGCGCGGGCCTGCTGCTCAGCTACACGCCCTCCAACCCTCTGCTCGCGACGTTCGCGGTGTTCATCGGCATGCTGCTGTGGTTCCGCCTGATGGGCATCGTCATGCTGGTCGCCGCCGCGTGGATCGCGGTCGCCGCGAAGGACCGCGACGTCGTCCTGCTGCCCCAGACGGAGGCCGAGCGGATCGCCGCCGAGCACGCCGCGCTGCTCCTCGCCGCCCAGGTGCGCGTCCGCACGGCGAAGGACGCGCGCGACCAGGCGCCGTGGTACCGGGCCTGGGTCGCCGAACGTGCGCTGCGCGACGCCGAGGAGGAGCTCGGGCAGGTGGAGGCATCCGCTCCTCCCCCGCCGCCCGCGCCGCTGTCGCCGCTCGCCCCCAACCCGAAGGTCCCTCGGACGCCGTCCAAGCGCACGGCGAAGACCGCCGTCGGGGGGAAGGACCGCGACCTCACCTGACACCCGGTCTCGGCGCGGCCGGTGTCGGCGCTCGCGGTTAGGCTGGCGGGCGTGCCACGCCGAGTCCGCATCGCCTCTGTCAACGTCAACGGGATCCGCGCTGCGACGCGCAAGGGCATGATCGACTGGCTCGATGTCGCCGACGTCGACGTGCTCGCCCTGCAGGAGGTGCGCGCGACGCTCGACGAGCTCGGCGCGGTTCTGCCCGGCTGGGAGCTCGTCAACGACGAGGCGCTCGCGAAGGGCCGCGCCGGGGTCGCGATCGCCACGCGGATGCCCGCAGTCGACGTGCGCCGCGTGCTCGGCCCCGAGCCGCTCGACTCCGCGGGGCGCTGGATCGAAGCCGACTTCGACATCGACGGCGAGAAGCTGACCGTCGTGAGCGCCTACGTCCACACCGGCGAGGCCGAGACGCCCCGGCAGGACGCGAAGTGGGCCTTCCTCGACGCGATGGAGCAGCGGATGCCGCAGCTCGAGCAGTCGTCTCCGCTCGCGCTGATCATGGGCGACCTCAACGTCGGCCACCGCGAGCTCGACATCCGCAACTGGAAGGGCAACGTCAAGAAGGCCGGCTTCCTCCCTCGTGAGCGCGCCTACTTCGACCGCTTCCTCGGGGCCGCGGGCGAGCAGGTCGCCGGAGTCGACGGGTCGACGGGCACCGGCCTGGGCTGGGTCGACGTCGGGCGGGTCGCCCACGGCGACGTGGACGGCCCCTACACCTGGTGGTCGATGCGCGGGCGTGCGTTCGACAACGACAGCGGCTGGCGGATCGACTACCACCTCGCGACGCCCGGGCTCGCGGCGCGCGCCACGAACTACCAGGTCGTCCGGGCGCCGTCGTGGGACACCCGGTGGAGCGACCACTCTCCCGTCGTCGCCGACTACACCGTCGGAGACTGAGGGGTCGTGGCCGCCGCATCCCCGGTGGTCGAGGCATCCGTCACCCCTAGGATTGTCGGATGAGCAAACCCCGCCTGTACTCCGGCATGCAGCCTTCGGCCGACTCTCTGCAGATCGGCAACTACATCGGGGCCCTCATGCAGTGGCGCGACCTGCAGGAGTCGTACGACGCGTTCTTCTCGGTCGTCGACCTCCATGCCCTCACTCAGCCGAACGATCCGGCCGAGCTGCGCGAGAAGACGCGCCGCACGGCCGCCCAGTACATCGCGGCCGGCATCGAGCCGTCGAAGTCCACGCTGTACGTGCAGTCGCACGTCCGGGCCCACGCCGAGCTGGCGTGGATCCTGTCGACGATCACGGGCTTCGGCGAGGCCGGGCGCATGACGCAGTTCAAGGACAAGACGCAGCGCTACGGCGCCGACGTCGCGTCGGTCGGGCTGTTCACCTACCCGGTGCTCATGGCGGCCGACATCCTGCTCTACCAGACCGACATCGTGCCCGTCGGCGACGACCAGAAGCAGCACGTCGAGCTCACGCGGGATCTGGCCGAGCGCTTCAACAGCCGATACGGCCAGACTTTCACGGTGCCGATGCCGGTGATCCAGAAAGACACGGCGCGCATTTACGACCTGCAGAACCCGACCGCGAAGATGTCGAAGTCGGCCGAGTCCGACGCCGGCGTGCTGTGGCTTCTGGACGAGCCGTCGAAGAACGCGAAGAAGGTCATGCGCGCCGTCACCGACAGTGAGGGCTCGGTGCGCTTCGACCGCGACGAGAAGCCCGGCGTCTCGAACCTCCTCGTGATCTACGCAGCCCTCTCCGGACGCCAGATCCCGGCGATCGAGGACGAGTACGCGGGCCGCGGCTACGGCGACTTCAAGAAGGGCCTCGCCGAGGTCGTCGTCGAGGAGTTCGGCCCGGTGCGCCAGCGCGCCCTCGAGCTGCTCGACGACCCCGCCGAGCTCGACCGAGTGCTGGCGGCGAACGCGGCCAAGGCCGACGAGGTCGCCGAGCGCACCCTCGGCGACGTCTACGACAGGGTCGGTCTCCTCCGACGCGCCTGAAGGGGCCGGCCCGCGTGCCGCAAGTCCGCCCGACGGCGACCCTCGGAGCCTCCCCTGCTGTGCCGGCTGCGTGCTACAACTCCGCCTGACGGTGGCGGCCATCGGCCGGCGGCGGCCATCCGAGCCCGCCTGCTGTTCCCGTCCGCGTGCCACAATTCCGCCTGACGGCGGCGGCCACCGGCCGCCCGCAACAGCCTGCCCGGCCATCCTCGGCCGGCCCCCTCAGACAGGCGGAGTTGCGACACCCTGCCGGGATGTCACGAGGCCTTTCAACGCTGCGAGCACCGACTCGGGCTCGTACATGATGTCCTCGGCCGTCAGACGGAGGGTGGGGTAGCCGAGCGCGGCGAGCGCGGCGTCGCGTCGCCGGTCTCTCAGCTGCTCCCTCCAACCCGAGTGGAACGCTCGGCTGTCGCACTCGACGACGAGCCACCCGTTCACAATCATGTCGACGCGGCCGACGCCGTCGACCGCCACCTGGAGCTCCACCGAGCAGCCGAGAGCGAGCAGCATCAGCCGCACCAGCGTTTCCGGTCCGGATTCGGCTCGTCCGTCCACGAGCGGGATCAGGGCCCCGAACCGAGCGGGCAGCGCCGCGAATACCTCCCCGAGCTGGCCGCGCACGATCAGTCCCTTGTTGAGAGCACTGTCGAGGGTCGCGACGGCGTGACGGGGAAGCTGGCACAGAACGGCCTGCGCGAGCGCGTCGATGACCCCCACACAGGAGCTCGTGACCGCCGCAGGGCGGATCAGCGGCAGCCAATGCAGCCGCACGGTCCGATCCCTCCGGTTCGGAAGGCGTTCGGAGCGATCCGTCGGCGACCTCAGTCGGCTCGCGCCGCGGAGCACATGGAGATGAACGCGGTCGCAGCCGAAGACGAACACACCCAGCATCTTCAGGAGCGAGAGACAGGCGAGGCGACCTCCGACGCGGACCGCCTGAACGATGTCGGCCGGCGCGGTGGGCGCGACGTAACGGTCGCGTCGCACGCGGATCAGATCACCCGACTCGAGCGCGCGGGCGAGTCCACGTCGCGTCATCCCCTTCGACATCAACTCGCCGCGCGTCGCGACTTCGCGGTCCTGCAGCATCCTGCGACTCTGACCCTCCACGCCGACAGCATCCGCCGCCCGGCGAGAAGGTGTTCACACCGCATGGCGCTGCGTGAATGGGGAGGAACCGAGGGCGGCGTCCCGTGTCACAACTCCGCCCACACTCACGCGCCGGGTCGCCGCCGACCGTGATTCCGGCCCCGCCCGCCGAACCAGGCGGAGTTGGCGCACGCACACCCCCGGTCCGCGAACCCGCTCCCCGACCAGGGCCGCCGATCCCGTCGACGCACACCGCACGCACGCCCGCCGCACCCCACACCTCGCCCGCACGCCGCGCCCGCCGCCGAACACCACACCTCGCCCGCCGCGCCCCACCGCACGGCGACCGATAGCCTGAGCCGATGGAACCGGTGACCCTGCACACGGAGCGGCTCGAACTGTCCCTGCCCGTCGAGGCCGACGTCGACGCGATCTTCGAGGCGTGCCAGGACGCCGGCATCCAGCGCTTCACGCCGGTCCCCCACCCGTACGAGCGCAGCCATGCGGAGAAGTTCGTCGCCCAGGTCCCGCAGGACTGGGAGGCGGGCAAGAACCTGACGTGGGGCATCCACGAGCAGGGTGCGCTCGTCGGCACGATCGGCATGTACCGCCTCGACGACATGGGCAACGGCGAGATCGGGTTCTGGATGGCGCCGTCCGCGCGCGGCGGCGGTCGGCTCGTCGAGGCCGCGAACGCCGTGATCGGCTGGAGCTTCGCCACCGACGGCCTCGACCTCACCCGCATCGAATGGCGGGCGGTCGTGGGAAACGTCGCGTCCGCGAAGGTCGCCCGCACGCTCGGCTTCCGTTACGAGGGCCTGCTGCGCCAGTCGCTCGTCAACGCGAAGCACCGCGACGACGGCTGGATCGCGGCCCTCCTGAGGACGGACGATCGGATGCCGCAGCCCTGGCCGGTGCTCGAGGACTGACCTCGCGTCCCGACCTCGTGGCAGGATGACCCCATGCCCGAGATGCCCGAGGTGCAGGGCCTCGTCGAGTTCCTCCGCGGACGTGTGACGGGGCTCGAGGTCACGCGCGTCTCCGTCGCGAACATCGCCGCCCTGAAGACCTACGATCCTCCCGTGGATGCGCTGAAGGGCGCCCGCATCGACGCCGTCGCCCGGCACGGCAAATTCGTCGACATCGCGACGACAGGGACGGATGCCTCGCCCCACCTCGTCTTCCACCTGGCCAAAGCCGGCTGGCTGCGCTTCTACGAGCAGCTCCCCGCCACGATCATCCGCCCCGGCAAGACGCCGATCGCCCTCCGCGTCGCACTGTCCGACGGCTCCGGCTTCGATCTCACCGAGGCGGGCACGAAGAAGTCCCTCGCGGTCTACGTCGTGCGCGACCCCGTCGACGTGCCCGGCATCGCCCGGCTCGGGCCCGACCCCCTCGATCCGTCGTTCACGCGCGACACCCTCGCCGGGCTCCTCGCCGGCCGGCGCACCCAGATCAAAGGCGTGCTGCGCGATCAGGCGACGATCGCAGGCGTCGGCAACGCGTACTCCGACGAGATCCTCCACGCGGCGAAGACGTCGCCGTACGCCCTCGCCTCCAGCCTCGACGACGCCGACGTCGACCGGCTCTTCGCGGCGATGACCGACACGCTCGCCGAGGCGGTGGCCGAGGCATCCGGCAAGCCACCGGCGGAGCTCAAGGACGCCAAGCGTCGCGGCATGAAGGTGCACGGCCGCCGCGGTGAGACTTGCCCGGTCTGCGGCGACGAGGTGCGGAGCGTCTTCTTCGCCGACAACTCGCTCGAGTACTGCCCGACGTGTCAGACGGGCGGCAAGATCCTCGCCGACCGGCGGCTGTCGCGACTGCTCAAGTAGCCCTCAGTGACCGGTCGTGCCCATGAGTGTGCGGGCGTCGTCGTCGACCCAGTCGAGCGACTTCGTGACGGCCTTCTTCCACAGGCGGTATCGGCGCTCGCGCTCGTCCTCCGGCATCCGCGGCTCGAAGCGCACGTCCTCCTGCCAGTGGGCGCGCAGCGAGTCGCGGCTCGTCCACACGCCCGTGGCGAGACCTGCGGCGTAGGCGGCGCCGAGCGCCGTCGTCTCGACGACCTTCGGACGCACGACGGGGATGCCGAGGATGTCGGCCTGGAACTGCATGAGGATGTCGTTGCGCGTCATCCCGCCGTCGACCCGGATCTCGTCGAGTGCGCGGCCGGTGTCGGCGACGACGGCCTCGATGACGTCGCGGGTCTGGAACGCCGTCGACTCGAGCGCAGCCCGGGCGATGTGCGCCTTGTTGACGTAGCGGGTCATCCCGACGAGGGCGCCGCGCGCGTCCGGCCGCCAGTACGGGGCGTACAGGCCCGAGAAGGCGGGCACGAAGTAGGCGCCGCCGTTGTCGTCAACGGTCGCCGCCAGGCTTTCGACGTCTTCGGAGCGCTGGATGATGCCGAGGTTGTCGCGCAGCCACTGGACGAGCGATCCGGTGACCGCGATCGAGCCCTCGAGCGCGTAGCGGGCGGGCTCGTCGCCGCAGCGGTAGGCGACGGTCGTGATGAGACCGCTGTCCGACCGCACGATCTCGGTGCCGGTGTTCACCAGCAGGAAGTTGCCGGTGCCGTAGGTGTTCTTCGACTCGCCCGCGTCGAACGCGGCCTGGCCGAACGTCGCGGCCTGCTGGTCGCCGAGGATCCCGGCGATCGGCGTGCCGTGCAGCACGTCCGGCAGCTGCGATGTGCCGACGACCTCGGAGGACGAGCGGATCTCGGGCATCATCGCGCGCGGAATGCCCCACACGGCGAGCAGCTCGTCGGACCAGTCGAGCGTCCGCAGGTCCATCAGGAGGGTGCGCGACGCATTCGTCACGTCGGTGACGTGGATGCCGCCGCGCGCGCCGCCGGTCAGGTTCCAGATCACCCACGTGTCGGGCGTGCCGAAGACGAGGTGGCCCGCCTCCGCCGCGGCGCGGGCACCGGGCACCTCGTCGAGGATCCAGGCGATCTTCGAGGCGGAGAAGTACGTCGCGAGCGGCAGGCCGGTGGCCTCGGCGAACCGGCACGTGCCCTCGTCGCCGGCGAGGGCGTCGATGCGCGGCTGGGTGCGGGTGTCCTGCCACACCAGGGCGTTGTACACCGGGCGTCCGGTACGGCGGTCCCACACGATCGCCGTCTCGCGCTGGTTGGTCACGCCGACGGCCGCGACATCGGATGCCGCCACCCCCGCCCGCGACAGGCACGAGGCGATGACCCACTCGGTGCTGGTCCAGATCTCCACCGGGTCGTGCTCGACCCAGCCCGCGCGCGGGAAGATCTGCTCGTGCTCGCGCTGGGCGACCGATACGACGGCGCCCGCGGTGTCGAAGACGATGGCCCGAGTCGAGGTCGTGCCCTGATCGATCGCCAGAACGTGATCGGCCAACGCCGGCTCCTTCCTTCACGGGCCTCTGCGCCCGCGTGCGTCGCCCGGCGCGCTCGCGCCGGGCTCCGGTCAGGTTATCGCTTGGCCGCTGATGCGCCTGCCCACGACGGGTCTGCGGCATGCACCGCGGTCAGCCCGCGCGCGGTCTCCGCGGCGATGCGGGAGGCGTCCCATCCGAGCACCGGGGCGACCGCAGCGGCGATCTCGGCCGCCGCCTGCTCGGTGGCCCCGCCGATGAAGGCGATGCTCGTTCGGCGCATCAGCAGGTCGTCGAGATGGACGACGTCCTCGCTCTGCGTAAGGAGCCGGAGCTCGGCGGTGGAGTAGCCGGGCACGTGCACGAGCATCTCGTCTTCGGCATCGTCGGCGATCGCCGCGATGACATCGGTCGCGACCGTTCCGTAGCGGTCGAGGAGCGTCGCGACGCGATCGGCGGGCAGTCCGTCGGCATGCGTGGAGATCCACTGCTGCCGGGTGCGCTCGGTGGTCGGGAAGCCGCTCCCGCCGCCGATCGCGAGTCCCTTCGTAGACCGTCGACGCGGACGTGCGAGCAGGTCGAGGGCGCGGTCCGCCAGGTGCTCGGCTGAGGCGCGGAACGTCGTCCACTTGCCCCCGACGAGGCTCAGGACGGTGGCATCCCCGCCCACGAGCGGAGCAGCCTCGACGCGGTAGTCGCGCGAGACGAATCCGGGCGCGACGTCGCCGTGGCCGGGCAGCGGACGCACCCCCGCGAAGCGGTAGACGATCTGCGACCGGTCGACGGGGATCTTCGGCAGCACCTGGCTGATGAGATCGATGAAGTAGTCCACCTCGGCCTCGGTGCAGACGACCGCGTCTCCCATGTCGTGCTCGAGGTCGGTCGTGCCCACGAGCACACGGCCCTTCAGCGGGTAGATGAGGACGATCCGGCCGTCGGCGTTCTCGAAGAACAGCTCGCGCCCGCCCGTAGCGGCAAGCAGGTCGGGGTGATCGAGCACGATGTGGGATCCCTTGGTTCCGCCCATGTAGCGGGTGGGGTCGCCGAGCGCCAGGTTGGTGAGGTCGGTCCACGGGCCCGACGCGTTGATGACCACGGATGCCGCGAACGCCACGTCGCGACCCGAGACCATGTCGCGCAGCACGACGCGACCCTCCTCGACGCCGACCGCGGCGGTGTAGTTCGCCGCTCGCGCCTTGTCGCCGCCGGCCTTGCGTCCGTCGCGCAGCACGTCGATCGCCAGACGCTCGGGGTCGTGGAGGGAGGCATCCCAGTAGGTCGCGGTGTACTTGATGCCCGGGTTCAGTTCGGGGAGCTCCTGCAGCGAGCGCTTGCGGCCGCGGAACGCGTGGCGCGGCACCCGCCCGCCGCTGCGCGAGAACGAGTCGTAGATGACGAGCCCGATCTTGATGAGAGCCGCGCCGCGCTCGGTGTGCGTGCCGCCGCCGTGGCGGAGGAACTTGAGGGGCGCGCTCAGCACGCCGGAGAACGTGGAGAAGATCGGGATCGTCGTCTGCAGCGGGCGCACGTAGTGGGGCGCGATGCGCAGCAGCGCGTTGCGCTCGGTCACTGCTTCGGCCACGAGTCGGAACTCGCCGTTCTCGAGGTAGCGGATCCCGCCGTGGATCATGTGCGACGAGGCGGCCGAGGCGCCGCTGATGAAGTCGTCGCGCTCGACGAGGGCGACATCGACGCCCTGCATGGCCAGGTCGCGGAACGTCGCGAGTCCGTTGATGCCTCCGCCCACGACGAGGACGTCCGCGTACGGCCGCCCCTCGAGTGCGTCGAACCCTCGTTCCATGGCCCCGGTCATCGCGATCCCCTGTCGTGCTCGTGGTCGTTCGTGAGTCCATGATGGCACTTGTGGACGTTCTTGCAGAGCGAATGCACATATGTGCAAAGATGTCGGGATGGACGAGCCTGTCGACGAACGCGGAGTGCAGCGCGCCTTGACGGCCGCGCATCTCTACTACGTGCAGGACCGCACGATGGAGGCGATCGCGCGCGAACTCGGCACGTCGCGCTCCACGGTGTCACGGCTGCTCACGCACGCGCGGGCGACCGGCATCGTCGACATCCGCATCCGCTCCCCTTTCGCCGCGCCCCAGCTCCTCGAGGAGCGCCTCACCGAGCGCTTCGGCGTCGCCGCGCACGTCGTTCCCGTCCCCGACGACGCGAACGAGGTCGAGCGCCTCGAGCGCGTGGCCGTCGCGGCGGCCCACCTCCTCGGCGACCTCGTCGCGGAGGACATGACGATCGGCGTCGCCTGGGGGTCGACGACGGCAGCGATGAGCCGACGCCTCGTGCCGAAGGCGGTGCACGGCACGAGATTCGTGCAGCTCAACGGCTCGGGCAACACGCACACCACCGGCCTCCTCTATGCGAGCGAGATCCTGAGCCGCTTCGCGGCCGCGTACGGGGGCAGCGCGCAGCAGTTCCCGGTGCCCGCGTTCTTCGACGACCCGCGGACGAAGAGCGCGATGTGGCGCGAGCGCAGCACACGCCGCATCCTCGCCATGCAGTCGGCCATGGACCTCGTCGTCTTCAGCACCGGCTCGGCCGGATCCACGGTGCCCAGTCACGTCTACTCCGGCGGGTACCTCGAGGCGCAGGAGCTGGCGGCGCTCGAATCCGAAGGAGTCGTCGGAGACGTCGCGACCGTGTTCTTCCGCGCCGACGGCTCGAGCGACGGCATCCCCCTGAACGAGCGTGCGACGGGCCCGCACCTCGACGTGCTGCGCGCCGTCGCGCGACGACTGTGCGTCGTGTCAGGTGTCTCGAAGGTCGCCAGCCTGCGGGGCGCCCTCGCCGCGGGCCTCGCGACCGACCTCGTCGTCGACGAGGCGGTGGCGCGCGCTCTGGCCGAGTGAGCGCACCTCCTGTTTCATGCAGAGACATGGAATGAATGCACGGATGCCGCGTTGACTACAATCGAGAGCATCAACGTGCTCCGGGGTCGGTGTGAATCCGAACCGGCGGTGACAGTCCGCGAGCCAAGGCACCAGCATCCGAACAGATGCCGCCCCGGCTGATCCGGTGGAAATCCGGAACCGACGGTGATGCGACAGAGGTCTGGATAAGAGCTCGGTCGCTAGTCCGGATGGGAGGCAGCACGGGCGGCGTCATGCGCGCCGCCCGATTCCCGTGCCCCGGAACACCGCGAGGTGGACACGGAGGACACGGATGACGGCGACACTGGCTGAGCACGACGCGATGCGTCGGGCGCTCGACCTCGCGCGCCGCGGCCCGCGCGGCGTGAACCCGCAGGTCGGGGCCGTGATCCTCTCCCCCTCGGGCGACGTCCTCGCCGAGGGCTGGCACCGCGGCGCCGGCACACCCCACGCCGAGGTCGACGCGCTCTCGCGCCTCGAGCCGGGCGATGCCCGGGGAGCGACCGCGATCGTCACCCTCGAGCCCTGCAACCATCACGGCCGCACCGGCCCGTGCGCCGTGGCCCTGATCGACGCCGGCGTGAGCCGCGTCGTCTACGCGATCGCCGACCCAAACGACGTGTCTTCGGGCGGAGGGCAGCGGCTCCGCGCCGCCGGCGTCGACGTCGAGCAGGGCCTCCTCGCCGACGAGTCCCACGACCTCCTCGACTCGTGGCTGACCGTGCAGCGTCTCGGCCGCCCCCACGTCACCGTCAAGTGGGCCCAGAGCCTCGACGGCCGGGCCGCGGCATCCGACGGCACCAGCCAGTGGATCACCGGGCCTGTCGCGCGCGCCGACGTCCACCGCCGCCGCGCCCAGGCGGACGCGATCGTCGTCGGAACCGGCACCCTGCTCGCCGACGACCCCGCCCTCACCGCGCGCGCCGGCGACGGCTCGCTCCATGCGAACCAGCCCGTGCCCGTCGTCCTCGGCGAGCGCGCGGTGCCCGACAGCGCGGCCGTGCGCCGGCATCCCCATCCCTTCCTGCAGTACCCCGGCGACCTCGCCCCCGCCCTCGCCGACCTCCGCCAACGCGGTGTCCACCGGGTGCTCGTCGAGGGCGGACCCGCCGTCGCCGCCTCGTTCGTGCGCGAGTCCCTGGCCGACGAATACCTCGTCTACGTCGCACCGGCGCTGCTCGGCGGCGACAAACTCGCCCTGCGCGACGTCGGCGTCACGACCATCGACGAAGCCCTGCGCCTGTCCGTGGAGTCGGTCGAGAAGCTCGGCGACGACCTGCTGATCGTCGCCACGCCCGTCCCCGAAGGAGACAGCTGATGTTCACCGGAATCGTCGAGGAGATCGGCGACGTCACCGCCGTCGAGCCGTCGGGCGACGGCGTGCGCCTGACCGTCCATGCGCCGAAGGCGGTGTCGGATGCCGCGCACGGCGACTCGATCTCGGTCAGCGGCGTGTGCCTCACCGTCGTCGACCAGGGCGACGACTGGTTCACCGCCGATGTCATGCGCCAGACGCTCGACATGTCGACGCTCCAGGGCGTCGGCGCCGGACGGCCCGTCAACCTCGAACGGGCGACCGTCGCGCACGGACGCCTCGGCGGGCATATCGTCCAGGGCCACATCGACGGCACCGGCGAGGTGCTCGAGGTGCGTCCCGGTGCCCAGTGGCGCGTGCTGCGCATCGCCCTCCCCGCACACCTCGCCCCCCTCGTCGTCGACAAGGGCTCGATCGCGGTCGACGGCGTCTCGCTGACTGTGAGCGACGCGAGCCCCGCCGCCCCGGCGGACGGCATCCACTGGTTCGAGGTGTCGCTCATCCCCGAGACCCTGGAGGCCACGACCCTCGGCCGCCGCGTGCCCGGCGATCGCGTCAACCTCGAGACCGACATCCTGGCGCGCCACGTGCAGCGCCTTCTGGCGTTCAGCCCCGCTGCCGCCCCCGAACTCCTCGCGGCCGCAGCCGCACCGACGGAAGGAGGCTCAGCATGAGCCTTTCCACGATCCCCGAGGCTCTGGACGCGATTCGCGCCGGCAAGCCCGTCATCGTCGCCGACGATGAGAACCGCGAGAACGAGGGCGACGTCGTGCTGTCCGCCCAGCTCGCGACCCCCGAGTGGATCGCGTGGACGGTCCGCTGGTCGAGCGGCTTCATCTGCGCCCCGATGCCGGCCGAGTGGGCCGACCGCCTCGACCTCCCGCCGATGGTCGAGGTGAACCAGGATGCCCGCTCGACCGCGTACACGGTCAGCGTCGACGCCGCCGACCGCGTGTCGACGGGTATCAGCGCCACTGACCGGGCGCACACGCTCAACGTGCTCGCCGACCCGGACTCGGTTCCGACGAGCGTCATCCGCCCGGGCCACGTCCTCCCGCTCCGGGCCGTCGAGGGCGGCGTGCGCGAGCGCGGCGGCCACACCGAGGCAGCCGTCGAGCTCATGCGGCTCGCGGGCGTGCACCCGGTCGGGGCGATCGCAGAGGTCGTCGCCGAGGACGGCTCGATGATGCGGCTGCCGGGGCTCCAGGAGCTCGGCGAGCGCGACGGCATCCCCGTCATCACGATCGAGCAGCTCATCGGCTATCTGAACGAGACCGAGCCGATCGACGCCCAGGAGCAGGCCCACGGCCAGCACCGGCGGCGGGTGAGCCTGCGCGCCGAGGCGCACGTGCCGACGTCGCACGGCGAGTTCCGGTTCCTCGCCTACAAGGATCGCGTCACCGGCACCGACCACCTCGCCGTGGTCTCGGGAGAGCTCGGCGACGCGCCGCTCGTCCGCGTCCACTCGGAGTGCCTGACGGGCGAGGCCTTCCACTCGCTCAAGTGCGAGTGCGGACCCCAGTTGGATGCCGCGCTCGAGGCGATCGAGCAGGACGGCGGCGTCGTGGTGTACATGCGCGGCCACGAGGGCCGCGGCATCGGCCTCATCAACAAGCTCCGCGCCTACTCGCTGCAGGAGCGGGGACTCGACACCGTCGACGCCAACCTCGCCCTCGGCCTGCCCGCCGACGCCCGCGACTACGCCGCGGCAGCGGGCATCCTCGCCGATCTGGGCGTCTGCAAGGTGCGCCTGCTGACGAACAACTCCGACAAGGTGAACCAGCTGCGCGAGTTCGGGCTCGACATCGTCGAGCAGGTTCCGCTGCTGGTCGGCGTCGGACCCAACAATCACCAGTATCTCGCCACCAAGCGCGACCGCATGGGCCACCTGATCGCCGAGGACGACCTCGCCGACGCCCTCGCGCAGATGTCCGAAGGAGCAGAGCGTTGAGCGGCAAGGGCGCACCTCAGGTCACCGGACCGGTCGACGCGACCGGACTCGACGTCGTCGTGATCGCGGGCACGTGGCACGAGGTCATCACGGACGGTCTCATCGCCGGCGCCGAGCGCGCCCTCGACGCCGCCGGTGCGAGCCGGCGACTCGTCCGCGTGCCGGGATCGTTCGAGCTGCCGGTCGCCGCGAAGGCGGCGCTGGAGTCCGGCGCCGACGCGGTCGTGGCGCTCGGCGTCATCATCCGGGGCGGAACGCCGCACTTCGAGTTCGTCTCCGCCGCGGCCACCGACGGCCTGACGCGTGTCGCGCTCGATACGGGCAAGCCCGTCGGGTTCGGCGTGCTGACGCTCGACGACGAAGCCCAGGGCATCGCGCGCGCGGGACTCCCGGGGTCGATCGAGGACAAGGGCCACGAGGCCGCGGATGCCGCGATCCGCACCGCGCTCGTGGTGCGCGACCTGCGCGCCGGCTGAATCGCCGGAGCGCATCGCCCCGGTGAGGGCCGCCTTCCTGGCGGAGCGGCGAGAACAGGCCTACCGTGACGTCCATGGAGTTCCTGCGTCATCTCGTCCTGCTCTTCCACCTCGTCGGGTTCGCGATCCTGTTCGGCGCATGGGTCGTCGAGGCCGTCAACGGCCACCGCGGCGTCACCCGCCTCATGAACTGGGGCCTCGCGATCGCCGCTGTCGCCGGCCTCATCCTCGCCGCCCCCTGGGGCATCGACTACGAGCTGAACTACGTCAAGATCGGCACCAAGCTCGTCATCCTGATCGCGATCGGCGCACTGCTCGGCATCGGCGCCGGCCGCCAGCGCAAGTCCGGCTCGGTGCCGCCGGCGATCTTCTGGTCGATCGGCGTCCTCACGCTCGCGAACGCGGCGATCGCCGTGCTCTGGCGCTGACGGCCCCACGCAGAACGACGAGCGGATGCCGCGGCCCGGGTCGCGGCATCCGCTCGTCGTGCGTCGGCCGGGCCCCGCGTGCACGCCCGGGAGTAGACTCGATCCTCGTGCCCGGGTGAACGAACCCGTGTGCCCGGTGACCCAGCGCAGTGCCGCCTGACGCGTCACCCCGCGTCAGCGACCGCCCACCGCACGTCCCACAAGGATGCTCCGCCACGCGTTTTACAGGTACTGAATGTCTTCCCCCACTGCATCCGCCCCTTCCCCGACGACCGTCCCCGCCAATCCCCGCTCGCGCGTCATCACCGCGAGCCTGGTGGGCACCACGATCGAGTTCTACGACTTCTACGTCTACGCGACCGCCGCGGTGCTCGTCTTCCCGATCCTCTTCTTCCCCACCGGAAACGACACCACGGCACTGCTGGCGTCGTTCGGCGTCTTCGGCGCGGCGATGATCGCGCGCCCCCTCGGCGCCATCGTCTTCGGGCACTTCGGCGACCGCTTCGGCCGCAAGGCGACCCTCGTCGCGTCGCTCCTGACGATGGGCATTGCGACCTTCCTCATCGGCTGCCTCCCGACGTACGACGACATCGGGTGGTGGGCCGCCCTGCTCCTGCTATTCCTTCGCCTCGCGCAGGGCTTCGCGCTCGGCGGCGAGTGGTCGGGCGCCGCTCTCGTCGCGACGGAGAACGCTCCGGCCGGCAAGCGCGCCTGGTACGGCACGTTCCCCCAGCTCGGCGCCCCGCTCGGCTTCATCATCGCGAACACAGTGTTCCTCGCGATCAACTTCCTGCTCCCCCACCCCGACGGCGCCGGACAGCGCTCGGCCGACTTCCTCGCCTGGGGATGGCGCGTGCCGTTCCTCTTCTCGGCGGTCATGGTGATCATCGGGCTCTGGGTGCGCCTGCGCCTCGTCGAGTCCGAGACGTTCGTCAAGGCGGAGCAGAAGGGCGCGATCCGCAAGTTCCCGCTCGGCACCGTCGTGCGCAAGCACTGGTGGCACCTGATCCTGGGCACGTTCATCATGCTCGCCACCTACGTGCTGTTCTACCTGATGACGAACTTCACGCTCTCGTACGGCACGAAGGCCGCGAGCCTCGAGACCGCCTCAGCCGCGGCGCAGGCGGCCGCCGAAGCCGCGGGGCAGCCCTTCGACGCGGCCGCGTTCGCAGCGCAGTTCTACCCGGGCCTCGGCTTCGGCTACACCGACTTCGTCATCATGCAGATCATCGGCGTGGTGTTCTTCGGCATCTTCACGCTGCTGTCGGGCCCGATCGCCGATGCCATCGGGCGCCGCAAGCTGCTGCTGTGGGTCACCGGTCTCATCATCGTCTTCGGCCTGACGTTCAATCTGTTCCTGCTGCCCCACGCCGATCCGAAGTTCACCGGCGCACTCACGCAGGCGTTCCTGATCTTCGGCTTCGTCCTCATGGGCTCGACGTTCGGGCCGATGGGCGCGGTTCTGCCGGAGCTCTTCCCCACGAACGTGCGCTACACGGGCTCGGCGATCTCGTACAACCTGTCGTCCATCCTCGGCGCCGCCCTCGCGCCGATCGTCGCCGTCGCCCTGTGGGCGGGGTCGGGCGGCAACCCGTGGCTCGTCGGCGTCTACCTCTCGGCGATGGGCGTGCTGACCTTCATCGCGCTGCTCCTCGCTCCCGAGACGAAGGACGTCGACTACGACGCCGACCTCGGCATCGGAGAAACCGCGTCGCTCTGACCGCGGGGAAGGCACGAGCGGATGCCGCGGCCCGAACGGGTCGCGGCATCCGTCGTCTCGTCGATCATCGCCGTCAGACGATCGCGCCGATCGCCGACATGATCCCGCAGAACGCGGTGAACGCCACCGGAACACCGAGGACGATCGTTCCCCAGACCGTCATCGCTCGCAGAAACCGCGCGCCTTTGTGCGTCCCGCCGATGGCATTCAACGCGGAGAACGCTGCTGCCAGCCCGATGACGAACGCTGAAGCCCACGGCATCACCAGCGTTGCACCGACGACCGGGAAAGCGATGAAGGCCCATGAGGTGAATTCATGGCCCACCCCCGTCGACCGCATCACGGCGACTGCGGCCGACACCGCGACCAGTGCCGAGTTCACGACGGTGAGGATCCGGAACCACTTGACGCGCCAGAGCCCGACGTCGGGCGCCTGCGCCTCAACGGGCTGCACAGGTCCGAGGGCTGCCGCACCCGTGCTCATGCGCGCACCTCCGCGACCAGATCGAGCAGCTCGCGGAGAGGACGCCGGAGAAGGCGCGAGCGCACGAGCGGCAGCGAGAGCTTCAGCAGACGCAGTCCGCGGTCGAGGAGTCGCTCAGTGCGCGCCTGGCCGGACGATGAGTCGTAGACCCAGAACAGCGCGAGCAGCAGGTGGGCGAGCATCAGCGCCGATGGCAGGTCTTCATGGAACTCCGCAGGCAGCCGGTCCTTCGCTCCGGCGACGGCCTCGCGGAACAAGCCGACGACGATGTCGCGCGACTCCGTGGAATCCGCCGACAGAGGGTTGAGGGAGGAGCGCGGCGAGACGGCCGCCGAGAGGAACTCCGGCGCGAACGGGTGATAGGGGCCGAGCTGCGCCAGGCCCGTGCGGAAGACGATCCCGAGCCGCTCGACGAGGTCGTCGCTCGTCGTGAGGAGCGGCTCGGCGGCCGCGCGGTGAGCCTCCTGCACGTCGAGGTAGAGCTCCTGCACGAGATCGTTCTTCGACGCGAAGTGGTAGTTCGTCGTGCCGACCGACACACCCGCCTCCTGCGCGATGAGCCGGATCGTGGTCTGGTCGTAACCGCGCTCACGGAACGACCGCAGGGCGACGTCTCGGATCAGCGCCCGGGTCCGCTCGCTCTTCGTAGGGACGGCGACTTCAGAACTGGACATGTTCAGAAAGTACCGTACGATCTGAACATGTTCAACTCTGACGAGACACAGGCATCGAAAGTCGCGATCACCGGAGGGACCGGATTCGTCGGTCGGCATGTCGCCGAGCGCATCGGCAGCGGACGGGCCGTCGTCCTCTCGCGCCGCACGGGCGTCGACGTCGAAGACGTCGATGCGCTGGCGAACGCGATGACGGGCTGCCACGTCGTCGTGCACTGCGCGGGCATCAATCGTGAGCTCGGCGACCAGACGTTCGACCGGGTGCACGTACGAGGCACGGCCGCCGTGATCCACGCTGCCCGCCGGGCGGGCGCGCAGAAGATCGTCATGCTGAGCTTCCTCCGCGCCAGGCCGTCGTGTGGCTCCGGGTATCACGAGTCGAAATGGGAGGCGGAGCAGATCGTCCGCTCCTCCGGGCTCGACTACACCGTGCTCAAGGCGGGGATGATCTACGGTCGTGGCGACCACATGATCGACCACCTGAGTCGGCTCGCCCAGACGATCCCCTTCGCCGCGACAGTCGGCATGCGGGAGCAGTCGATCAGTCCTGTGCCGATCGACGAACTCGTCGACGTTGTCGTCGCGGCGATCGACGGGCGGCTGTCAGGCGAGACCGTCGCCGTGACCGGCGGGGAGACCCTCCTCCTCAGCGACGCGGTGCGGCGAGTGGCGGCGGCCGTCGATCGACGTGTGCTCGTCCTGCCTGCGCCGGTCGCCTTCCATCGGGTCTTCGCCCAGGTCTGCGAGTGGACCATGACGGTGCCGCTCGTCGCCAAAGCGCAGGCGCGGATGCTCGCCGAGGGCGTCACGACCGCCGCGGGTCCGGCCGGCGACCTGCCCTCGGACCTTCAGCCGCGGCTCCCCTTCGACGAGATCCGCATCCGCGCGGCTCTGCCCGACCGAGGCCGTTTCGGCTGCGGTGACCTGCGCACCTCGCGCAAGACCGTCAGTCGAGGAACAGCGCGCGCAGCCGCTTCGTGGTGAACACGAGGCCGATCGCGATCATGACGACGAAATACACCACGTGCCACCACATCTCGGGGCTCAGGATGCCTGTCGTCAAGCCGCGCACGAGCTCGACGCCGTGCCACAGCGGGAACGCCATGATGATGTGCTGGATCCACTCCGGGTAGACCGAGATCGGGTACAGCGTCGCTGAGAACAGGAACATCGGCAGCAGCACGAAGTTGATCCAGTCCATGTGCTGGAAGGTCTTCATGTAGCTCGTCACGGCCATGCCGAGGCTCGCGAAGCCGAACGCGATCAGCAGCACCGCGGGGATGGCGAGGATCGCGGTCCACGCCAGATTGAGACCGAGGATCTGCATGATGATCATGAACCCGGTCGCGTAGAGCAGACCTCGAAGCAGCGCGTAGAGGATCTCGCCGAGCGCGACGTCGAGCGGGCCCAGCGATGTCGCGAGCATGCCCTCGTAGAGCTTGCCGTAGTTGAGCTTGAAGAAGACGTTCCACGTGGAGTCGTAGATCGCGCCGTTCATGGCGGAGACGGCGAGCAGCGCCGGCGCGATGAACGCGGCGTAAGACACCTCGACCCCGCTCGAGGTCTGCACGTCGCCGATGATCGAGCCGAGGCCGATACCCATCGACGCGAGGTAGAAGACCGGCTCGAAGAACCCGGACAGCACCACGATCCAGCTCGAGGAGCGCGCTGCGATGAGGCCGCGCTGCACCACCGACTGCGGGTTGCCGGCCCAGAGTGCGCGCACGCCGCCGACGCGGGTCGGGGCATCCGTCGTCGTCGCCGCGCTCACTTGGCGAGCCTCTTCTCGAACAGGCGCCGGCCGATGACCAGGCCGCCGATGGCGAGCGTGAGCAGGTACACGACGTGCACCACGATCATGATCGGCGGGGTCGGCTGGCCGTAGGTGACCACCCTGCCGAGCTCGGTGGCGTGCCACAGCGGCGAGATCCAGCCGATCCACTGCAGCCAGAGCGGGAGTGTCGCGAGGGGGTAGAACGTGCCGGAGAAGAGGAACATCGGCATGAAGATGAACCGCTGCACCAGGGCGAACTGGCCCTTGTCGTCTTCGATCGAGGCGGCGTATGCCATGAGCGGAATGCCGAACGAGAGCCCCGCGAGCAATCCGATGAAGATCGCCATCCACGCGGTGCCCGGGCGGGTGGCGTCGGGCTGGAGCCACGCGAAGAACAGCACGATGAACACGAAGTAGAGCACGACCGTCACGCCCATGCGCGCTCCTGCGCCGGCCACCACGCCGTTCGCGATCTGACCCGACGACAGCGGCGACGCGTTGAAGCCGTAGAAGTAGCGGCGCCACTTGAAACCTGCCATGACCGGGTACGTGAACTCTTCCGACGCGACCGCGATCGCCGAGGTCATGAGCAGCGCGGGCGCGACGAACACGAGGTACGGCACCTGCTCGCCACCGACGTCGATCGGCGCGTCGATGAGCGCCGCGAGGCCGACCGCGAGGCCGAGCAGGTAGAGCACCGGCTGTCCGAGCGCACCGACGATGATCGTCCAGCCGTACGCGCGCATCGCCCGCACCATGTGCTCGGTGACGTAGAGGGAACCGAGGCCACGGGGCTTCCGACCCCACTCCATCGCCTCCGCGCGGAGCTCGTCGAGTCCGTCGTCGACGGTTGCGCCGGCGGCGGGCTGAGGCATCCGCTCGCCGTCGCCGGAGGGGATGACGCCGCTCATTCGATCAGCGACCTTCCGGTCAGGCGCAGGAACACGTCCTCGAGGCTCGAGCGCCGCACCAGGCTCGTGACCGGGTGGAGGCCCCGTGCGATGACCTGCTCGAGCGCCGCCTCGCCGTCGCCGGCGTAGACCAGCACGCGGTCGGGCAGCACCTCGACGCGTTCGCCGATGCCCTGCAGCTGCGGCGCGACCTGCTCGTTGCGATCGGAGCCGAAGCGCACCTCGAGCACCTCGCGGCTGGAGTGCTCACGGATGAGCGACGCGGGCGTGCCCTCGGCCATGATCCGGCCCTTGTCGACGACGATCAGCCGGTCGCACAGCTGCTCGGCTTCGTCCATGTAGTGCGTCGTCAGAACGAGCGTCGTGCCGCGCTCCTTGAGCCGGAACAGGCGGTCCCACAGCACGTGGCGGGCCTGAGGGTCGAGGCCGGTCGTGGGCTCGTCGAGGAGGAGGATGCGCGGGTCGTTGATGAGGCCCCGTGCGATCGTGAGCCGGCGCTTCATGCCGCCCGACAGCGCGTCGACCTTGCTCTTCGCCTTGTCTTCGAGCGCGGCGAACGCGAGGAGCTCGTCGGCCTTCTGCGCGCACACCTTGCCCGGCAGACCGAAGTACCGGCCGTAGATGTAGAGGTTCTCCCGCGCGTTGAGCTCGCCGTCGAGGTTGTCCTGCTGCGGCACGACGCCGAGCCGCGAGCGGATCTCGGGCCCGTAGCGATCCGGATCGAGCCCGAGGATCGACAGGTCTCCGGCGGTGCGGGTCGAGACGGCGCCGATCATCTTCATCGTCGTGGACTTGCCGGCGCCGTTGGGCCCCAGGAGACCGAACGACTCGCCGGGCGCGACCTCGAAGGACAGGCCGTCGACGGCCAGGAAGTCGGGCTTGCCTTTGACCTTGTAGGCCTTGACGAGGTTCTTCGCATCGATCACGGGGGCGGGCACCGGACAACCCTAACGCCGCCTGTCGACACGGTCGACGTCGGCGGCATCCGGCCGGCCGACGCCGAACGCGCACGAATCACCGAGCGGATGCCGGGCGAATCGTGAATCGTGCGCTTTCGGCGCTTCTTCGGGGAGGCGACGGGCGGACGTCAATGATTGTTGACGAGGAGGGACGGCGTCAACTACTGTTGACGACCGGATGCCGCGGGCCGCGGCATCCGGTCCCGAAGGAGGAACATGAGCGGCGACGATCTCAGCACCCTCATCGGCTCGGCCCCCGGGCGTGAGCCGATCGCCGAGCTGCGACGGCTCGCCGACGTCCGGCGCGAGCTCGCCCGCGCCGAAGAGGTGCAGGTGCGACGCGCCCGGAACCTGGGCTTCTCCTGGCAGGCCATCGCCGGGGCCCTCGGCGTGACCAAGCAGGCCGTCCACAGGAAGTACGGTCGAAGGTGACCCCCACGCACGAACGAGGTACGCCCATGCCCTCCGCCGAACTCGATGAAGCCCCCGCGACCGGCGCCGCGCCGGATCGACCGCCCCGCGGCCGTCGCCGCACGAAGGACGACGGTCCTCGCGCGAGCTTCGGGCAGCTGCTGCCCTTCCTCTTCGAGCACAAGGGCACGCTCGTCGTCGTCGCCGTGCTCAGTGTCTTCAGCGCGATCACCATGCTCGTCCAGCCGCTGCTCGTCGGGCAAGTCATCGACCGCGTGCAGAACAATCTCGACCTCGGGATGCTGCTGTGGGCCCTGGTCGGCTTCGTGGTGATCGGCTCGCTCATCTCGGGATGGCAGCACTACCTCCTGCAGCGCACCGGCACGGCCGTCGTCTACTCGAGCCGCCGCAAGCTCATCTCGCGAATCCTGCACCTGCCGATCAGCGAGTTCGACGCGCGCCGCACCGGCGACCTCGTCTCGCGGGTCGGCAGCGACACCACGCTGCTCTACGCCGTGCTCACGCAGGGTCTCGCCGATGCGATCGGCAACGCGCTCCTCTTCGTGGGCGCGCTCATCGCGATGGCGATCATCGACCCGATCCTCCTCGCGATCATCGTCGTCGTGATCGGCATCTCCGTGCTGGGAGTGGTCGCGCTGAGCGGGCGCATCCGCACCGCGTCGACCGAGCAGCAGGAGAAGGTCGGCGAGCTGGCCTCCGGCGTCGAACGGGCCGTGGGCTCCATCCGCACCGTGCGGGCGTCCGGCGCGACCGAACGCGAGGTCGCCGAGGTGACCGAGCGCGCCACCGACGCCTACGTCGTGGGCGTGCGCATCGCGAAGGTCTCGGCCCTCGTCGTGCCGATCGCCGGCATCGCGCTCCAGGTCTCTCTGCTCGTGGTCATCGGGTTCGGCGGATACCGCGTCGCGATCGGCGCGATCCCGATCGCGAGCCTGGTGACCTTCATCATGTTCCTCTTCATGCTGATCGCCCCCCTGGGCTCGTTCTTCGGCGCGATCACCTCGGTGAACCAGGCGCTCGGCGCGCTCGGCCGCATCCAGGAGGTGCTCGACCTCCCCACCGAGTCCCAGGACGACGAGGCCATCGCGCGCAGCATCGAGCGCGGAGCGGATGCCTCGTCCTCTGCCGGCACTCCCGCGATCGAGTTCCGCGACGTGCGGTTCCGCTACCCCGAGGCCGTCGTCGCCGCCCGCCGCAAGGCGGAGTCGGAGGCCATCGCGGTGCTCGAGAACGCGCACGTCGACTCTTCGTCGATCGTGCGGGACGAGGCATCCGCCGATCTCGTGATCGACGAAGCCGACGGCGAGGTGCTCCGAGGAGTGTCGTTCTCGGTTCCCCGTGGCGCCCGCGTCGCGCTCGTCGGGCCCTCCGGTGCCGGCAAGAGCACCACGCTCGCCCTCATCGAGCGCTTCTACGACCCGACCGGCGGCGCGATCCTCCTCGACGGCGCCGACGTGCGCGCCCTCGACCGCGCGGACCTGCGCGCACGCCTCGGCTACGTCGAGCAGGATGCCCCGACCCTCGCCGGAACGATCGGCGACAACCTGCGCCTGGCCTCGCCCGAGGCGACCGACGCCGAATGCGAGGAGGTGCTGCGCGCCGTCAACCTCGGCGAGGTGCTCGACCGCAATCCGCTCGGCCTCGCCGCACCGGTCGGCGAGAGCGGCGTCATGCTCTCCGGCGGCGAGCGCCAGCGCCTCGCGATCGCCCGGGCTCTGCTGGCCGCTCCCCCGATCCTGCTGCTCGACGAGTCGACGTCGTCGCTCGACGGACTCAACGAGCAGCGCATGCGCGACGCCATCGATGCCGTCGCCGCCGGACGCACGCTCATCGTGATCGCACATCGCCTGTCGACGGTCGTCGACAGCGACCACATCGTCGTGATGGACCACGGCCAGGTCGTCGGCCAGGGCACGCACTCCGAACTGGTCGCCTCGACGCCGCTCTATCGCGACCTCGCGAAGCACCAGCTGCTGGTCTGACACGCAGGCGACGGCGTGCCGCAACTCCGCCTGCTCCGCCACCCTCGCTCCGACACGCCGCCGGCGGCGCGCCCCGGCCGCCGCACAGGCGGAGTTGCAGCACACCCGGCGACGCACGGAACGACGGATGCCCCGGCCCGCCGCTCAGGCGCAGTTGCAGCACACCCGGCGACGCACGGAACGACGGATGCCCCGGCCCGCCGCACAGCGCGGGTCCGGGGCATCCGCCGAAGACGTCAGGCGCGCTGCAGGCGGTACCTCAGCGCGGCCAGCTCCGCCCACAGCGGCGCCGGAACGCGGCCGTCGAACGTGCGGTAGAACTCCTCGGTGAGATCGGCCTCACGCAGCCACGAGGCCGGGTCGATCGCGAACAGCTCGTCGAGGTCGGCCTGCGGCACCTCGATGCCGTCGAGGTCGAGGTCCTCCGTGCGCGGCAGACGCCCGATCGGGCTCTCGACGGCACCCACCTCGTTGTCGAGGCGTCGGATGATCCAGTCGATCACGCGCGAGTTGTCGCCGAAGCCGGGCCACAGGAAGCGGCCGTCCGAGCCCTTGCGGAACCAGTTCACCTGGAAGACCCGGGGCGCGCGGTCGAAGCGCAGCCTCTGACCGACCTTGAGCCAGTGCCCGAAGTAGTCGGCCATGTTGTAGCCGCAGAACGGGAGCATCGCGAACGGGTCGCGGCGCAGCTCGCCGACGGTGCCCTCGGCGGCGGCGGTGCGCTCGGACGAGATGTTCGAGCCCATGAAGACGCCGTGCGTCCAGTCCGTCGCCTCGACGACGAGCGGCACGTTCGTGGCGCGGCGTCCGCCGAACAGGATCGCGTCGAGCGGCACGCCCTGCGGGGCATCCCAGTCCTCGGCGATCTGCGGGCACTGATCGGCACGCACGGTGAAGCGCGAGTTCGGGTGCGCGGCAGGACGACCGGATGCCGGGGTCCACGGCTTGCCCTCCCAGTCGGTGAGCTCTGCCGGCGGCTCGTCCGTGAGGCCTTCCCACCAGACGTCGCCGTCGGGACGGAGCGCGACGTTCGTGAAGATCGTGTTGCCCCACAGCGTCTCGACCGCCGTGACGTTCGTGGACTCTCCGGTGCCGGGTGCGACGCCGAAGAAGCCGGCCTCGGGGTTGATGGCCCAGAGGCGGCCGTCGTCGCCGGGGCGCAGCCACGCGATGTCGTCGCCGAGCGTCTCGACGCGCCAGCCGGGGATCGTGGGGCGCAGCATCGCGAGGTTCGTCTTGCCGCAGGCCGACGGGAACGCCGCGGCCAGGTGGTACGCGCGTCCGGCCGGGTCGATGACGCGGATGAGGAGCATGTGCTCGGCGAGCCAGCCCTCGTTGCGGCCGATCACCGACGCGATGCGCAGGGCGAAGCACTTCTTTGCGAGGATCGCGTTGCCGCCGTAGCCGGAGCCGAAAGACCAGACCTCGAGGGTCTCGGGGAAATGCACGATGTACTTCTCGTCGTTGCAGGGCCAGGCGACGTCCTGCTCGCCCGGCTCGAGCGGAGCACCGACGGAGTGGACCGTCTTGACCCACGGCGCCCCGCCGGCGATCTCGCGCAGCACGTCGGTGCCGACGCGGGTCATGATCTCGATCGAGGCGACGGCGTACGCGCTGTCGGTGACCTGCACGCCGATGTGCGAGAGCGGTCCGCCGACAGGTCCCATGGAGAAGGGGACGACGTACATCGTGCGACCCCTCATCGACCCCTCGAACAGGGGGGTGATCGTCGCGCGGATCTCGTCGGGGGCGAGCCAGTTGTTGGTCGGTCCCGCGTCCTCCTCGCGCTCGGAGGCGATGAAGGTGCGTCCCTCGGTGCGGGCGACGTCGCTCGGGTGCGAGCGGGCGAGGTAGGACCCGGGCCGCCACTCGGGGTTGAGCTTGATGAGCTTGCCCTCGTCGACCATGTCGCGAAGGAGCGCGTCGTTCTCGGCGCGGGTGCCCTCGACCCAGTGGATGCGGTCCGGCTGCGTGAGCGCGGCGATCTCGCCGACCCATGCCACGAGCTCGGCCATCCCGGCGCCCTGGATGGCAGGACGGTCCCCGTAGGTGCGCGTCACCGCCGGCCGCGCGGGGGCAGAGCCTTCGGGGCGGGTGAAGATGTCGGCAAGGGCCATGGTGGTCGCTCCTCCTCGATTCGACGTTCAGATCTGTGGTCTTCCTCCACTTTCGTCGCCAACGGCCGCCTCTTCCGTACAATCGGGGCGTCA
Organism: Microbacterium sulfonylureivorans; assembly: GCF_003999995.1. NCBI lineage: Bacteria > Bacillati > Actinomycetota > Actinomycetes > Micrococcales > Microbacteriaceae > Microbacterium > Microbacterium sulfonylureivorans. The sequence continues at coordinate 445,296 of NZ_RJAD01000001.1, forward strand.
AGAGTTGCGATTCTTTCGCTATCCTCAAGGAATGCCGCCTACGCCGTTGGAACTGTCCACGCTCGGACACCGCATCCGTCACCAGCGCATCTCGCACGGGTACACGCTGGACGAGCTCGGCGAGCTGGTCGGGGTCGCAGGCAGCCAGCTGAGCCTCATCGAGAACGGCAAGCGCGAGCCGAAGCTGTCGCTGCTGCAGGCGATCGCCACCGCCACGGGAGTCGAGGTCGCCCACCTCCTGTCGGCCGAGCCCCCGAACCGGCGCGCGGCGCTCGAGATCGAGCTCGAGCGCGCCCAGGCGAGCTCGGTTTTCCGCCAGCTCGGGATCGCGCCCGTCAAGGTCACGAAGGGGATGGCCGACGACACCCTCGAGTCGATCCTGGGTCTGCACCGCGAACTCCAGCGCCGCGAGCGCGAGGCGATCGCCACACCGGAGGAGGCGCGGCGCGCCAACACCGAGCTGCGGCTGAAGATGCGCGCGCTCGACAACTACCTGCCCGACATCGAGCGACTCGCCGAGAAGCAGCTCAAGGCCGCCGGCCACGTGTCAGGAGCGCTCACGCACCGCACCGTGAGCATCATGGCGGAGCGGCTCGGCTTCGAGCTGATCTACGTGAGCGACCTCCCCCATTCGGCCCGCTCGGTCACCGACCTCGAGAACGGCCGCATCTATCTCCCGCCGGCATCGATCCCCGGCGGTCACGGCCTCCGGTCGATGGCCCTGCAGGCCATGGCGCACCGCCTGCTCGGGCACAAGCGTCCGACCGACTACGCCGACTTCCTGCAGCAGCGCCTCGAGATCAACTACTACGCGGCCTGCTGCCTCATGCCCGAGACCGCGTCGGTGGCGTTCCTCCAGCAGGCGAAGAAGGACCGCAACCTCGCCGTCGAGGATTTCCGCGACGCGTTCGGCACGACCCACGAGTCGGCCGGCATGCGCCTGACGAACCTTGCGACGCGGCATCTCGGCATCCCGCTGCACTTCCTCCGCGTCGACGGCTCCGGCGCCATCACCCGCGTCTACGAGAACGACGACCTGCCGCTCCCGATGGACGTCACCGGCGCGGTCGACGGCCAGATCGCGTGCCGCAGATTCTCGGCCCGATCGGCGTTCTCGGAGCAGAACCGCACGACCGAGCACTACCAGTACACCGACACCCCGGCGGGCACGTTCTGGTGCTCGACGCAGACCGGCACGACGTCAGAGGGCGAGTTCTCGATCACGGTCGGAGTGCCCTTCGACGACGCCCGCTGGTTCCGCGGGCGAGAGACCCAGAAGCGCGCGACCTCGACCTGCCCCGACGAGTCGTGCTGCCGCCGGGCCCCGTCCGAGGTGACGGCACGGTGGTCGGGCAAGGCGTGGCCGAGCGCGCGCGTGCACATGCAGATGTTCTCGCCGCTCCCCCGCGGCGCGTTCCCGGGGGTCGACGACAACGAGGTGTACGCGTTCCTCGACCGCCACGCCTGAGAACGGACGCGGGATGCCTCGGCCAGGCGGGTCGCGGCCGATGCATGTCCTCGCGGCGGCGTAACCTCGGAAGGTGACTCCCGAACTCGCCGCCCGCATCGTCGCGGACTCCCGCGACCGGGTGGCCTGGGTGCGGGCGCGCTCGCGCGGGATCACGGCGACGGATGTCGCGACCCTCACCTCCGAGAACGCGATCGCCCGCGCGGCCGACGCGAAGCTCATGGGCTCGGGCTTCTCGGGCAACGCCTACACCGCCCATGGCCGCGCACGCGAGCCCGAGATCGCCGCGTGGGTCGCGGCGACGCACGGCATCGAGCCATCCTCGGCACTGTTCCACGCCGTGGTCGAGAAGCGCCACCTCGCGACCCCCGACGGCATCGCGGTCGACGTCGGCGGCCGCGTCACCCTGTGCGAGATCAAGACGACGAACAAGTCGTGGCGGAGCATCCCGCGCTCCTATCTGCGTCAGGTGTGGTGGCAGCAGCACGTGCTCGGCGCCGAGCGGACGCTCGTCGCGTGGGAGCAGCACGACGCCTTCGTGCCCGTCGGCGACGAGCCGCGCTGCGCGTGGGTCGAGCGCGACGACGCCGAGATCGCCAAGCTGGTGCGTCTCGCCACCGCTCTCATCGACGAGCTGTACCACCGCACGACGAAGGGCCGGCCTGCCGAGCGGATGCCGCAGCCTCCGGCGCCCCGCCAGCCCTTCCGCGCGCTCGCCCTCGCCGACTGACCCGTCGCCCCGCCCTGGCGGACGCCTCATCGGCGACGCCGGGCCGCAGCGCGGGGAATAGTTGATCCATGTCAACGATTGGGTATATAGTTGACCTACTTCAACTGTTGACCTGAGTCAACTGATCCTCGCGCCAACGTCGCCGCATCCCCTCCTCATCTCTCCGAAGGACATTCATGGCTACGTCCACCACGGCGACCGGCACGGTCGCCACTGCAGACGAGAAGCGCCGGCACCGCAAGGTCCTGCAGGCGCTCTCGGGCCTGCTGCTCGGCATGTTCGTCTCGATGCTCGCCTCGACCGTCGTCTCGACCTCGCTGCCGGTCATCGTCCACGACCTCGACGGCGACCAGGCCGCGTTCACGTGGGTCATCACCGCCACGCTGCTGACCACCGCGATCTCGACTCCGATCTGGGGAAAGCTCGCCGATCTGTTCAACCGCAAGCTGCTCATCCAGCTCGCGATCGTGATCTTCGTCCTCGCGACCGCCGCAGCGGGCTTCTCGCAGAACCCCGGCACGCTCATCGCGTTCCGCGCACTGCAGGGCATCGGCGCAGGCGGGCTCGCCGCACTCAGCCAGGTCATCATGGCCGACATCATCAGCCCCCGTGAGCGCGGTCGCTACATGGGCCTCTTCGGCGCCGTCATGGCCGTCGCGACCGTCGGCGGACCTCTGCTCGGCGGCGTCATCACCGACACGCTCGGCTGGCGCTGGAACTTCTTCGTCGCCATCCCGTTCGCCGTGGTCGCCCTGATCATCATGCAGCGCACGCTCCACCTCCCCGCCCGCCCCAAGCAGAAGGCGCGCATCGACTACCTCGGCATCGTCCTGCTCTCGGTGTCGGTCTCCCTCCTGCTGATCTGGGTCACCAACGCGGGCAACTCCTACGACTGGTGGAGCACAGAGACGATCCTCATGGTCGGCGGCGCACTCCTCGGCATCGCGCTGTTCATCGTCACGGAGCTGCGGGCGAAGGAGCCCCTCGTCCCTCTGACCCTGTTCAAGAACCGCACCTTCACCCTCGCGGTGATCGCGTCGATCGCCACCGGCATCGCGATGTTCGGCACCTCGGTCTTCCTCAGTCAGTACATGCAGATGGCGCGCGGCGCGACGCCGACCGAGGCCGGCATCATGACGATTCCGATGATCGCCGGCCTGCTGCTCTCCTCCATCGTCATCGGCGGGCTGATCTCGCGTCACGGCCACTGGAAGCCGTGGCTCATCGTGGGAGGCGTGCTGCTCATCGCCGGTTCGTTCCTGCTGTCGACGATCCACTACGACACCAACTTCGCGCTGGTCTCGCTCTACATGTTCCTGCTCGGTGCGGGTGTCGGCATGACGATGCAGAACCTCGTCCTCATCGTGCAGAACACCGCCAATCCGTCGGAGATGGGCGTCGCGAGCTCGGGGGTCACGTTCTTCCGCAGCCTCGGCGGCACGATCGGCGTCTCGGTCATGGGCGCAGCGCTCGCCTCGTCGGCGACCACGCTGTTCGGCGACCGCAAGGCCGACATCGGCGCGGCGCTCGCCAAGCTCGGCGAGCAGGGAGCGGCGATCGGCCAGCAACTGCAGTCGGGCACCATCCCCCAGGTCTCGGCACTGCCCGAAGGCATCCGGGTCATCATCGAGGACATCTACGCGCAGGCCATCGCGCACTCGTTCCTGATCGCCGTGCCGGTCGCGGTCGTCAGCCTCATCGCGATCCTGTTCCTGCCGAACATCCCGCTCACCCGCATGACCACGAGCGAGCGCGTCGCGGCGAGCGAGGCCGACCTCGCCACCGTCTCGGTCAGCGAGGGCATGGCGGTCCTCGAGGCGACCGGCACCGTGCCGACGACGGATGCCGCGGACGCGGACTCCGCCGCCGCGCGGGACGAGGCATCCACCCCCTCCCGCTAGTGTCGATCCCGATGATCTCCGACGACACCCCCGAGGCGCGTACCGAGGCGGTGCGCGCCCTGGAGGCGGAGTTCGGCGAGCTGATCAACCGATTCCGGCGGATCATCACGGAGAACGCGCACCGCGTGAGCCCCGGGATGCTGCCGGGCGCGTACAAGGTCTTCACCACGATCGTGCGCCGGGAGTCGGTCACCCTCTCGACGCTCGCTGAGGCGCTGATGTCCGACAAGGGGCAGATCAGCCGCACGGTGCGCGAACTCGAGCAGCTCGGGCTCGTCGAACGCACTCCCGACCCCGACGACGGGCGGTCCAGCCTGCTGTCGCCGACGGCGTTCGGCCTGGAACGGCTGGCGCAGGCGCGGGAGCCTCAGGAGGCCACGCTGATCCACGCTCTGGCGGAGTGGCCGATCGACGACATCCGCAATCTGTCGCGTCTGCTGCATGCGCTCACCGCCGGCGAATCGCCGTAGGAGAGTCGCGACGCGGAAGGCCCCCGGGACCGGTTCCCGGGGGCCTTCCGCCGTTTCGGGGCTGATTCGGGCGGATCCGGGATTCTCGACCCGGTAGCACCCGCGTAACACGGGCGAGACAATCGCGGGGTTGACTGGCCTCATCGGGGGCAACGAGTGCCGTCGGTGCAGACGCGCAAGCGGAAGGAGCGACCGATGAGATTCCGGCCGCTGCGATCAGCCCCCGCCCCCGACACCGAGCGCGTGACGGTGGTCGACCCGCCCGCCACGATGGACGCCGTCGTGTTCCCCGCCGCCGGCGGTCCCGAAGCCCTGCGAACGGCATCGGTCCCCGTCCCTTCGCCCGTGATCAGCGAGCTGCTCGTGCGCGTCGTGGCGGCGGGCGTGAACCCGATCGACGCGAAGACCCGCTCCGGGGCGGGCGTCTCGGGCCAGATCCCGGCGTTCCCCTCCACCCTCGGGTTCGACTTCAGCGGGATCGTCGTGAAGAGCCCCTACGACTCGCACCCGTTCGCACCGGGCACGCCGGTGTTCGGCATGGCGGCCTTCCCCCGTTCGGGCGGCACCTATGCCGAGTACGCCGTCGTCCCCTCGCTCTCTGTGGCGCGCAAGCCCGCGTCGCTCTCGCACGTCGAGGCCGCCGGCGTGCCGCTCGCGGCGCTGACGGCGTGGGGCCTCGTGGTCGAGACGGCGCACGCGCACGAGGGCCAGCGCATCCTCATCCACGCCGGCAGCGGCGGGGTCGGCCACTTCGCCGTGCAGTTCGCCGCCTACTTCGGGGCGCACGTCACCGTGACGGCATCCGCACGGAACGCCTCGTGGCTGCGCGAGCTCGGCGCGGCCGTGGTCATCGATTACACGACCACGCGCTTCGAGGAGGTGATCGCGGACGTCGATGTGGTCATCGACCTCGTCGGCAACCTGCAGGACCGCATCGGCGGCCGCTCGCTGAGCGTGCTGCGCCCCGGCGGGCTCTACATCGTGGTGCCCACCGGGTCATGGCCGGGGTACGCGGAGGCGGCGGCCGCGGCGGGCGTCCGCGCCACGAACTACAAGGTCATCCCCGACGGCGGGGCGCTGGCGACCGTCGGGCGGCTGCTCGACTCCGGCGCCGTGCAGGTCTACATCGACCGGGTGTTCGACCTGGGCGATGCCGCGGCGGCGCATCGCATGCTCGAGGAGGGCCACACGCGGGGCAAGATCGTGCTCCGCGTCAGCGACGACTGATCGTCCGGGCCGGCGTTCGCGGCGCGTTCCGCACGCGGGCGACGGCCGCCCCGGGGCGCGCCGCACCGACCCGAGCGTCAGCTCGCCGGCGACGGGGTGAGCACCCTGCGGCCCTCCGCGACGATCTCGTCGGCGATCGCGTCGAGCAGCGGCGACCGGAGGTTCCACTGCTGCCAGTGCAGCGGCACGTCGATCGGCGGGCCGCCCAGCAGCACCAGCTCGCCGCGTGCGAGGGCCTCGTGCGACTGGAACCGCGGCAGCAGCGCCCACCCGAGGCCGAGCCGCACCGACGTCGCGAAGTCGCTCGACGCGGGGACGTAGTGCCGGGGCGGCCGCGAGGGATCGACCCCCTGCGAGGCCAGCCATTCGTTCTGCAGGTCGTCCCTGCGGTCGAAGTCCACGAGCGGCGCCGTCTCGAGCGCGGTCGGGAGGTCGCCGTCGAGCGATCGCTCGACGAAGCCCGGAGTCGCGACGGCCTCGTACCTCATCGCTCCCAGGCCGCTGACGCGGCATCCCGCCACCGGCGTCGCGCGCGAGGTGACCGCGCCCATCACGGTGCCCGCCTCGAGCAGTCCGGCGGTGAAGTCCTGATCGTCGCGGTGGAGCTCGAAGACGACCGGATGCCGCTGCGACAGCCGTGCGAGGGGCTGAAGGAACCACGTGGCGAGCGAGTCGGCGTTCACCGCGAGCGGCACCGACGTGCGGGTCCGGTCGTCGGGATCGGCTCCCAGCTCGGCGAGCGTGTCGTGCTCGAGCAGGGCGGCCTGGCGTGCGAGCCGGATCACCGCCGCGCCGGCCTCCGTCGCCCGGACCGGCTTGGACCGCACGAGCACGACCCGCCCGAGCTGCTCCTCGAGCGCCTTGATGCGCTGGCTGACCGCGGACGGAGTGATGTGCAGACGGCGGGCTGCGGCATCCAGCGTGCCTTCGTCCACGACGACGGCCACGGTCTCGGCGAGTTCGAACGGAATGCGCATCAACAGTCAGGCTAATGCACCTGAAGAATGATGAGCTGGACTGAATCAGATGTCGCGCCTACCGTCGAAGGGTGCTCCCCACTCTCCTCGCCGGTCTCGGCCTCGGCTTCTCGCTGATCATCGCGATCGGCGCGCAGAACCTGTTCGTGCTGCGCCAGGGCTTGCGCAGGGAGCACGTCTTCGTGGTCGCGGCGATCTGCGCGGCATCCGATGCGGTCCTCATCGCCCTCGGCGTCTCGGGCATCGGATTCGTGCTGCAGGCCGTGCCGTGGCTCGTCGACGTCGTCCGCTGGGCCGGCGCCGCCTTCCTCGTCGTGTACGGGCTCCTCGCGGCGCGGCGCGCGTGGCGCCCGTCCGACCAGGCGCTCACGGTGACGGATGCCGCGTCCCCCGGCTCCGCCGGCGCCACGACGCCGGGGGCCGCCACCACGACCCGCACGCGCCTTCTGCCGGTGGTGCTGGCCTGCCTCGCGCTGACGTGGCTGAACCCTCACGTGTACCTCGACACGGTCTTCCTGCTGGGAACGGTCGCCAGCACCCACGGAGACCAGCGCTGGATCTTCGCCGCAGGCGCGATGGCGGCCAGCGTCATCTGGTTCTTCGGCCTGGCGTTCGGCGCGCGCTACCTCGGCCGGTGGCTCTCCACGCCCCGCGCCTGGCGGATCCTCGACGCCGTGATCGCCGTCGTGATGATCGGCCTCGGGGTCAGCCTGGTGCTCCCCCACTGACGTTCAGCCCTCGATCTGCACCCTGCGGGCGTTCACGAGCGCGCGCACGACGTCGTCCGGCAGCGGCTGATCGGGCTGGAAGCGGATGGTGCCCTTGTCGAGCCCGATCCCGGGGTGGTCCGCCAGTGCGTCTGCGACCGCCGACACAGCGGCCGGGCTGAAGGGGTACACGCCGATGTGCTTCTTGGCGCGCATCACCGAGATCAGCGGCTTCCCGCGGTACACGAGCGCCGGCATCCCGTAGCCCAGTCCCTGCTCGGCGTCGGGAACCTCCTGGCGCGCGATCGCGTAGAGGTGCGCGATCGGCTCGCGGTCGGCCGGGTCGAGGTCTGCGAGGAGGTCGTCGACGGTTCCCATGCAGGCATCCTGTCACCCTCCCCTCGCGATCGGCACCCCGGCCACGGCACGATGGAGGCATGAGACGGGTCCACGTGGTCGTGCGCGGCGACGTGCAGGGCGTCGGCTACCGATACACGATGCGAATGGTCGCCCGTGAGGCGGGCGTGACCGGCTGGGTGCGCAACCGCCGCGACGGCACCGTCGAAGCCGAGGTCGAGGGCGACGACGGGCAGGTCGACGAGGTGCTCGCTTGGATGGCCGAGGGTCCGCCCGGTTCGCGGGTCGCCGAGGCGACGGTGACGGATGCCCCGCCCGCCGGCGACCGGTCCTTCGAGGTGCGCCCGACCGGGTAGGCGGCCTACTACTCCTCGAAAGGGCGGAGGATCCGATCGATGAAGCGACGGGTGCGCTCGTGCGTCGGTGCCGTGAACAGGTCCTTCGGAGCACCCCGCTCGAGGATGACGCCGTCGTCGAAGAACAGGACCTCGTCGGCGACCTGCCGGGCGAACGCGAGCTCGTGCGTCACGATGACCATCGTCCAGCCCTCCTCCGCCAGCTCCTTGAGCACGAGCAGCACCTCGCCCACCAGCTCGGAGTCCAGTGCGCTCGTCGGCTCGTCGAACAGCAGCAGCGACGGCTGGAGCGCGAGGGCGCGCACGATCCCGACGCGCTGCTGCTGACCGCCAGACAGCTCGAACGGCAGAGCGTCGCGCTTCTCGGTCAGCCCGACGCGATCGAGCAGCGCCTCCGCCCGGGCGATCGCCTCGGCCTTCGGAACCTTGTGCGCGTGCACCGGACCCTCGATGACGTTCTGGAGCACCGTCCGATGCGGGAACAGGTTGTGGTGCTGGAACACCATCGCCGAGCGGTCACGGAGGGCGATGCGGCCCGCCTTCGAGACCGGCTTCGCGAAGTCGATCTCCGGTCCGCCCTCGAACGCGAGGATCCCTGCCTCCGGGATCTCCAGGCCGTTGAGCGAGCGCAGCACGGTGGTCTTGCCCGACCCGCTCGGTCCGATCAGCGCCACGACCTCGCCGCGACGCACGTCGAAGTCGACGCCGTGGAGCACCGTGTTCGCGCCGAAGCTCTTGGTCAGGCCGCTGACCCGCAGCAGCGGCCGGTCATCGCCCGGAGTGGGCGGGGCGAGAGCGTCGTCGCCGGGGGCGTCAGTGGGCGACATAGCGGTCGAGCCTCCGTTCGATCGCACTCTGCCCGGCCGAGAGCACGAGGCAGAAGAGCCAGTAGATGAGCGCGGCCTCGAGGTAGATCGCCAGGAACTCGAAGGTGAATGCGGCGATCTGCTGGGCGGTGCGGGTCAGCTCGGTGACGAGGATCACCGACGCGAGCGAGGTGTCCTTCACGAGCGAGATGAAGGTGTTCGACAGCGGCGGCACCGACACCCTCGCGGCCTGCGGGAGCACGATGCGGGTCAGGGTCTGCGTCGGCGAGAAGCCGACCGTGTGCCCGGCCTCCCACTGGCCCTTCGGCACCGAGAGGATGGCCGCCCGGATCACCTCGGCTGCGTAGCCGCCCACGTTGAGGGAGAACGCGATGATCGCCGCCGGCCAGGGGTCGATCACCACCCCGATCGATGGGAGGCCGTAGAAGATCACGAACAGCTGGACGAGGAGCGGCGTTCCGCGGATCACCGACACGTAGAACCGGGCGATGCTCGAGAGCACCGGGTTCGGGGAGAGCCGAAGCAGGGCGACGGCGAGGGCGATCACCAGTCCGAGGGCGAACGACGCCAGCGCGAGCGGGATCGTCGCGGTCAGGCCCGCGAGCAGCAGCGGCCAGAACGAGTCGACGAGCAGCTGCCACACGTCGTCGCCCGAACCGGCGGTCTCCGCCGGCGCCGGCGACAGCACGTGGACGAGCAGCGTCCGAGTGTCAGCCATACACGGTCCTTCCCCGAAGCGGCCGAACATGCCGCCGCCCGCCCCAAACTAGGGCGGGCGGGGCGGGAGGTCTACTCGGTGACGTCGGCGCCGAAGTACTTCTCGCTGATCTCGGCGAGAACGCCTTCCTCGCGCAGCTCCGCGAGCGCTCCGTCGATCGCCTCGACCAGTGCGTCCTTGTCCTTCGTCAGCGCGAAGGCGTTGTACGCGGGGTCGTCGGTCTCGGCGGCGATCTTGAGCCCGGTCGGACCCTCGCTCGTCTCGTAGTCGAGGAACGTGAGGTTGTCGTTGATCGTGGCGTCGACGCGGCCTTGCTGGAGCAGTGCGACGGCCTGGGCCCAGCCCTCGACGGCCTCGACGGTCGCGCCGCTCGCCTGGGCGAGCTCGTACCAGTTGCTCGTCAGCGACTGCGCGGTCGTCTTTCCGGCGAGGTCGTCGAAGCTCGAGATCGAGTCGTCGTCCTCGAGCACGACGATGACGCCGGGCGAGACGGTGTACGGCTCGCTGAAGAGGTACTTCTCCTCGCGCTCCGGGTTGATGGAGACCTGATTGGCGATGACGTCGAACCGTCCGGCGTCGAGCCCGGCGAAGATCGCGTCCCACTGCGTCTCCTCGAACGCGATCTCGAGCCCGAGCTTGTCGGCGACGGCCTCCGCGATCTCGACGTCGAACCCGACGAGCCTGCCGGTCTCGTCGTGGAACGTGAAGGGCCGGTAGGTGCCTTCGGTGGCGACCGTGAGCGTGCCCTCGGTGGTGAGGCCGTAGTCGTCGCCTCCGGCGGACGCGGAGGGCTCCGGCGACGCGGAGCTGCACGCCGACAACGTGAGGGCGGCAGTGGCGGCGAGGACGAGGGCGGTGATGCGACGGCGAGACATGGCTGATTCCTGGTGCTGTTTCGAGCGGGCGTGTGGCCCGCGGAGGACATTCCAGTACAGCACGCTCCCGGGCGCCGGGGGCCATCGCGTTACGCTCCGTTGCCGCGCTCTCGGGGTTCAGCCCGGACCTGTCGCGTTCAGTCGGGGACGCCCGCGACGAGCTCGTCGAAGACCTCGACGGCATCTTCGCGCACCGAGAGGCCCGCCGCCTGGCCCGCCCACAGCGACACGAGATCGCCGTCGCCGCGCCGGCCGGCCTCGGCGCGGAACAGGCCGGTCAGCCAGTTCTGCGCCGGGAATGGCGCGATGACCCCCGCGGTCTCGATGTGCCGCATGGCGCGATTCGGGATGCCGCGCGCCAGGCGCCCGCTCATCGCCCGGGTCAGCACGGTGTCGGTGTCGGCCGCGCCGGCGAGCGCACGGCGGTGCGCGTCGGTGGCGGCCGACTGCCGCGTCCGGAGGAACGCGGTGCCGACCTGGGCGCCCTGGGCGCCGAGCGCGAACGCCGCGCGAACGCCGCGACGATCGGCGATGCCGCCGGCCGCGATGACGGGGACGCGCACCGCGTCGACGACCTGCGGCACGAGCGCGAACGTCCCGACGAGGGACTCCTCGGCGCTCCGGAGGAAAGAGATGCGGTGGCCGCCCGCCTCTGCGCCGCTCGCGACGACGGCGTCGACGCCCGCGGACTCGAGGGCCACCGCCTCGGCGACCGTGGTCGCGGTTCCGATGATCCGGATGCCTCTCCCCCGCGCGGCGTCGACGAGCGCCTCGTCGGGCACGCCGTAGACCACGCTCAGCACGGCGGGCGCGGCATCCAGCACCGCCTCCACCTGCTCGGCGGTGTCGGGGAGGAACCGCTCCGGAGTCTCGGGCAGCGCCACGCCTGCGGCCTCGAGGAGCGGCGCGAGTGCGTCGCGGGCCGGGCCCAGATCGACGTCGGCCGGCATGATCTCGTCGCCTGTCGGAAGCCAGATGTTGAGGGCGAACGGCCGGGCGGTGTTCTCATGCAGCTGCGCGGCCGTCTCGCGGATGCGGTCGCCCGAGTACCCGTACAGACCGTACGACCCGAGGCCGCCCCGGTCGCTCACGGCCCCGGTCAGGGCGATCGACGACAGCCCGCCGAACGGGCCGAGGATGATCGGCGCATCGATGCCGAGGACGGTGGTGAGATGCGAGGGCATGCTCCGACGCTACTCCGGCGCTGAGCCTGCGGACGCGCGGCGGTCGCCGCCGACGACGACGGGGCCCCACCCGAAGGTGGAGCCCCGTGCGTTCCGATCCGAGGATCAGATGGAGTTGACGTCCAGCGGGATGCCGGGGCCGAACGTGGTCGACACGGCGCCCTTCTGGATGTAACGGCCCTTCGAGCTCGACGGCTTCAGACGCACGATCTCCTCGAGCGCCGCGGCGAGGTTCTCGTCGAGCTGCTCTGCGGTGAACGACGCCTTGCCGACGACGAAGTGCACGTTGGCGTGCTTGTCGACGCGGAACTCGATCTTGCCGCCCTTGATCTCCTCCACGGCCTTGGCCGGGTTGGGGGTCACGGTGCCGGTCTTGGGGTTGGGCATGAGGCCACGGGGACCCAGCACCTTACCCAGGCGACCGACCTGGCCCATGAGCTCGGGCGTCGAGACGGCCGCGTCGAACGCGGTGTAGCCGCCGGCGACCTTCTCGATGAGCTCGGCGCCGCCGACCTCGTCGGCACCCGCGGCGATGGCGGCCTCAGCGGCCGGACCCGTCGCGAACACGATGACGCGGGCGGTCTTGCCGGTGCCGTGCGGGAGGATGACGGTGCCGCGCACCATCTGGTCCGCCTTGCGCGGGTCGACGGCGAGCTTGAGCGCGACCTCGACGGTCGAGTCGAACTTGGCCGAACCCGTCTGCTTCGCGAGCGCGACGGCCTCGGTGGGGGTGTAGAACTTGTCCGCCTCGATCTTGGCGGCTGCGGCCCGGAAGGCCTTGGACTTGGTTGCCATGATTCCTCTTACCCCTCAGTCCTCGACCGTGATGCCCATGGAACGGGCGGTGCCGGCGATGATCTTCGAGGCTGCCTCGATGTCGTTCGCGTTCAGGTCGGGCTGCTTCGCCTCGGCGATCTGCCGCACCTGCTCCTTGGTGAGCTTGGCCACCTTGGTCGTGTGCGGGGTCGGCGAGCCCTTCTGGACGCCTGCGGCCTTCTTGATGAGCTCAGCGGCCGGCGGGGTCTTCAGGATGAACGTGAAGCTGCGGTCCTCGTAGACGGTGATCTCCACGGGGATGACGTTGCCGCGCTGCGACTCGGTCGCGGCGTTGTACGCCTTGCAGAACTCCATGATGTTGACGCCATGCTGACCGAGCGCGGGGCCGATCGGCGGCGCCGGGTTGGCTGCACCGGCGTTGATCTGAAGCTTGATCAGGCCGGTCACCTTCTTCTTCGGTGCCATTCTTCTTTCCTTTCATCGAGCGGATGCCGTGAGGCATCCGTTCTCCCGCACACCCGGCGTTTCCGGGCAGCGGTTCTCCCGGGAGACCCGGGAAGTCTGTTGTCAGAGCTTGGTGACCTGGTCGAACGACAGCTCGACGGGGGTCTCGCGCTCGAAGAGGGAGACGAGGACCGTGAGCTTGCCGCTCTCGGGCTTGATCTCGCTGATCGTGCCGGGAAGACCCGCGAACGAGCCCTCCTTGATCGTGATGGTCTCGCCGACCTCGAAGTCGACCTCGGCGGGGATGACGCGTGCCGCGGCGGCCTGGCCCTTCTTGGCAGCGCCGGCCTTGGTCGGCGCGGTCTCCTTGATCTCGACCAGGCTCTTCAGCATGTTGAAGGCCTCCTCGAAGCGGAGGGGCGTCGGGTTGTGGGCGTTGCCCACGAATCCCGTGACGCCGGGGGTGTGGCGCACGACCGACCAGGTGTCCTCGTTGAGCTCCATGCGCACGAGCACGTAGCCGGGGATCCGAACGCGCGTGACCATCTTGCGCTGGCCGTTCTTGATCTCGACGACGTCCTCCATCGGGACCTCGATCTGGAAGATGTCGTCCTCGACCTCGAGCGTCGACTTGCGCTGCTCGATGTTGGCCTTCACCTTGCGCTCGAAGCCGGCGTAGGAGTGGATGACGTACCACTTGCCGGGAAGCATGCGGAGCTCGGTGCGGAAGGCCTCGTAGGGGTCTTCGTCGTCCTCGTCGTCGGACTCTTCCGCCTCGACCTCGTCGACCAGCTCGGCCGCGGCATCCACCTCGGCGACGAACTCGGAGTCGAGCACAGGCTCGTCCTCGTCGCCGTTCACGTCGGGACCGTCGTAGGGGGTGACCTCGTCGGCGGCCTCGGCCTCGAGTTCGGCCACTTCCTCTGCGATGGAGTCGTTGAGGACCTCGGCCGCGGCCTCGGTCTCGGCGGCTTCGTCCAGGTTCAGTGCGTCGTTCACGATGGCGTCTGCCTCCGGGTCGTCGATGTCGATGTCGTCCAGGTCGGCGTCGTCGTCTTCGGTGTCGTCCACGATGTGGATCGCGACGTGCTCGGCCGGCGTGTTGGCGGCGTCCTCCTGAGCGAGGACGTTGCCCTCCTGGGCCTCGTCGTCCTCAGAGGACTGCTCTGCCGCCGTCGCCCAGTCGGCGTCGTCGAAATATCTTTCAGACACTGCGTTCTCTTCCGTTCCGTCCGCGGTGGGATGAGACCCCATCCGCGTGGCCCCGCTGCTCGATCAGGGCCTTCAGGCGACTCAGGCGCCGCCCGGCACTCCGAAGACGTATGCCGTGATCCACACGAACAGCACGTCGAGGCCGTAGACGATCGCCATCATGATGACGACGAATCCGAGCACGACCGCCGTGTACTTCAGCAGCTCCTGGCGCGTCGGCGTGACGACCTTGCGGAGCTCTGCGAAGACCTGACGGATGAACATGGCGATCCGCGCGAAGACGTTGGGCTTCTTCTCGCGGGGTGCGGCGCCCGCAGGGACGACCTCGCCCGTCGGCTCGTCCTGAACCATCGATGCCACCTGATTACCTTCCGTGCGCCGGCGTGGGCCGACTCACTGTGTTGTCAACCGTCGACGTTGTCTTGTCGACGTTGCGCTGACGCGCAGGGCGGACAGGAATCGAACCTGCAACCTGCGGTTTTGGAGACCGCTGCTCTGCCAATTGAGCTACCGCCCTAGAGGCCCGGAGGCCTCGGAAACCCGCGTTCTCCCCTGTCACCTGAGCGAAAGGGAGCCGACCCGGACGACGGGCACGGCGAAAGAATGCAGACTTCAACTGCATGGTCCAGTGTACGGCATGCTCCGGGGCCCCGCGAATCCGGTCAGTACTGCTGGACGCCGTAGCGGTCGGGTTCAGGTCCCCGTTCGAAGGCCCGACCCGACAGCGAGGCCGGCTCGATCCGCACGTACGTGTACTTCAGCGTCGGGATCCAGGGACGAAGTCCCAGACCATCGGCCCGTTCGACCTCGGCCGAGTCGTCGAGGGCGTGCGCATGGCCGCGAACGATGACACTCCACGCGTCGGTATCGGTGTGGTCGTCGACCTCGAACAGCACCTCATCGTTCACGGTCAGCTCGAACAGCTTGCTCCCCTCGGCTGTGCGGAAGAGGATGCTCTCGCCGTCGGCGACGAAGTTGACGGGGAAGATGTCGAGCACGTCGCCGACACGGGTGACGAGCCGGCCGAGCTCCTGCGAGCGCAGCCGCTCCCAGCACTGCGAGTCGGTGAGTGCGACGACGGGACCCGGTGTGTCTGCCATGCCTCCATCCTCCCCCCGCGCGCCCGGGCGCGACACCCCCCGGAAGCCGGGGCTACCATGCGGTCATGACTCTCTCGCAGTCCGCGCTCGACGCACTGTGGGACTTCGGCGACGCGGCCGGGTCCGAAGCCCGGCTGCGCGCCGCCGCGGAGGCGGAGACGGATGCCGCGGCCCGCGCCGAGCTCGCGACACAGGTCGCGCGCGCCCTCGGTCTTCAGGAGCGGTTCGACGAGGCCGACGCCGTGCTGAGCACGACTCCGGTGGCCTCACCCGAGGCATCGGTGCGCATCGCGCTCGAGCGCGGTCGCCTGCGCAACTCGGCGGGCGACACCGCCGCGGCGATCCCGCTGTTCGAACTCGCGGCGGAGGCCGCGGCATCCGCCGACCTGACGTTCCTCCGGGTCGACGCGCTCCACATGCTCGCGATCGCCGACCCGGACCACGGGGGCGAGTGGACGGCGCGCGCGCTCGACGCTCTCGACGGCACGACGGACGCCCGCACTCTGCGGTGGGCGGTCTCGCTGCACAACAACGCCGGATGGACGCATCTCGACGCCGGGCGCATCGACGATGCGATCGCCGAGTTCGAGCGCGCTCGGGATGCCGCGACCCGCTGGGGCACCCCGCAGCAGGTGCGATGGGCCGACGAGGCTCTCGCCGAAGCCCGCGACGCGCTCTGATCGCCCCTCCCGCCCGACGACCGGACCTCCCGGTCGTCGAGCGAGAGCCGGTCAGGCGCCGATGCGGATCAGCTTCTTGTTGACGAACTCGTCGGCGGCGAGGAGCCCCATCTCGCGCGAGGTGCCGGAGCGCTTCACGCCCCCGAAGGGCAGGCCCGGCTCATCGGCGAGGACGACGTTGACGTACACCATGCCCGCGTCGATCTTGTCGGCGACGCGCGCTGCCTGGGCCTCGTCGGTCGTGAAGACGTAAGAGCCGAGCCCGTAGCTGGTGTCGTTCGCGATCTTCACGGCCTCGTCCTCGTCGGCGACCTTGTAGACCACGCCGACGGGTCCGAAGAACTCCTCGCGATAGGCGTCCATCTCCGGCGTGACGCCGGTGAGGACGGTGCCCGGGTAGTAGGCGCCGTCGCGCGTGCCGCCCGTGACGAGCGTCGCGCCCTGCGAGACGGCCTTGTCGACCTGCTCGGCGAGGCGCTCGGCCGCCGTGAGCGACGAGAGCGGTCCGAGGACGGTGTCTTCGGCGAACGGGTCGCCGACCTTCGCCTCGGTCATCTTGGCGGTGAACTTCTCCACGAACTCGTCGTACAGGCCGTCGACCACGATGAAGCGCTTGGCCGCGTTGCACGACTGGCCCGTGTTGTCGAGGCGTGCGTCGACGGCGGCCTGCACCGCCCCGTCGAGGTCGTGGGTAGACAGGAGGATGAACGGGTCCGACCCGCCGAGCTCGAGTGCGACCTTCTTGAGATTGCGGCCCGCCACCTCGGCGACCGCGGCGCCGGCGCGCTCGGAACCCGTGACCGAGACGCCCTGCACGCGGCGGTCCGCGATCACGGTCGCCGACTGCTCGTTCGTCGCATAGATGTTCGTGTAGACCCCGGCGAGTCCGGCGTCGGCATAGATCTGCTCGATCGCCGCCGCCGACTCGGGGCACTGCGGAGCGTGCTTGAGGAGGATGGTGTTGCCGATGACGATGTTCGGCGCGGCGAAGCGGGCCACCTGGTAGTAGGGGAAGTTCCACGGCATGATGCCGAGGAGCACGCCGAGGGCCGTGCGGCGGATGACCGCAGTGCCCTCGCCATCGATGTCGATCGGCTGGTCGCCGGTGATCTTGTCGGCGTGGTCGGCGTAGTACTCGGTGATGTCGGCGGCGAAGTCGACCTCGCCGAGCGCGGCCTCCAGCGGCTTGCCCATCTCGCGCACGATGATGGCGGCGAGCTCGTCGCGGCGCTCGCGATGCAGCTCGGCCACCTTGCGGATGCCGGCGGCGCGCTCGGCGACGGGAGTGTCGCGCCACGTGCGGTATGCGGCATCCGCTCCGGCGACGGCGGCTTCGAGCGCCTCGTCGGTGATCGTCGGGTAGGTGGCCAGGGTCTCGCCCGTGGCGGGGTTGACGACGGCGTAGTCGCTCATGGGTGTTCTCCGATCGGGTGGTTGGTCAAGTCTGCCGGTCAGCGACGTGCGCGTCGAAGGCTCGGCGGTGCATCGAGACTGAGTGTCTTGCCGCGGAAGAAGGCCGGACGCTTGATCGCCTGCCAGATCATGATCACGACGCCGAGGCCGATCACCACGACGCCGAGGATGAAGACGAGGCCGAGGCCGCCGATGTTCGAGCCGCTGCCGTAGTCGGGGTCCATGCTGTCGATCAGCGTCTTGCCGAACAGGAACAGCAGGATCAGGCCGCCGATGAGCGGGAACAGGAACATGAAGAACACGTTCCTGGCCGAGTCGAAGAGCTGCCTGCGGAAGTACCAGACGCACGCGAACGCCGTGATGCCGTAGTAGAAGCAGATCATCATGCCGAGCGTCGTGATGGTGTCCCACAGCACGTCCTCGCTGATGAAGCGCATGACGGCGTAGAAGACCGACGCCACGACGGCGGACACGATGGTCGCGTAGCCCGGGGTGAAGAACCGCGGCGTGACGCTCGCGAACTTCGGCGGAAGTGCGCCGTAGTGGCCCATGGCGAGCAGCGTGCGCGCGGGCGACACGAACGTCGACTGCAGCGACGATGCCGAGCTCGTCAGCACGGCGAGCGAAACCAGGAACGCGAACGGGCCGAGGGTCGGTCCGGACAGGTAGAAGAAGACGTTCGACTGGATCTCCTCGTTGCCGAGCCCGACGCCCTCCGTGCCCGTCCCGGCGAACGCGAGGAGCGACACCGAGATCAGCAGGTACAGGACCACGATCGTGATGACCGTGAGGGTCGCCGCGCGGCCGGGCGTCTTCTCGGGGTCCTTCGTCTCCTCGTTCATGGTGAGGGTGACGTCCCAGCCCCAGAAGATGAAGATCGACAGCGAGAGTCCGGCCACGACCGCTGCGAAGTCACCCACCGCGAACGGATTGAACCACGACAGCTCGACGGGGCTCGCGTCGAAGGCGTTTCCGTTGGCCACGGCGACGAAAGCAGCGACCGAGAAGATCACCAGCACCAGGACCTGGAACGTGACGAGGAAGTACTGCAGCTTCTGGGTGGTCTGCATGTCGCGGTACGAGATGAAGGTCGCACCGAGCATGAACAGCAGGCACACCACCACGTTGATGAACGGGTTGAACGCCAGCTCGGCGATCGTGCCGGGGCTCCCCGCGAGCTGATCGATCAGAAGGAACAGGAACTCGACGGCGATGCCCGCGAGATTGGAGAGCACGAGGATCGTCGCCGCGATGAGGCCCCAGCCGGCGAGCCAGCCGACCCACGGCCCGAACGCGCGCGTCGCCCACGTGAAGGAGGTGCCCGAGTCGGGCATCGCGCGGTTCAGCTCGCGGTATCCGAACGCGACGAGAAGCATCGGGATGAACCCGACGAGGATGATCGCGGGGACCTGGAAGCCCACCTCCGACACCGTCGGGCCGAGTGCCGCCGTCAGCGTGTACGCCGGCGCGATGCACGAGATGCCGATCACGACGGCGCCGATGAGGCCCACCGTCCCGGCGCTCAGGCCCTTCTTGGACAGACCTCCGGACACGGGATCGCCGCTGACGACGTCGGTGTCGTGCTGACCGCTCATGACCGGGCCCCCTTCTTCTTGCGCGTGCGGGGCACGACGATCATCGGCACCGGCAGTTCGTGGAGCATCTTCGCCGCGGTCGAGCCGAGGAAGAGCCTCCGCGGCCGCGCGAGCCGGCTCGAGCCGACGACCGCGATCTCACCCGGCTCCCAGCTGAGGTGCGAGACCGCCTCCTCGATGCTGTCGCCGAGGCCGACGACCGCCTCCGCATCGATGCTCTTCGGGAGCTGGGCACGCGCATGGACGAACACCTCGTCCGCGTGCATGGCGGCGGACTCGTTCCCAGCCATGCCGGCCGGAAGATCGATCGCCACGAGGGAGACGAGCCGCAGCTCCGCCCCTGTCGCGGTCGCGAGCGCGACGCTCTCCTCGAGCAGCACGTCGGCGCCGGGACGGAGCCCGATCGCGGCCGTGACGCGCGTGATCCCCGTCGTCGGGTCGATCCGCCGCGCGCCCTCCGGGGCGAGCGCGACCGGAACGTCGGCCGAGTGCAGCAGCTCGCTGGCCACAGTGCCCAGGCGATGCCTGCCGCGAAGACCGCCGTTCGCGGCGCCGACGACGATCAGGGTCGCTCCGATCTCGTGCGCGATCTCGAGCAGGCCGCCGGCGAAGGACTCGCCGTAGCAGACGTGCGTGGCCGGGGACACGGCATCCCGGACCGCGTCGGCGGCTTCGTCGAGCCAGGCCTGCGCCTGGTCCTGCACAAAGCGGTCGTAGCCCGCGTCGGGCGGGGTGATGACGCTGCGGTCCTCTCCGGGCAGCACGACCACGAGGTCGAGCGATGCCCCGGATGCCGCGGCCAGCCGCGCGCCGAGGGCGACGGCGTCGCGCCCGGCGTCGGTGGCGGTGAACCCGACCACGATGTGTCCGCTCATGCGCGCGTCTCCTCGACGATGTTCGCGGCGACGAGGCGCCCCATGCGGATCGCGCCGTCGACGTGCTGATAGCCGGCGCCTGCCATGTCGCTGCACGCGAAGTGGATCGGGCCGACAGGGGTGCGCAGGTCCGCCCCGTAGCGGGAGAGACCGCCGAGGTCGAAGCTGGCGGCGTAGGCGCCCCGCGTCCACTCCTCGGCGCCCCAGTCGCTCTCGAAGTACACGACCGGGTTCAGGGTCTCGGGACCGAAGTAGTGCGACAGCGACTCGAGGATGCGCGCCTTGCGCTCCTCGGCCGAGACGCGGAAGAGGTCGTCCGCGTTGCGGTCGGAGACGAAGCCGACGAGCGTGCCGCGCTCATCGCCGTGGTTGGTGTTGTCGTAGGCCTCGTGCGAGATCTCGTACGGGCTGAAGGCGGTGCCCGACAGCCCGTCTTCCCGCCAGAACGGCCGGTCGTAGACGGCGTGCACCTTGATCACGAAGCCCATCGAGATGTGCTGGTGCATCTGCTGCTTGAGCCGCGGGAGCGCCGGGTTGAAGTCGATCCACGGGTAGAGGATCGGCGCATGGGCGAGGATCACGAAGCGGGCGTTGACCACGAGGCCGTGGTCGGTGACGACGCGGACGCCGTCGTCCGACCAGTTCACCTCGGTGACGGGCTGGTCGAGCATGACGTCGTCGCCCAGCCGCTCGGCGAGGAGCAGCGGCACCTGCTGCAGGCCGCCGACGACGCGCTCGTCGAGGATGTAGTCCGCGTCGACGAGGTTCGAGAAGCTGCCGGCGCTGGCCGCCATGAGGAGCGCCTGCAACGCGGAGAAGGCGTAGGCGGGCTTGGTGAGCATCGCGCCGGCGATGAAGAGCGCGATGTTGTCGCGTGCCTCCTGGTCGGAGGTCTCGTGCTCGAGCCACGCCTCGAACGAGATGCGGTCGAGCGCCACGGCGTCGGGGTGCTCCCACGGCCGGTCGGGATCGACCTCGGCGACCATCGCATCGAGCTTCTCGATCAGCCGCACGAGCTCCTTCTCCGTCGCCGGAGGAACCGGGAAGATCTCACCGGTGAACCGGGTGAGCTCGCCGGCGCCGTTGACGTAGACGGACTCGCCCTCGCGGTAGCGGCTGTAGGTCTCGAGTCCGAGTTCGGCGATCGTCTCCTTGAGAGCCTCCTGGTCGGGCGACACCCACTGACCGCCGATCTCGAGCATGGCGCCGTCGATCACATCGGTCCACAGGCGTCCGCCGACGCGGTCTCGCGCCTCGAGCACGACGACGGACAGCCCCGCCTTCTTCAGCTCGTTCGCGGCGGTCGTGCCGGCTGCGCCGGCGCCGACGATGACGACGTCTCGCGTGATCTCGGTCATGGGACTCCTTCGTCTGGTGTGATCCTCGCCGCGGGCGGGGGTTCGGCGGTCTCCCGCGGTCCCCCTGTTCGGCATGTCCCGATTTCAGCTGTCACCCGACCACTGTTGCGGCCGGTTTCGGGACACGTTCAGCCGATTTCGGGACATGTCGGGTGGTGGTGGGCTCAGTGCGCCGCGAGAGCGGACGCCACGACGTCGATGCCCTCGTGGAGCAGGTCGTCGGTGATGGACAGCGGCGGGAGGAAGCGGATCACGTTCCCGTAGGTGCCGCACGTGAGGACGATGACGCCTTCGGCGATGCACGCCTTCGCGACCGCGGCAGTGAGCGCGGCATCCGGCTCGCCCGTCTCGGGGTCGACGAACTCGGCCGCGATCATCGCACCGTGACCGCGGACGTCGCCGACACGCGGGTCGCCCGCCTGCAGCGCGCCGAGGCGATCCTTCAGCAGCACGCCGATCTCGCGGGCGCGTTCGATCATGCCGTCGTTCTCGAAGACGTCGATCGCGGCGAGCGCCGCAGCGCAGGCGACGGGGTTGCCGCCGTAGGTGCCGCCGAGCCCGCCGGCGTGCGACGCGTCCATGATCTCGGCGCGGCCGGTCACGGCCGCCAAGGGCAGGCCCCCCGCGATGCCCTTGGCGGTCGTGATGAGGTCCGGCACGATGCCGAACACATCGCTCGCGAACATCTCCCCTGTGCGAGCGAAGCCGGTCTGGATCTCGTCGGCGATGAACACCACGCCGTTGGCGCGGCACCACTCGACGATCGCCGGGAGGAAGCCCTCGGCGGGGACGATGAATCCGCCCTCGCCCTGGATCGGCTCGATGATGACGGCGGCGAGGTTGTCGGCGCCGACCTGCTTCTCGATGACCGAGATGGCCTTCTTCGCGGCATCCGCCCCGCTCAGTCCGTCGCGGTACGGGTACGACAGCGGCGCCCGGTAGATCTCGGAGGCGAACGGGCCGAAGCCGCTCTTGTACGGCATCGACTTCGCCGTGAGGGCCATCGTCAGGTTGGTCCGGCCGTGGTAGCCGTGGTCGAACGCGACGACGGCCTGCTTGCCGGTGAACTTGCGGGCGATCTTCACCGCGTTCTCGACGGCCTCGGCGCCGGAGTTGAAGAGGGCGCTCTTCTTGTCGTGGTCGCCGGGAGTGACCCGGTTGAGCGCCTCCGCGACGGCGACGTAGGACTCGTACGGCGCGATCATGAAGCACGTGTGGGTGAACTGGGCGACCTGCGCCTGCACGGCGGCGACGACCTTGGGGTGCGCGTTGCCGATCGACGTGACCGCGATGCCCGACCCGAGGTCGATGAGCGAGTTGCCGTCGGCGTCGACGATGACTCCGCCGCCGGCCGCGACGGCCTCGACGGGGGCGGTGTGGCCGACGCCCGCCGCGACGGCCGCCGCCTTGCGGGCGAGCAGCTCCTGAGAGCGCGGGCCCGGGATGCTCGTGACCAGGCGCCGCTCCTGCGGCAGGGACGGACCGCCCAGAGGCGTGGTGGCAACGGTGTCGACAGCGCTCATGGTCGCGAGCGTAGGCCGTGCTCTCGCGCACCCGCACCTTCCCGGTTGTACATTCTCTGTAGACCGCTGTACAGGTGGTACATCCGGAGGATCATGAACGCCGCAGTCGACGCCCCCACCCTTCGTGCGCTGCTCACCCGCGCCGACCTGCGGCTCACCCTCGCCGAAGACGACGCACTCGAGCCGGGAGCACTCGACCGGGCCGTGCGCTGGGTGCACAGCTCCGACCTCGCCGACCCCACGCCGTTCCTCTCGGAGGGGCTGGTGCTGCTGACGACCGGCACGCAGTTCCAGGACGACCCCGACGACGCCGGGTCGTATCGCGCCTACGTCCGCCGCCTCGCCGCCCGCGGAGTGGTCGGGCTCGGGTTCGGCACGGAGGTCGTCCGCGCCGGACTCCCCCCGGCACTCGCCGAGGCCTGCCGTGACGAGCGGATGCCGCTGTTCGAGGTCCCCTACCGCACGCCGTTCATCGCCGTGGCGCGCGCCAACGCGGAGGCGATCGCGGCTCAGACCTACGCCCGGCGCAGCTGGGCCCTGGCCGCGCAGCGCGCGATCGCCCTCGCCGCGCTCCGCCCCGACGGGCTCGGCGCCACCGTGGCAGAGCTCGCGCGTCAGCTCGACACGTGGGTCGGCATGTACGACGCCGCGGGCGAGCTCTCGCGGGAGCATCCGGTCGACGGGCTCGACCCCGCGACTGCGGCGGCGCTCGGCCGAGAGGTCACCGGCGTCCTCAACCGTGGGGCGCGCGCCGGGTCGTCCCTGCGCATCGCCGACACGCCCTTCAGCCTGCAGACGCTCGGTCGTGGCGGGCACCTGCGCGGTGTGATCGCGATGGCGGCGGGCGACCTCGACCAGGAGGGGCGCGGGGTCGTCACCGCCGTGATCGCCATGGCCGGTCTCGCACTGGAGCAGCAGCAGGGACTCAGCCGGGCACGCGGCGCGCTCCGGGCGGGACTCGTGCACGCGCTGCTCACCGACGATCCCGCCCTCGCACGTCGCATCGCCCGCGAGCTGTGGGGGCCGCTCCCGGCCGCACCCGTCGAGGTGGCGGTGACGGATGCCGCGGCCTCCCGCATCGACGCCATCGCCGAGCTGCTCGAGCTCCGGGTCGACGAGCGCCGGGGCTCGCTGTTCTTCGGACGTGGCGACGACGGCCTGGTGATCGTCGTCCCCGTCGGCGAGCGCGGACCGGTCGACGAGGTCGCCGAGCGGTTCGGGGTGCGGATCGGAGTGTCGGACCCGACCGGGTACGACGGGTTCGCAGCCGCCGTCGGCCAGGCGCGCGTTGCCCGCGATCGCGGCACCGGCCCGGTCACGGCTTTCGCCGAGGTGGCGCGGTCGGGCGTGCTCTCGGCGCTCTCCGACGAGGCCCGCTCGCTCGCCCGGGCCGAGCTCGCGCCGCTGTCCGCTCACGATGCCGCCGAGGGCACGCACCTCGTGGAGACCCTGCAGGCGTGGCTCGACAACGACTGCTCGCACGAGGCATCCGCTCGCGCGCTCGGCGTGCACCGGCACACCGTGCGGACCCGCCTCGCGCTCGTCGAGCGGGTGCTCGGCCGCGACCTCTCGTCGTTCGCGATCCGCGCCGAGCTGTGGGCCGCGCTGCGCGCCCTCGACCCCGCCTGATCCCCCCTCACCCCCCGCGGTTTGTGTGGAGAAGAGCGCGGTTCGCGCTCCGGGTGAGCGGAACGTACTCCACACAAACGGCCGAGGGCGGAGGGGAAACGAGACGGATCGGCGTGTCGGCGGCGAAGCGGGCCACGGGAGGATGGGCGCATGACGCAGTCGCAGGTTCCCAACGGAGACGTCTCGTGGTGGTGGCGGCAGCTGGGCGGGACGCCCGCTCCCCGGGCGGCGCTCGACGGCGACCTCGACGTCGACGTCGCGATCGTCGGTGGCGGCTACACGGGCCTGTGGACGGCGTACTACCTGCTGCGCGAGCAGCCCGATCTCCGGGTCGCCGTGCTCGAGCAGCGCTTCTGCGGCTTCGGCGCGTCCGGCCGCAACGGCGGATGGCTGACGAACACGGTCACCGGCGGCCGCGACCGGTACGCGGCATCCCACGGCCGCGACGCGGCGATCGCGCAGCAGCGCGCGCTCAACGAGACCGTGGACGAGGTCATCGCCGTCGCCGCACGCGAGGGCATCGAAGCCGACATCGTCCGGGGCGGCGAGTTCGGGGTCGCCCGCACGCCGTCGCAGCTCGCCCGCCTGCGGGCGTCCGCCGCCGACGAGAGGTCCTGGCCGCACACCGACGTGGAGGAGCTGGATGCCTCGGCCGCGGCATCCCGCATCGCCGTCGACGGCGTGCTCGGCGGCGTGTGGCATCCGCACTGCGCCCGGGTGCACCCGGCCAAGCTCGTCGCGGGTCTCGCCGTCGCCGTCGAGCGGGCAGGCGCCACGATCCACGCGCAGACGCGCGTGACCGAGATCGCGCCAGGCCGGGCCGTCACGGAGCGCGGGGTCGTGCGGGCGACGCACGTGCTGCGCGCGACGGAGGGCTTCACCGCCGACCTCCGCGGCGAGCACCGCACGTGGCTCCCGATGAACTCGTCGATGATCGTCACCGATCCCCTGCCCGCCGCGGCCTGGGCGTCGATCGGATGGGAGGGTCGCGAGACCCTCGGCGACTTCGCCCACGTGTACATGTACGCGCAGCGCACGGCCGACGACCGCATCGCGTTCGGCGGCCGCGGCGTGCCCTACCGCTACGCCTCGCACGTCGACAGCGACGGCACGACCCAGGAGCGCACGATCGCCTCGCTCACACGCCTGCTGCGCGAGTTCTTCCCCGCAGCCGCCGACGTTCCGATCGCACACGCGTGGGCGGGAGTGCTGGGGGTACCGCGCGACTGGGCGGCGACCGTGGTCCACGACCCCGCGACCGGGCTCGGCTGGGCCGGCGGGTACGTCGGCACCGGCGTCACGGCGACGAACCTCGCCGGCCGCACGCTCGCCGACCTGGTGCTCGACCGCGACACCGACCGGACGCGCCTGCCGTGGGTCGGTCACCGCGCGAAGCGGTGGGAGGTCGAGCCGCTGCGGTGGCTGGCCGTGAACGCGATCTACACCGCGTATCGCGCGGCCGACCGCGCCGAGGCATCCGGGTCCTCGGAGCGCACCGCCTGGCCCGCGCACGTCGCCGACTTCGTCGCCGGCCGCCACTGAGACCCCTGCGCAGACGCGGCGCCTAGCACGATCGCGTGCCATGGTCGAGGCGGTTCCGCGCGCGGTCGCGCGCCGTCACCGTGGACCATGAGGCCATTCTCATTCGCTAATACCTTTCATGTGTCAGGTTTTTAGGATACGGTTCTCACAGGGCGCTTCCCCGGCGCCCTCACAGCCGAGGCAAGGCCGCCGCGCTGGCGGCGACGACCAATGGAGGCGTCAGACCCATGAATCGAACTCTCACACGCAGAAGCTCCCGCTGGGCGGCAGCCGGCGCGGTCGCACTCGTCGGCACGCTCGTGCTCGCCGGCTGCGGCCGCACCGACGGCGGCGGATCGGCCGGCCCCGAGGCCGGCGACTCCGTCGACGACTCCCCCGCCACCGGCACCGTCGACGTCTGGGCGATGGGCAACGAGGGCGAGGTCCTCGGTGAACTCGCCGCGCAGTTCGAGGAGGAGAACCCCGACGTCACGATCAACGTCACTGCCGTTCCGTGGGAGAGCGCGCACGACCGCATCGCCACCGCGATCGCGGGCGGCGAGACACCCGACATCTCGATGCTCGGCACCACGTGGGTCGGCGAGTTCGCCGCCACGGGCGCGTTCGAGCCCACCCCGGAGGGGCTCGTGGACGAGTCCTCCTTCTTCGAGGGCTCGTGGGACACCACGATCGTGGACGAGGTCGCGTACGGCGTGCCGTGGTACGTCGACACGCGCGTGCTCTACTACCGCACCGACCTCGCCGAGGCGGCGGGCGTCGAGCCGCCCGCGACGTGGGACGAGCTGAAGACCTTCACCGAGGGACTGCAGACCGCCGGCGCGAAGTGGGGGCTCTCGCTGCCCCCGGGCGGCTTCGACTCCTGGCAGAACGTCACGCCGCTGGCATGGCAGCAGGGCGGTGAGATCCTCAACGAAGACGGCACCGAGTTCACCCTCGACAGCCCCGAGTGGCAGGAGGCGTTCGCGTACTACGCCAGCTTCTTCGAAGAGGGCATCTCCGAGCCCGTCCGCCTCGAGGGCGGCGAGATCGAGCAGAAGTTCATCAACGGCGAGGTGGGCGCGTTCTACAGCGGTCCGTACCACGTGAGCCTTCTGCTCGACCAGGGCGGCGAGGAATTCGCCGACAAGTTCGGCGTCGCGATGGTCCCCGGCGAGGAGAGCCGCACGAGCTTCACCGGCGGTGGCAACCTCGCCGTGTTCGAGGACACCGAGAACCGCGACGCCTCGTGGAAGTTCGTGCGCTGGCTGAGCCAGCCCGAGACGCAGGTGCAGTGGTACGACATCTCGACCGACCTCCCCTCCGTGCAGTCGGCGTGGGACGACCCGGTGTTCTCCGACGACCCGTACCTCAGCGTCTTCGGCGAGCAGCTGCAGGACTCGAAGGCACCGCCCGCGATCCCGACCTGGGCACAGGTGTCCGCCGTCATCGACCAGGAGCTCGAAAAGGTCACCCGCGGCGACGCGACGGTCGACGAGGCCCTCGAGTCGGTCCAGCAGCAGGCCACATCGATCGGCACCGGCCAGTAGGCCCGAGCCATGACCGCCCTTGCGACATCGGTCCCGCCGCGCGCCCGCGCGTCGCGGCGGGACCGCCGCATGACCCTCACGGCGTGGCTGTTCGCCACCCCGTTCGTGATCCTCTTCGCCGTGTTCATGGCGGGGCCGATCGTCGCCTCGTTCGCGATGAGCTTCACCGACCTGACCACCCGTGATCTGGAGACGCCGTTCAACGTCGACATCGTCGGATTCGACAACTACATCCGTCTGTTCCAGGATCCCCGGTTCACCCGATCGCTCATCAACACGTTCACCTTCACGCTCGTGGGCGTGCCGCTGACGATGGCGCTCGCGCTGCTCGTGGCCCTCGCGCTCGACAAGGGCATCCACCGCTTCCGCACCGTGTACCGCGTCGGGTACTACGCGCCCGTGGTCACCAGCATCGTGGCGATCGCGATCGTCTGGCGCTTCATCCTCCAGCCCGACGGGCTTCTGAACGGCTTCCTGGCCTGGTTCGGCATCCAGGGTCCCAACTGGCTCGAGTCGACGACGTGGGCCCTCCCGTCGCTCATCATGATGGCGGTGTGGCGCAACATCGGCACCCTGATGGTCATCTTCCTCGCGGGTCTGCAGAGCGTGCCGCGCGAGCACCACGAGGCCGCGATGGTGGACGGCGCCAACGTCTTCCAGCGCTTCCGCGCGATCACGATTCCGGCACTGCGCCCCACGATCCTGTTCGCCGCGGTCATCACCGGAATCGGGTTCCTGCAGTTCTTCGAGGAGCCCTACGTCATGACCCAGGGCGGCCCGCTCGACGCGACACTGTCGACGGCGATGTACACCTACGACCAGTTCGGGTTCGGCAACTACGCCTACGCGTCGGCGGCGAGCTACGTGCTCTTCATCGTGATCGTCGCGCTCGCTCTCATCCAGTTCCGCCTGCTCGGCCGGAAGGACTGACATGTCCACACTCACCCAGGTTCCCGAGGCCCCGGAGGCCTCCGCATTCGTGCCGCAGAAGTCGCGCGGCCGTCGCAGCAGCCTGCGCGGGCGCCCGCGCTGGTGGCTCTACGTCGTGCTGACCCTCGGCCTGGTCGCGATGGTCATGCCGTTCATCTGGATGATCCTCGGCTCGTTCAAGACGAACGCGGAGATCCGCCAGTACCCGACGAACTTCTGGCCGATCGACCCGACGACCGAGAACTACGAGGCGCTGTTCGTCCGACTCGACTTCGCGACGTTCTTCCTCAACAGCATCGTGGTGGCCGTGTTCGTCACCCTCGGCAACATCGTCTTCTGCTCGATGGTCGGCTACGCCCTGGCGAAGCTGCAGTTCCGCGGCAAGAAGGCGCTGTTCGCCCTGGTGCTCGGCACTCTCATGGTCCCGGGCGTCGTCACCTTCGTGCCGCTGTTCGTGCTCACCGCGAACCTCGGTCTGGTGAACTCGTACCCCGGCCTCATCCTGCCCTTCCTCATCACGCCGGTCGGCGTGTTCCTGATGCGGCAGTTCATCATGGGGCTCCCCGACGAGCTCATCGAGGCGGCGCGCATCGACGGAGCCAGCGAGTGGCGCATCTTCCTGCGCGTCATCATGCCGCTGTGCGGCCCGGCTATCGCGACGCTGACGATCCTCACGTTCCTCGGCAGCTGGAACAACTTCCTGTGGCCGCTCGTCGTGGCCACGACCGAGAACATGTACACCCTGCCGGTGGCGCTCGCGCTGTACTCGGTGGGCCAGAACGCGGCGCAGTACGGCCTCATGATGGCGGGCGCCGTCGTCGTGGTCGTGCCGGTGCTGGTGGTGTTCGTCTGCCTGCAGCGCTACTTCGTCCAGGGCATCTCCCTGACGGGAATCAAGTGACCCGGGCGGATGCCGAGGCATCCGCTCTCCTCAACGAAAGGACCATCCGCACGATGGACTTCCCCGAAGGCTTCCTGTGGGGCGCGTCGACCGCGGCGCACCAGATCGAGGGCGGCAACGTCAACTCGGACTGGTGGCAGCGCGAGTGGGGTCATCTCCCCGGCGCCCCCGTCGAGTCACCGTCCGGCGACGCGGCCGACAGCTACCACCGCTATCCGGAGGACATGGCGCTGCTCGCCGGGGCCGGCCTCGACACGTACCGGTTCAGCATCGAGTGGGCCCGGATCGAGCCGGAGGACGGCTGGATCTCGCGAGCCGCCATCGACCACTACCGGCGCATGGTGGCGACCGCGCAGGATCTCGGTCTTCGCCCGATGATCACGCTCCATCACTTCACGAATCCGGTCTGGTTCGCCCGCGAAGGCGGCTGGCACTCGGATGCCGCGGCCACCCGCTTCGCGCGGTACGTCGAGGCGGCGCAGCCCGTGCTCGACGGCGTCGATCTGGTGTGCACGATCAACGAGCCGAACATGGTGTCGGTGCTCGCCGATCCCGAGGTCGGATTCCCGTCGATCGGGCTGCCGCCCGGCGTGCCCGAGGTCACCGACCGCCTCGTCGACGCGCACAAGCGCGCGGTGGAGATCGTCCGCGGCACCGGCGCTCAGGCGGGATGGTCGGTGGCGACGCAGGCCTACCAGCCGGTCGCCGGCGCCGAGGAGATCGCCGCCGAGTACGGCCGCTCTCGCGAGGACGACTTCCTCGACGCGGCGCAGGGCGACGACTGGGTGGGCGTGCAGGCCTACACGCGCACACGCATCGGACCGGACGGTCCGCTGCCCATCGCAGACGATGCCGAGCGCACCCTCACCGGCTGGGAGTACTTCCCGCCCGCGGTCGGCGACGGCATCCGCAACGCGTGGGCTCGCGCCGCGGTGCCCGTCTACGTGACGGAGAACGGCATGGCGACCGCCGACGACGCGCGCCGCATCGACTACACCCGCGGCGCGCTCGAGGCTGTGCGCGCGTGCATCGACGACGGCGTGGACGTACGCGGCTACCTCCACTGGAGCGCCCTCGACAACTACGAGTGGGGCAGCTACCGGCCCACGTTCGGGCTCATCGCCTGGGACCGCGAGACCTTCGAGCGCCACCCCAAGCCCAGCCTCACGTGGCTCGGCGAGGTCGCGCGCGCGAACGCCCTCCTCGAGCGCTGAGCCGCGCGGGCCCTCTACCCCGAGCGCACACACGGCTTGAGCGGGCGCACGTGACTGCGCCGCTCGAGCCGTGTGCCGCCGGCGAAGGGATGTGCTCTCGCGGGCAGAGGGCTGGACGGCGCAGGGCCGCCGGCAGGACGGGTCAGGTTGCGGGAGGCAGAAGGTAGCCGCGCACGAACTCGGCGAACAGCGCGTTCATGTCGACGCTGTCGTCGAGGAGCCACTGCTGCTGGATGCCGTCCATCACCGCGCTGATGAGGCGTGCGGCGAGCGCGGGGTCGATGTCGGATCGCACCTCGCCGTCGGCCTGCGCCGCGACGAGGATCGGCGTCGAGCGCTCGGCGCTCTCGCGGTACCGGCGCGAGAACTCGTCGTGGGCGGGATGCTCGGAGTCCGTCGCCTCCGCGGAGACCGTCGCGTACAGCGAGGTGAGGCCGCGGGAGTCCTGGTTGTACGCCACGACCTTGACCGCCTGCTGGATGAGCGTGTGCTCGGAGGGATCGCCCGCGGCAGCCCGGATCTTCTCGTCACGCTGGCGGAGCACCTCGGTGAAGAGCTCCTCCTTGTTGGCGAAGTGGTGCATGAGGCCGGTCGGGGTGAGGCCGACGCGCTTCGCGATCTCGCGCAGCGATCCGCTGTGGAAGCCGCTCCGGCCGAACACGACCAGCGCCTCGTCGACGATCTGCTGCCGGCGGGCCAGGCCCTTGGCGTAGCTGCCCCGCGGGGCGCGCACGGCGCGGACCGGGGCATCCGAATCGGGTGTCCCGGTCGCGTTCTCGGAGGCTTCGCTGCTCACTCGCGCGCTTTCCATTCGGAGCTGAAGACCTGTGCGGCCATCGCGGGGCGCAGGCGCTTCTCCATCTCCTTGTCGACGAAGTACCGCTTCAGCGTATCGCCGGTGAGGTCGTTGCCGATCGCGGCCATGATCATCGACTGGTCGAGCGAGAGGTAGCGCTCGGCGACGGTGCCGCTGCCGACCGCGACCGAGTCGTAGAAGCCGCCGGGGCCGTAAGCGCCCAGGTCGTCCTCGAGATGCGCGAGGTTCGCCATCACGCCCCTGCGATCGTAGGGCAGCGCGAGGAAGGCCGCGTGCGGGGTCACGACGCCGTCGCCGAACCCCGGATCGGGGGCGGTCCCCTCGGTGCAGCCGGGACGGTCGATGTCGACGTCGGTCTTCTCGTGGTCGGAGGGGTAGCCGTCGGAGCGCATGCCGGCGAGGTCGACGCCGTATTCGGCGTAGCCGCCGAACGGGTCGCTCGCGGGCGAGAAGCCCCAGGCACCGTAGCCCGCGTCGACGAGGCCGTGATGCTTCTGGACCGCGACCGTGATGGGGTGGTTCAGACGCCACGACTTCGCGCCCCACTTCGTCTCGGGCACGAGGAGATCGGGCATGAGGGACTCGAACATGCTGCCGCCCCAGCTGGGCACGAAGCTCATGCCGGCGTAGGTGTAGACGCCTTCCCACACGTCGAAGCCCTGGTAGGTGCGGGTGGTGCCGGTGGGGAGCTGCTCCTGCCACGCCCAGTCGCAGCCCGGGGGCATCGTGCGGTGTGTTCCGTAGAGCGCGGTCGCGGGGATCTGCCCGTTCGCGATGCCGAGGTAGGTCGCGATGCGGCTCTCGCTCACGGTCGTGTCGTAGTGGTGGCAGGTGTAGAACGCCTCTTCGCCCGAGCCGTTGTACATGGGGGCGGCGACGCTGCAGCCGGGAGGCGCGACCTCCCAGAACCCGCCCCGGTTCGTGCCGGCGGGCAGGCCTGGTGCGCCCTCGGGGTTGAAGAACGCGCCGAAGTCCATCGAGTCGTAGAGCGCGTCGGCCTGCCCGGCGAGGCTCGGCTCCGCCTCGCGGACGATGCGCAGGGATGCCGCGAGCCACCCGTTGTCGACGGTGCTGAGGAACGGGTGCACGACGTCGCCGGAATCCGGCCAGATCGTCAGCTTCGCCCCCGTGGCCGGGTCGTACCAGTTGTAGTACATGCCGCTGGCGTCATTGCGCTCGAGCGTCTCGAGGGTGTCGAGCGTCGTCGCCATCCGGTCACGGGCATCGGACTTCGAGATGATGCCGAGGTCGCGTGCTGTGACCGTGGACCACAGGTACCCGCCGATGTTCGTCGGGGATGTGTAGTCCGCGGGGGTCGCGAGGTCGCCGGTGATGTTGTCGGACGGGAGGCCGGTGACCGCGTCGGTCATGGCGTCGAGCGACGCCCAGGTGTCGTGTGCGTAGCGCTCCAGGCTCTCGGTCCCCGGCCTGCCGTCTCCGCCGCCGGCCGCCGTCGCCGGCCCGGCGAAGGCCAGTCCTGCGGCGACCAGTCCCGCCGCCGCTGCCGTGCTCACCCATCGCTTCATCGCGCGCTCCTCATCGAAAGCGGCTCCGTCGGGCGGAACCGTCGGTCCGCAAAACCTAACAGTTGAAAGGTATTAGGGGAACCCCCGACGTCCGCTCTCTCACACGCCTCTCACACGCCTCTCACCGCGACGAACCCACCCCCTGTCGCCGAGAGCGGGCCGGCACGGCGGCGTCAGCGGGGAGCGTGCGCCTCGAGGAACTCGTAGACGTCTGTCGTGTCCACTCCGGGGAACGCACCGGTCGGCAGCGTGGCGAGCAGCGTGCGCGGCGTGCGGACGTTCGGCCACGAGTTCTCGCGCCACGACGCCTCCAGCTCAGCGGGCGCCCGCCGGCAGCAGGCCTCGACCGAGTGCTTCGAGACGCCCCGGTTCGAGGTGTCGCGACCGAGGAACCAGCGAGTGTCGTCGAATCGCACCCCCACGCTCACCGAGTGCGCACCCTCGCTCGACTGCTCGACTCGAGCCGTGCACCAGTACGTGCCGTTGCCGGTGTCGGTGTACTGGTAGTACGGGTTGAAGTGGTCGTCGACGTCGAAGACGACGCGCGAGGTCCACTTGCGGCAGCACATCTGCCCCTCGATCGAGCCGAGACGATCGGTCGGGAAGTTGACGTCGTCGTTCTCGTACGCCTTCGTGATGGTCCCCGACTCGTGCACCTTCAGGAAGTGCACCGGGATGCCGAGATGCACGGTCGCCAGATTGGTGAAGCGGTGCGCCGCCGTCTCGTAGGAGACCGAGTAGGCGTCGCGGAGATCTTCGATCGAGATCGCGCGATCCTTCTTCGCCTCCTGCAGGAACGGCACGACGTGCGCCTCGGGAATGAGCAGAGCCCCGGTGAGGTAGTTGGTCTCCACCCGCTGGCGGAGGAACTCCGCGTACGAGGTCGGCTCGCGGTGCCCGAGGATGCGGCTCGACAGCGCCTGCAGCACCGCGGTTCGCGGGTCGCCTTTGGCAGTCAGGCGACTCGACAGGTACAGGCGGCCGTTCTTGATGTCGGCGACACTCCGGGTGGTCTGCGGCAGGTCGGGCACGTAGTGCAGCGTGAACCCGAGGTGCGCGGCGATGTCGGACGCCGTCCGCTGCGTCAGCGGACCGCCGGGGTGGTCGACCGCTTCGAGCAGCGCCCGAGCCTGCTCCTCGAGGTCGGCGAAGTAGTTGCTCTGGGTGCGCATGAGCCGGCGCAGCGCGACGTTGGCGCGGCGGGCCTCCTCGGGCGTCGCCGCTCGCTCGTCGCGCAGCCGCTCGATCTCGGACTGCAGCGCCAGCATCGCCTTGAGCGCCTCGCTGGGCACGGTCTTCCCGATCCGGAACGGCGGGATGCCGAGGGCCTGGAACGTCTGCCCGCGCATCGCCCGCTCGAGAGAGATCTCGAGCGTGGCCCGCTCGTCGAGCGGCTCCGACTCGAGGATCGCGTCGAGCGACGAGCCGAGCGCCCGGGCGATCGCCTGCAGCAGCGTGAGCTTCGGCTCGCGGCGTCCGTTCTCGATCATCGACAGCTGGCTGGGCGCGCGGTCCACGGCGGAGGCGAGCTCTTCGAGCGTCATGCCGCGCTCGGTGCGCAGCTGCCGGATGCGGCGGCCGATGGTGAGGGAGTCCACATCCTCATCGTCGGGGACTTCTGCCCGCGGATCGCGGGTGAACGACGTTGTCATGCACCGATTCTCTCACGAAAGCAGAAATAGCCGAAAACTTCACACGCCGAATCGTGGGGTGAGCCCCCGAACTTCACCGCAGAGTGGTCTCACGCCACACCGACGGTTGATCCAGAACGCGGATCACGGGATGCCCCGACCCGGCGCACACGCCGGGTGGAGGCATCCCTCCATCTCTCACTGCACTCGTTCACAGGAAGACAGGGACATGACACCTGCAACCGCCACGCCGATGCGCACGCGCACCGGCCCCATCCCCACCCAGATCCACGAGCCGTCGATCGAAGTCGCCGGCCGCATGGGTCCCCGGTACGACGAGATCCTGACGCCCGAGGCCATCGCGTTCCTCACCGAGCTGCACCAGCGGTTCGGAGCGCGCCGGCACGACCGACTCGCCGACCGCATGCGACGCCGTTTCGAGATCGGCAACGGGCACGACCCGCAGTTCCGCGGCGACACCCGGCACATCCGCGAGGACTCCGAGTGGCGGGTCGCCGGCGCCGGTCCCGGGCTCGAGGACCGCCGCGTCGAGATCACGGGTCCGACCGATCCGAAGATGACGATCAACGCGCTGAACTCCGGCGCGAAGGTGTGGCTCGCCGACCAGGAGGACGCCACCAGCCCCACCTGGAAGAACGTCGTCGAGGGCCAGCTGAGCCTGCGTGACGCGATCCGCGGCGAGCTGGAGTTCACCAGCCCCGAGGGCAAGCGCTACGAGGTCACCGCGACCGAGACCCCGACCATCGTGATGCGTCCGCGCGGGTGGCACCTGCCCGAGCAGCACATCCGGTTCACGGACCGCACCGGCCGCACGATGGCCGCGTCGGGCTCGCTGGTGGACTTCGGTCTGTACTTCTTCCACAACGCGCAGCGGCTGATCGCGAACGGCCGGGGCCCGTACTTCTACATCGCCAAGCTCGAGTCGAGCGAAGAGGCGAAGCTGTGGGACGACGTCTTCACGTACAGCGAGCGGTACGTCGGCATCCCGCACGGCACGATCCGGGCGACCGTCCTGATCGAGACGCTGCCGGCGGCGTTCGAGATGGAGGAGATCCTCTTCGAGCTGCGCGACCACATCGCGGGCCTGAACGCGGGCCGCTGGGACTACATCTTCTCGATCATCAAGAACTACCGTGGCCGGGGCGCCCGCTTCGTGCTCCCGGACCGCAGCGAAGTGACCATGACGGTGCCCTTCATGCGGGCCTACACCGAGCTGCTCGTGCAGACGTGCCACAAGCGCGGAGCCTTCGCGATCGGCGGCATGAGCGCGTTCATCCCGAACCGCCGTGACCCCGAGGTGACGGCGACGGCGTTCGAGAAGGTCGCCGCCGACAAGAAGCGCGAGGCCGGCGACGGGTTCGACGGCACCTGGGTGGCCCACCCCGACCTCATCCCGGTGGCTCGGGCCGAGTTCGACGCGGTGCTCGGCGAGCGGCCGAACCAGCTCGATCGCCAGCGCCCCGAGGTCGATGTGAAGGCTGCCGACCTGATCGACGTGCACATCGGGCGGCCGGTCACGGCAGTCGGCGTGCACGCGAACGTCTCGGTGGCGATCCGGTACCTCGAGGCATGGCTGCGGGGACTGGGCGCGGTCGCCATCGACAACCTCATGGAGGATGCCGCCACCGCCGAGATCTCGCGCTCGCAGGTGTGGCAGTGGATCCACCAGGACCGCACCACCGACGACGGCACCCCGATCACCCGCGACTACGTCGAGGGTCTGATCACCCGGGTGCTCGGCGAGGTCGAGCGACGCGACGGCGACCGGTACGAGGACGCCGCCGAGATCTTCCGCGAGGTCGCGCTCGGCCAGGAGTTCCCGGCATTCCTGACGCTGCCGGCCTACTCGCGCTTCCTCATCGAGACCGAGTGACGCGCTGTCCGTGTCCCGATTTCCACGCCATACGACCGCTCGGGCGGTGGAAATCGGGACACGAAGACAAGTTTTCGGGACACGAACACCACACCGAGAGAAGGAATTGACATGACTGCGTACCACGACGACATCGAGGCCATCCGGATGCTCAAGGAGCGGCACGGCTCGAGCTGGGATGCCATCGACCCCGAGTCCGCCGCCCGCATGCGGGCCCAGAACCGCTTCCGGACGGGGCTGGAGATCGCCCAGTACACGGCCGACATCATGCGCCGCGACATGGCCGAGTACGACGCCGACTCGTCGGTCTACACCCAGTCGCTCGGGGTCTGGCACGGCTTCATCGGGCAGCAGAAGCTCATCTCGATCAAGAAGCATCTGAAGACCACGAACAAGCGCTACCTCTACCTGTCGGGGTGGATGGTCGCCGCGCTCCGTTCGGAGTTCGGCCCGCTTCCCGACCAGTCGATGCACGAGAAGACCTCGGTGCCGTCGCTCATCGAGGAGCTCTACACCTTCCTCCGCCAGGCCGACGCCCGCGAACTCGATCTGCTCTTCACGCGGCTGGACGAGGCGCGCGTCGCCGGCGACGAGACCGCCGTCGAGTTCATCCAGTCGCAGATCGACACCCACGAGACCCACGTCGTGCCGATCATCGCCGACATCGACGCGGGCTTCGGCAACCCCGAGGCCACCTATCTCCTCGCGAAGAAGATGATCGAGGCGGGCGCATGCGCCATCCAGATCGAGAACCAGGTGTCCGATGAGAAGCAGTGCGGTCACCAGGACGGCAAGGTCACCGTCCCGCACGAGGACTTCATCGCGAAGCTCACCGCGGTCCGGTACGCGTTCCTCGAGCTCGGCATCGACAACGGCATCATCGTCGCCCGCACCGACTCGCTCGGCGCCGGGCTCACGCAGAAGCTCGCCGTCACGCACCGGCCGGGCGACCTCGGCGACCGGTACAACTCCTTCCTCGACGTCGAGGAGATCTCCGAGGACGATCTGGGCAACGGCGACGTCGTCATCAAGCGCGACGGCAGGCTGCTGCGCCCGAAGCGTCTCGCCAGCAACCTGTACCAGTTCCGCCCGGGGACCGGTGAGGAGCGGGTCGTGCTCGACTGCATCACGTCGCTGCGCAACGGCGCCGACCTGCTGTGGATCGAGACGGAGAAGCCGCACGTGGAGCAGATCGCCGGCATGGTCGACGCGATCCGCGAGGAGATCCCGAACGCGAAGCTCGTCTACAACAACAGCCCGTCGTTCAACTGGACGCTCAGCTTCCGCCAGCAGGCGTACGACGCGCTCGCGGAGCAGGGCAGGGACGTCTCGGCCTACGACCGCGGCGATCTGATGAGCGTCGAGTACGACGACACGGAGCTGGCGCAGCTGGCCGACGAGAAGATCCGCACGTTCCAGCGTGACGGTGCGGCCCGCGCAGGGATCTTCCACCACCTCATCACGCTTCCGACCTACCACACCGCTGCGCTGTCGACCGACGACCTCGCCAAGGGCTACTTCGGCGACGAGGGCATGCTCGCCTACGTGAAGGGTGTCCAGCGCCGGGAGATCCGCGAGGGCATCGCGACGGTCAAGCATCAGAACATGGCGGGAAGCGACATCGGCGACAACCACAAGGAGTACTTCGCCGGCGATGCGGCGCTCAAGGCGGGCGGCCAGCACAACACGATGAACCA
Source organism: Microbacterium sulfonylureivorans (assembly GCF_003999995.1). Classification (NCBI taxonomy): domain Bacteria; kingdom Bacillati; phylum Actinomycetota; class Actinomycetes; order Micrococcales; family Microbacteriaceae; genus Microbacterium; species Microbacterium sulfonylureivorans. The sequence goes on from NZ_RJAD01000001.1 coordinate 483,377, forward strand.
GTTCAGCTGAGTCCGCTCTGAAGACGACGGATGCCTCGGACCGCGCGGTCCGAGGCATCCGTCGTCTCTCGTCCGATGAGCGGCAGCGGTCGGGCAGACGCCGTGCACGAGTGCGGCTCCCCCACCCGTCGGTTCGCCCGGGTCAGACCTGCGGAGCCTCGACGCGGGCGCGCGGGGCGAGCGCCTCCGCCTCCTCGGCCCGCATGAGCCGCTGGCCCCGGATGCCTCCCGCGAGCGCCCATGCGAGCAGCCACGCCCCGGACCCGATGGTCAGGAGCGCCGCGATACGCAGCGACGCATCGGTGTCGAGCAGAGCGGCCAGGCTCATCAGCGAGACGACGCCGCCGAGCACCGCGCCCGCCGCGCCGATCCTCGTGAGAACGCATCCGCGCGCGAGCCACCACGCGATCCCCCCTGCCATCACAAGGACGATCGCGAGCGCCACCGCTCCCCAGACCCATGCACCCACGGATCACACCGTACCGGCCGGCCAGCCTGAGCGGCAGTCCCCTCTCCCGCATGCGGAGTGTCGCGCCCCGCCACGCAATCCGGACGGTGCGCGGCGCGCTCGCGGACTACGCTCGAAGACGTGACAGAACGCGCCCCGCTCTCCCGCAAGCTCTCCGCCATCGCCGAGTCCGCGACCCTCAAGGTCGATGCCAAGGCGAAGGCGCTGCAGGCCGCCGGCCGCCCCGTGATCTCGTACGCGGCGGGCGAGCCCGACTTCGCGACGCCGCAGTTCATCGTGGATGCCGCCGCCGAGGCCCTGAAGGACCCGGCCAACTTCCGCTACACGCCCGCCGCCGGGCTCCCTGTGCTGCGCGAGGCGATCGCGGCCAAGACCCTCCGGGACTCCGGCCTCGAGGTCGACCCGTCGCAGGTCATCGTCACCAACGGCGGGAAGCAGGCGGTGTACCAGGCCTTCCAGGCGGTCGTGAACCCCGGCGACGAGGTGCTGCTGCCCGCGCCCTACTGGACGACCTACCCCGAGGCCATCGCGCTCGCCGACGGCGTTCCCGTCGAGGTGTTCGCGGGTGCCGACCAGGACTACAAGGTGACCGTCGACCAGCTCGAGGCCGCCCGCACCGACAGGACGACCGCGCTCGTCTTCGTGTCGCCTTCGAACCCGACGGGCGCCGTCTACACGCCCGAAGAGACCCGCGCGATCGGCGAGTGGGCCGTCGAGCACGGCATCTGGATCATCTCGGACGAGATCTACCAGAACCTCGTCTACGAAGGCGTCCGCGCCGTCTCGATCGTCGAGGCGGTTCCGGATGCCGCAGCCCAGACGATCCTCGTCAACGGCGTCGCCAAGACCTACGCGATGACCGGCTGGCGCCTCGGGTGGATGGTCGGCCCGAAGGACGCGATCAAGATCGCCGCGAACCTCCAGTCGCACCTGTCGAGCAACGTCAACAACATCGCCCAGCGCGCGGCCCTCGCGGCGCTGTCGGGGTCGCAGCACGAGGCCGAGCAGTTCCGGCTGGCATTCGACCGTCGCCGGAAGCTCATCGTGTCGGAGCTGTCGAAGATCGGCGGCGTGACGGTGCCGAACCCGCTCGGAGCCTTCTACGTCTACCCCGACGTGCGGGGTCTGCTCGGACGCGAGTGGCGCGGCAAGACCCCGGCCACCTCGCTCGAACTCGCCGACCTCATCCTCGAAGAGGCCGAGGTCGCCGTGGTGCCCGGCGAGGCGTTCGGCCCGAGCGGCTACCTCCGCCTGTCGTATGCGCTCGGCGACGACGCCCTGCTCGAGGGCGTGCAGCGCCTGCAGCGGCTCTTCGCCTAGGCATCCGGCGCCGCCTGTCCGGCGGTGTCGAAAACGGGTTCCCCCGTTCGTCGTCCTCACATAGCGTGACAACGAGAAGGGAACGCGCGATGAGATTTCTGCTTCTGGTGTGGGTGGATGCCGCGGCCGAGGCCGCAGAGCTCCCTCAGGGTGCGATCGGCGCCTGGATCGACGACGTACAGGGGCGGGGCATCCGACTCGTCGGCGGTCCGCTCGCGCCGACCGCAGCCTCCACCGTGGTTCGCGAGCGCGGGGGCGAGGTGCTGGTCACCGACGGGCCGCTCGCGGAGGCCCGCGAGTGGATCGGCGGGTTCGACGTCCTCGAGTGCGACACCGTCGACGACGCGCTGCGCGCGGCGCGGCGGCATCCGATGGTCGGACTCGGATCGATCGAGCTGCGCCCCATCGGCCACCTCGGCGTGCCGGGCGAAGACCGCATCATCGCCGCGGCGGTGTCGTCGTGAAGTACCTGATGTTCGTGGTGCACGATCCGGCCGGCGAGCCCTACGATCCCGACGGCGACAACCTCGACGAGTGGGAGGCCGAGATGGGCGCCCGCGGCGTGGTCGGTCCCGAGGGCGATCGGCTCAGGCCTCCGGAAGACGCGACCACCGTGCGGGTGCGCGGCGGCGCCGTCGTCGTCAGCGACGGCCCGTACCTCGAGGCGAAGGAGTGGGTCGGCGGCTTCGACATCCTCGACTGCCGCGACCTCGACGAGGCGATCGAGATCGCGTCGAAGCATCCGATGGCCCGATTCGGACTGGTCGAGCTGCGTCCGTTCTGGCCGCTGCGCGCGGAGGAGGAGGCGGTCTGACCGTCGACGAGGCGCTGGTGCGCGTCCACCGCGAGGAGTGGACGCGCATCGTCTCGACCCTCATCCGCCTCACCGGCGACTGGAGCCTCGCCGAGGACTCCGCCCAGGACGCGTTCGAGAAGGCCGCACGGACCTGGCCTCACGACGGCATCCCGTCGAAGCCCGGTGCGTGGATCACGACCGTCGCCCGCAACGCGGCCCTCGACCGCATCCGCCGGGCATCCACCGAGACCCGCAAGCTGCAGGAGGTGGGGGTGATGGACGAGCTGACCGGCGGCGCGTTCGCGTCCGACGTGGCCGACCTCGTCGCCCGAACGTGGGACGAGCAGTCCGACGACCGGCTGCGGCTGCTGTTCACATGCGCGCACCCGGCGCTGCCGATGGACTCGCGGGTCGCGCTCACCCTGCGCACGGTCGCGGGCCTCGCGACGGCCGAGATCGCCCGGGCGTTCCTCGTGCCGGAGACGACCATGGCCCAGCGCCTGGTCCGGGCGAAGCGTCGCATCCGCGGAGCCGGCATCCCGTTCCGGGTGCCCTCCGTCGACGAGCTGCCCGACCGGCTCGATGGGGTTCTGGCCGTGCTCTACCTCGTCTTCTCGGAGGGGTATGCCGCCACGTCGGGCGACGGGCTGCTTCGCGTCGACCTGTGCGACGAGGCGATCCGCCTGACCCGCCTGACACTCGAGCTCGTGCCCCCGTCCGTCCAGGACGAAGGGCGCGCACTCCTGGCCCTCATGCTGCTGCATCACTCCCGCCGCACCGTCCGCATCGGCGTGGACGGCGGCCTGGCCACGCTCGAGACGCAGGATCGCACCGGGTGGGACCGTCCCGCGATCGCCGAGGCCGTGATGCTGCTCGGCGCCGACCACCGGGTGCGCGGCGCCTACCGGGTGCAGGCCGAGATCGCCTCGGCGCACGCGACCGCCCCGGCGCCGGATGCGACGGACTGGGCGCGCATCGCCCGCCTGTACTCCGAGCTCGAGGAGTTCTCGGCCTCGCCCGTCGTCGCACTCAACCGCGCGATCGCCGTGGGGTTCGCCGTCTCCCTCCAGGCGGGCCTCGCCCTCCTCGGCGAGCTCGAGGCGGACGGAGCCCTCACGGGCCACCATCTGCTCCCGGCGGCGCAGGCCGATCTGCTCCGGCGTCTGGGGCGAGCGGATGACGCGGCCGACCGCTACCGCGCCGCCATCGCACTCGCACCGACCGCACCGGAGAGGCGCTACCTCGAGCGACGGCTGCGCGAGATCGACCGCGGACACACCTCGCGTCAGCCGTGACCTCCCCGATTCGGACGTCGGGTCCGCCGGTAGGTCGATCCGTGCCGCTTCCGTTCGTCGTCAGAGATGAGACGAACGGAAGGAGACGCCCATGCGTCCCAGCCTGTCGACGGCCGCCCAGGTGGCCGCCGCCTTCGCCAACCTGAGCCCGAACCATCGCGACCTGCTCCTCGACCAGGAGCGCGACCTCGACGACGAGTCGGGAGCGCGGGACGGCGCCGCGGGCTAAAGCTCGACGTTGACGAGCACGGGCTCGGGCTGCAGCACCAGGCCGAACTCGGCCTGCACGCGACCCTGGATGTACCGGGCGAGCTCGGCGAGCTCGGCGGCGGTCGCCGACCCGCGGTTCGTGAGCGCGAGCGCGTGCTTCGAAGACAGCGCCGCACGGGAGCGGGGCAGCTTGAAGCCCTTCCTCAGACCGCTGTGCTCGATGAGCCAGGCGGCGCTCACCTTCACGTCGGACTCGACCGCCGCAGCGGGCGGCACGTAGCCGTCGAAGGCGGCCAGCGGGATGATGAGCACCGGGTCGAGGTCGGGGGCGACGGGCCATCGGGGGCACTCGGCGGGGAGGGTGCGCGCGAACGAGGCCGAGACGATCGCGTTCTGGAAGAACGATCCGGCGCTGTACGTGTCGGGGTCGGCGTCGTCGAGGACCATGCCCTTGCGGGCGCGCGTGCTCAGCACGTGATCGCGCACCCACGCGACCGAGACCGCCTCGCCCGGAGCGAGACCGAGCGCCGTGCGCAGCTGGTCGCCCGCGATCGGGCGCTCGTCGTGACCGACCTCGGCGAGCTCGAGGGTGACCGACAGGATGACCGCGCGGCGGGCGGGCGCGGACCCGTAGTGGTGCTTGAGCACCGACGTGCGGAAGCCGAGGCCGAGCTCGGACGCCGGAACGGTCGAGACCTCTCCCGTGCGCTCGTCGATCAGCTCGACCTCGACGAGCGTCTGGACGATCTCCTGACCGTACGCCCCGATGTTCTGCACGGGAGCCGCGCCGACCGTCCCCGGGATGCCCGACATCGCCTCGATGCCGGCCAGCCCCTCCGACACGGCGTGGCCGACGAGGGCGTCCCAGTCGTGGCCCGCCTGCACGCGCAGGCGCGCGAAGCCCGGCCGCGGCGACGGCAGCCGCTCGATCCCCTGCGTGCGGATCCGGACGACCGTGCCGTCGAACGGCTCGTCTCCGACGAACAGATTCGACCCGCCGCCGAGCACGAGCCACGGCTCGTCGTCGGCCCAGACGCCTCGGAGCACCGCGACGAGCTCGTCCGATGTGGACGCTTCGAGCAGGCGGGTCGGCGCGCCGCCGGTGCGCAGCGTCGTCAGCCGTGCGAGCGGGACGGGGGTGACTTCGGTCATGCGGTCCGGACGCGCACCTGCGCCTTGCCCAGGACGGTGGTGTCGGCGTGGGTCACTGTGAGGTCGATGCGCGCCGCACCGTCTTCGACCACGCCGACCTTCGCGACGATCGTCACGACGGCCCCGGCCTCGGGGTCGACCACGACCGGGCGCGTGAAGCGGACGCCGTACTCGACGATGCGACCCGCGTCGCCGAGCCAGGGGACGATCGTCTCGACGGCCAGGCCCATGGTGAGCATCCCATGCGCGAGGACACCGGGCAGGCCGACGGCGGCTGCGACGTCGTCGCGGTAGTGGATGGGGTTGAAGTCACCGGATGCCCCGGCATACCGCACGAGGGACTCCCGGGTGAGGTGGACCGACCGCTCGGCGACGACGTCGCCGACGATCAGGGCGTCGAGCGCGCTCATTCGCCTGCCTCCCCGACGAGGAGGACCGACGTCGCCGTGACGACATGGCCGCCCTCGGCATCCCGGATCTCGGCATCGCTGGTGACCATCGCGTTGCCTCCGAGTGTGCGGATGCCGGTCACGGACAGGCGAGCGGTCAGCTCGTCGCCCGCGATGATCGGCCGGGTGTAGCGGAACCGCTGCTCGGCGTGCAGGACGTTCTGCAGAACGATGCCCGAGTCCGGCTCGGCCAGGAGCTGCTGCAGCGTGAGGTCCTGCACGACCATCGCGAAGGTCGGCGGGGCCACCACGTCGGCATAGCCGAGCGCCTGGGCGGCGGCGGGGTCGGAGTGCTGCGGGTCGGTGGCGAACACGGCGCGGGCGAACTCGCGCACCTTCTCGCGACCGACGAGGTAGGGGGCCGTCGGGGGAAATTCCCGGCCGACGATCTCGGGGTTCACTGGCACCAGGCCATCCTACCGAGCAGGCCCCGGCGGGTCGGGTCGGCGGCTGCGGCCGCGGATCGCGCGGACGGCCATCTGGACGGCGATCACGACGAGGAAGGCCGCGAACAGGATGTTGCCGGCCTGCGGGTCGACGACCGTCGCGATCCAGGCACCGGCCGCCGTCGTCGTGCACGCCGCCACTCCGACGAGCGCCGCGGCGAAGAGGTCGACGTTGCCTCGTCGGACGTTGCCGATCGTGCCCGAGACCGCGGTGGGGATCATCATCAGGAGGGACGTGCCCTTCGCGATCAGGTCGCTCGTGCCGAAGAGCACCATGAGCGACGGCACGACGATGATGCCGCCGCCCACGCCGATGAGGCCCGCGACGATGCCCGTCACCACCCCCAGGGCCACCAGCCCCACGCCGGTCGCGACCGTCAGCTCGAGCACGGCGTCGCGCGAGGGAACGACGATGAAGAGGCTCACGATCACGACCACGAGGAAACCGACGAACGCCCACCGGAGGATCGTGAGCGACAGGCGCGGGAGCAGCCAGGTGCCGATCTGCGCCCCGACGACCGCACCCGCGGCGAGGAGGAGGGCCGGGATCCACGCGACAGAGCCGTGGAGCGCGTACGACACGACGCCCACCGTCGCGGTCGGCACGATCGCCGCCAGCGACGTGCCGGCGGCGAGTCGCTGATCGAATCCGAGTGCGAGCACGAGAAGCGGGACGATGACGGTCCCGCCGCCGACTCCGAAGAGGCCCGAGAGCAGTCCTGCGACGAGACCGATCCCGATGCAGGTGAGGACGAAGCGCGCATCCCTCTCGCGCGCGGTGGAACCGGGCACAGGTCAGTTCGTGATGTCGTCGATGCTGTCGATCACCCAGCCGCCGTCGAGCGGAACGACGACGTACGTGTACTCGAGCTCCTCCGGCTGCGGCGGGTCCAGCGGGTTCCCGTCTTCGTCGAAGAGCGCGCCGTAGGTCTCCGCGGTCGAGACGACGATGGAGTCGCCTTCGACGCCGATGTCGGTCACGGTCACGTCGTAGTCCTCGACACTCGCCGCGAACTCGGAGGCGGTCGACGTGAACGCCTCGCAGTCGGGGAGCTGGGACACCTCGCGGAACGACTCCGTGGTGGAGGCGACGTACGCATCGCAGTCCACGTCCTGCCACGCGTCGTCGTAGAGCTCGACCGCGGCGACGGCGGCCTCCTGGTCGGCGCCGGACGGCTCGACCGCGGACTGCGACGATCCGCTGGTCAGGCTGAGGAAGATCAGCGGGATCACGACGGCTGCGGCGATGACGATGCCGAGCATCACGACGCCGAGCACGACCCACAGGATCCACAGGTTCGACGTGCGCGGCTCGGTGGCCGCGGTGAACGCGCCGGCCGGGGCATCCGTCCCCGGGTAGCCGCCCGGATACGCACCCTGCGGGTGGTCGAGGTGGGTGGCGGCCGCAGGGTACTCCGGTGCGCCGGCCGCGGGCGGGACGCCGAACCCCAGAGCGGTGGCCGCATCGACCTCGGCGGCGACCTGGGCGGTCTCGGCGTCCGACGCGGCGAGGATGTCGGCCTCGGTGGGTGCCGACTCGTCGGTCTCGGCGTCGGGGGTCGCGACGTGCTCCGTCCACTGCGAGCCGTCCCACCACCGCAGGCCGCCGTGTCCGTCGTCGTACCAGCCGGGGGGTGTCGTCGCCATGGTCAAACCCTATCCCCCGACCCCCGGGACGGCTGCGGACGGCGCCGAGCGACGGGATGCCCCGGCACGAGGCATCCCGTCGACCGATGCCGTGTCAGCGGCTGCTGAAGGCGGCGTCGAACGCGGCGTCCGGCGCGTCGAACAGGTTGCGCTTGACGAACTCCAGGGCCTCGGGCGCGCCGATGAGCCGGTCCATGCCGGCGTCCTCCCACTCCACCGAGATCGGACCGGTGTAGCCGATCTGGTTGAGCGCCCGGAACGACGCCTCCCACGGCACGTCGCCGCGGCCGGTCGAGACGAAGTCCCACCCGCGACGCAGGTCGGCCCACGCCAGGTGCGACCCGAGCCGTCCGTTGCGGCCGTTGCCGAGGTTGAGCTTCACGTCCTTGCAGTCGATGTGGTAGATCCGGTCGGCGAACTCGAGGATGAAGTCCACCGGGTTCAGCTGCTGCCAGACGAAGTGCGACGGGTCCCAGTTCAGCCCGAACGCCTCGCGGTGGCCGATGGCCTCGAGCGTGCGGACCGTCGTCCAGTAGTCGTACGCGATCTCGGAAGGGTGCACCTCGTGCGCGAACCGGACGCCGACCTCGTCGAACACGTCGAGGATCGGATTCCATCGGTCGGCGAAGTCCTGATAGCCGGCGTCGACGGCCTCCTGCGAGACCGGCGGGAACATCGCGACGTACTTCCAGATCGACGAGCCCGTGAAGCCGATCACGGTCTTCACGCCGAGCTTCGCCGCGAGCCGGGCGGTGTTCTTCATCTCCTCGGCGGCGCGCTGCCGCACGCCCTCGGGGTCGCCGTCGCCCCACACCCGATCCGAGACGATGTCGCGATGGCGCTGATCGATCGGATCGTCGCAGACGGCCTGGCCCTTGAGGTGGTTCGAGATCGCCCACACCTTCAGCCCGTTGCGCTCCAGGATGTCGAGGCGACTCTGCACATACGCCTCGTCATCCCAGCGCCACGGGTCCAGATGGTCGCCCCAGCAGGCGATCTCGAGACCGTCGTAGCCCCACTCGCCCGCCAGGCGCGCCACCTCCTCGAAGGGGAGATCGGCCCACTGGCCCGTGAACAGAGTGATCGGTCGCGACATTGCGGTTCCTCCGGTTTCCGTATGGACGTGGTTCAGTCGTCGGCGCGCACCCACGCGCTGCCTGCTGACGAGCTGCGCTCGACTGCGTCGAGCACGCGCTGGACGTGCAGTCCGTCGTCGAACGACGGCCGCGGCTGCGTTCCGTCGCCGATCGCGGTGACGAAGTCGTACACCTGGTGCGAGAAGCCATGCTCGTAGCCGAGCATATGACCGGTCGGCCACCAGGGGGCGAGGTAGGGGTGGTCGTGCTCGGTGACCAGGATGCGCTGGAAGCCGAGCCCGGTCTCGGGCAGCGTCGCGTCGTAGAACTCGAGCTCGTTGAGGCGCTCCAGGTCGAAGGCGATCGCGCCCTTCGAACCCGAGATCTCGATGCGCAGGGCGTTCTTGCGTCCTGTGCGGAAGCGCGTGGCCTCGAACGAGGCGAGCGCACCCGACTCGAGCCGGCCGGTGAACAGCGCGATGTCGTCGACCGTCACGGGACCGCGTTCGGATGACGCCGTGCCCGACAGGCCGACGCCTTCGCCGAGGAGAGGACGCTCCGAGACGATCGTCTCGATGATCCCCGACACCGACGTGACCCGCTGCCCGGTGATGTACTCGGTGAGGTCGACGGCGTGGGCGCCGATGTCGCCGAGCGCGCCGGACCCGGCGAGGCTCTTGTCCATACGCCAGGTCAGCGGCGCCTCCGGGTCCATCAGCCAGTCCTGCAGGTACTCGGCGCGCACCTGGCGGATCTCGCCGATGCGCCCCGCGGCGACGAGGTCGCGTGCGAAGGTGGTCGCCGGCACGCGGCGGTACGTGAAGCCCACCATCGAGCGGACGCCCCGGTCGGCCGCGGCGGTCGCAGCCCGGGCCATCTCGACGGCCTCGGCGACCGTGTTCGCCAGCGGCTTCTCGCAGAGGACGTGCTTTCCCGCTTCGAGCGCCGCGATCGCGATCTCCGCGTGGGTGTTGCCCGGAGTGACGATGTCGACGAGGTCGATGTCGTCGCGGGCGATGACCTCCCGCCAGTCCGTCGCGGTCTCGGCCCAGCCCCACTTGCGAGCGGATGCCTCGACCGCGGCCCCGTTGCGCCCGACGACGACGGTCATCTCGGGCTCGAGCGGGAGATCGAAGAAGCGGGGGGCGACACGCCAGCCCTGCGAGTGTGCGGCGCCCATGAAGCCGTGGCCGATCATGGCGACTTTCAGCGTCTCGGTCAACGCGGTGTCCTCTCTCGGGAGGTGAGGCGTGGGGCGCCCGCCTGTCGGCGGGCGCCCCACGGATCGGTCGTCTGACTCACTCGAAGGAGAGGTCGATGAACTGGTCGACGTTGTCCTTCGTGACGACGGGGGCGTCGAGCACGACCCGGTTCGGGATGCTGGGCGTGATCAGGTCGCCCATCGTCTTCTGCTGCGCGATGAGGCGGGCCAGCGCAACGCCGTCGGCGGCCTGGGTCGACGGGTAGATGACCGTCGCCTTGAGCACGGTGTCGTCCGCCTGGATCGCCTCCATCGCGGAGCGGCTTCCGGCGCCGCCCATCATGAAGAACTCGTCACGGCCCGCGGAGTCGATCGCCGCGAGGACGCCGATGCCCTGGTCGTCGTCGTGGTTCCAGATGGCGTCGATCTGCGGGTTCGCCGCGAGCAGCTGGGATGCCGCTGCCTCTCCGCCGGCGACGGTGAAGTCGGCCGCGACGCGGGCGTCGACCTGCAGACCGCAGTCCTCGAGCGCATCAGCGAAGCCCGCCGAGCGGTCCTGGGTCAGCGGCAGGGAGTCGATTCCCGCGATCTCGGCGACGAAGCCCTCGCCACCGAGCTGCTCGCAGATGTACGTGCCTGCGCTGACGCCCATGCCGTAGTTGTCGCCGAGGATGGTGCTTCGCGCGGCGAACGGGCTCGAGAACTCGCGGTCGACGTTGATGACCGGGATGCCGGCCTCCATCGCCGCGATCGCGGCCTCGGTGAGCGCCGCGCCGTCGGTCGGCAGCAGCACGATGGCGTCGACACCGTCGTTGACGAACGTCTCCACCGCCGCGATCTGAGCGATCGGGTCATTGGTGCCCTCGGCCACGCGCAGCTCGACATCGTCGAAGCTGTCGGCGGCGGCCTGCGCGCCCGAGTTGATGGCGCCGAGCCAGCCGTGGTCGGCCGCGGGTCCCGAGAAGCCGATGACGACGGTGTCGCCCGACTCCGCGTTCTCCTCGGTCGTGGTGCCCTGGTCGACGACGGTGTCCTCGTCGGCCCCGCCCCCGGTGCAGCCTGCGAGAAGACCGATGGCTGCGACGACGGCGGTGCCGGTGAGCACGAGTCGCGTGCGCGCCTTCAGGTGTGAGCGCATGTGTTTCCTCCTTGAATGTGATGCAGCTAGGACCAGCGTGGTTCTGAGGGGGAGCTGCCCGCACTCGAGGAGTCCACGCTGACGAAGTTCACCGTAGCAGAAGTGCGCCTCGCTTTGGCATCTTTTGTTTTCCACTCGTCAGAAGTCGATGAATCGACTCTGACCTGCAGAAGTTCCGGCATGTGGGGCGTGAATGCGCGCAGCCGCCGAAACACACGTAGGTGAAATTGTTCTCGTCGCGCATGCCTAAGACGTGTTATGTTCACCGGGTGATCAAAGTTGACCATCAATCGGCATTACTTTCCGTCAAGGGCGTGACGAAGTCCTTCTCCGGAGTCCGCGCCCTCCGCGGGGTCGACCTCGAGGTCCTTCCGGGCGAAGTCCACTGCGTCCTCGGCCAGAACGGTGCCGGCAAGTCGACGCTCATCAAGACGCTCGCCGGTGTGCATCGCCCCGACGAGGGCGAGATCTCCTGGCTCGGTGAGACGGTCGACGTCCCCACCCCCGAAGCCGCGATCGAACTCGGCATCGCCACGATGTACCAGGAACTCGACGTCGTCGACGGCCTCACCATCGCGGAGAACATCTTCCTCGGCCACGAGCTGGCGCGCGGCGGCTTCACCCGGCGATCGGAGGCGGCGAAGCAGACCCGCGAGCTGCTGCGACGACTCGGGCATCCGCGCCTCTCGCCGCACGCGGAGGTCGGCTCACTGTCGGCGGCGAACAAGCAGATCGTCAGCATGGCCAGGGCGCTCTCGCACGACATCAAGCTGATCATCATGGACGAACCGTCCGCCGTCCTCGACACCGAGGAGGTCAAGAACCTCTTCCACGTCGTGAAAGAGCTGACGGCCCAGGGAATCGCCGTGGTCTACATCACGCATCGCCTCGAGGAGATCCGCCAGATCGGCGATCGGATCACCGTGCTCAAGGACGGCCGCACCACCGCTGTCGGGCTTCCCGTGGCCGATACGCCGACGCCGGAGCTCATCCGCCTGATGACGGGTCGCGAGGTCGCCAACGTGTTCCCGCCCGCCGTGCCCGTGCCCGCTGACGCGCCCACCGTCCTCGAGGTGGAGGGCCTCGGCCTCTCCGGCGTGTTCGAGGGCGTGTCCTTCTCCGTGCGGGCCGGCGAAGTCGTCGGCCTCGCCGGCCTCGTCGGGTCGGGCCGCTCCGAGATCCTCGAGACGGTGTACGGCGCGCGCCGATCCACTGCCGGGAGCGTCAAGGTGGCCGGCAAGCGCCTGCGCCGCGGCTCGGTCGTGCACGCCGTCGCCTCGGGGGTGGGACTCTCTCCCGAGGAGCGCAAGAGCCAGGGGCTCGTGCTCGACGAGCCGATCTTCGTCAACGTCACCCTGTCGTCGATGTCGCGGTTCGCCAAGGCCGGCTTCCTCGATGAGCGCACCGAGCGCAAGGTGACCCGTGAGCAGATCGACGCCCTCGAGCTTCGTCCCGCAGATCCCGACCGCCCGGCCATGACCCTCTCCGGCGGCAACCAGCAGAAGATCCTGCTCGCGCGCTGGCTCGTGCACGGCACGCGTGTGCTCCTTCTTGACGAGCCCACCCGCGGCGTCGATGTCGGCGCCCGCGCCGAGATCTATGCGCTTATCCGGCGCCTGGCCGCCGCTGGCAATGCCGTCGTCGTGGTCTCGAGCGAGATCGAGGAAGTGCTCGGCCTCGCCGACACCGTGCTCGTCGTCGCGGACGGCCGCGTCCTCAAGACCCTTCCCGCCTCCCAGATCGACGAGCACGGTGTGCTCGATCTCGTCATGAAAGGAACCGCCGCGTGAGCGAGCAGACCACCGGGACCGCAGGGGTCCCCACCGCCAGCGAGGCACCGCCGCCCGCAGGCTCACCCGACGGCGACAAGCAGAAGTCCGGATTCCAGCGGTTCATGTCCGGGTCGGTCGGCCGCAACCTCGGCCTCGTCGCCGCGCTGCTGGTGCTCGTGATCGTCGGCGCCGTCACCGCGCCGGACACCTTCACGAGCGTCAGCAACATCCTCACGATCCTGCGTCAGGCGTCCATCATCGGCGTCGTCAGCATCGGAATGACGCTCGTGATCATCTCCGGCGGCATCGACCTGTCGGTGGGCTCCGTGATCGGCCTCGCCTCCGTCGTCGCGACGATCGCAGCCGTGCAGGACCTCGCCGACCAGATGCACTGGATCGTCATGGTCGTGTTCGCGCTGCTCGTCGGCTTCGCCGCAGGCCTCATCAACGGCATCGTCATCGCGTACGGCAAAGTCGTCGCGTTCATGGCCACCCTCGCGATGCTGGTCGGGGCACGAGGACTCGCCGAGATCATCGCCGAGCGACGCACCCTTCAGGTCGGCAACCGCGACTTCATCGAGTTCATGAACCTCGACATCATCGGGGTCGACATCCTCATCTGGATCTTCGCCATCGTCGCGGTGCTCGGGTGGGTCATCCTCAACCGCACCACCTTCGGCCGCCGCACCGTCGCCATCGGCGGCAACCGCGAGGCCGCCCGCCTCGCCGGCATCAACGTCAAGCGCCACACCATGTGGCTGTACGCGATCTCCGGCCTGTGCGCCGGCATCGCGGCCGTCATGTACCTCGCACGCACCACCGCCGGCACCTCGACGCACGGCACGCTCCTCGAACTGGACGCGATCGCCTCCGTCGTCGTCGGCGGCACGCTCCTCATCGGCGGCCGCGGCACGATCACCGGCACCGTGTTCGGCGTTCTGATCTTCGCGACGCTCAGCAACGTCTTCGTTCAGAACAACCTCAACTCGTCGGTGCAGGCCGTCGTGAAGGGCATCATCATCGTCGTCGCCGTGCTGCTGCAGCAGCGGTTCGCGAAGCCCACCGGACGAGCGACCTGATCGGATGTCGCCGCCCGGCGCCCGGACTAATGAACGTTCTCACCGCGCCGGGCCGCGGCATCCCGTCGGAAGTCATCGGACTTCGGCGCTCTCACGACTGCCGATAAACTGGAATGTGGCGAAAATGAGCATGGAACCGACACCCAACGTGTCCGGAGTCAGTCAGCTCTTCCAGCTTCTGCGCGATGGCGTGCCCCGCACCCGCGCCGAACTGGCGAAGTCGACCGGGCTCGCGCGATCGACCATCGCGGCGCGCGTCGACGAGCTCATGCGGTTGGGCCTCATCACGCCGATCGCCGAGACGGTGTCGACGGGCGGGCGCCCACCCTCGCAGTTCGCCCTGAACCCCCGTGCACGCCTCGTGCTGGCCGCCGACATCGGCGCCTCGCACGCCACGCTCGCAGTGACCGACCTGGCCGGCAGCATCATCGCCGACCACAGCGAGCCGCTGGACGTCACGTTGGGGCCGGTGCCCGTGCTCACGTGGCTGGTCGACAACGCGGTGGCTCTGCTCGAGCGCATCGGCCGCTCGACCGATGACGTCGCCGCCATCGGGATGGGTATCCCCGGCCCGGTCGAGCACTCCACCGGACAGCCCGTGAACCCGCCCATCATGCCGGGCTGGGACCGCTTCGACGTTCCCGGCTGGGTGCAGCAGCACCTCGATGTCCCCGTCCTCGTCGACAACGACGTGAACATCATGGCGCTCGGCGAGCGGGCCATCGCGTACCCCGGCGTCGAGCATCTCATGTTCGTCAAAGTGGCCACGGGCATCGGCGCCGGCGTCATCTCCAGCGGCACCCTGCAGCGAGGCGCCCAGGGCATCGCCGGCGACATCGGCCACGTGCGCGTCGCACGCGGCGCCGGGGTTCCCTGCCACTGCGGCAATCAGGGCTGCCTCGAAGCCCTCGCCTCCGGCCCCGCGATCGCGCGCGCCCTGCGAGCCCAAGGGGTCGCCGCCGAGAACGGCAACGACGTCGTCGACTTGGTCAAGCGCGGGAACATCGACGCGATCCAGGCCGTGCGGCAGGCCGGACGCGACATCGGCGAGGTGCTCACCACCTGTGTGAGTCTTGTGAACCCCTCGGTCATCGCGATCGGCGGGTCGATGGCACGCGTCGGCGAGCACCTGATCGCGGGCGTCCGCGAGGTCGTCTACACGCGCTCCATCCCGCTGGCCACCGAGCACCTCTCGATCGTGCAGTCGGCGACGGCGCACAACGCCGCCGTACTCGGCGCGAGCATGCTCGCGATCGAGTACGCCCTCTCCCCCGAGACCCTCACCACGCTCGTCTCCTCCTGAGGAGCGCTCCGCTGCGGCGGCGATGCTGCCGGGGCGCCGACTCGCGCGCCGGGTCCCGCACCCGCTCTGCGTGCAGGAGCATGGCTGGCAGGGTGCCCTCCGCACCCGCCTGATCAATCGCGGCGCGGGCGCGACGTTCGCTCGGCCTCTCCGGGCAGTTCCGCGACCGGCACGATCACGATGTCCTGCATCTTCCAGTCCATCTCGCTGATCGCCTGCCGGGCGGCTTCGAGCTGAGCCACCGACGCGCGCCGCCCGCGCGGGACGACGAACGCCTCGACATGGAAGACCTGCCCCATGTCGCGCATGCGGATCGCCGAGGCACGCACCCAGGGCTGACGGTCGAGCGCCTCCACGACCTCGGCTGCGAGCGGGTGGATCTGCTTGTCGTCGTGGCTGCGGGCGCGCTGGTCGATGAGGTCGAGCACGGCGGACCGCGAGTTGCGGTAGCCGTCCCACATGATGCCCAGGGAGATGAAGAGCGCCGCCGCTCCGTCGAGCCACCACCAGCCGACGCCGATCCCGAGGACCCCGACGATCGAGGCCACCGTCGTCGTCCAGTCCGCCTTCGCCATGTCGGCGTCGGCGTAGAGCACCTTGTTGTGGAGCACAGGCGCGAGCTTGGCCTTGGCGGGGCCGTACACCAGCGGGCCGATGGTGACGAGCGCCATGACTGCGACCATGATCCATCCCATCCAGATCGTGTAGCCGAAGATCTGCACGGTGCCGATGGCCGGATGCTCGGCCCGCGCGAGGCCGAGGATCGCCTCGACGGCGAGGTTCCCGCCGATGACGAGCAGCGCGACTCCCGCGACGAGATGGCCGACGCCCATCGCGCGGTGCAGTCCGTACGGGAATCCCTTGGTGGGCGGATGCCGGATCAGCAGCAGGGCGATGAGGAACGAGATCTGCGGCACCAGCGAGAGCATGTCCTCGATCCAGGCGGTCTTCATCGCCTGCGAGCCGCTGACGACCATCGCGATCAGGGCGATCGTGACGATCGTGTAGCCGATCGTGAACCACTCCCACCGCACCGCCTTGCGCAGAGCGTCCCGCTGCTCTGCCGGCAGGTCGGTGCGCCCCATGGTCTTCACGGGGCGACCTCCGCGTCGAGGTAGACCTCCAGCGCCGCCTGCAGCGCGTTCTCGCCGAGCGGCAGCAGCACCGCGACGTCGGCGCCGCCGGAACCGTCGACGCCCGGATACCCGCGCGTGACGGACACCCGGCTGGCCCAGGGAGTGGATGCCGTCATCCCGCCGATCGCGAGATCCAGGCGGCCGTCCTCCAGATCCTGCACCAGGTCCTCCTCGCTGTCGACCGTCCAGACGACGCTCGCGTCGCGCTTCTCCGCGAAGCCTTCGATCAGGTCGGCGAGCGGCCCGGTGACGATGGCGTCGTCGGTGGCCACCAGCTCCCCGCTCGGCGACGCGCCGACCCGCAGTACCCCGCCCGTGATCCGATCCAGGGTCCCGCCCGGGTCGGCCGGGATCTGCACGCCGCAGCCGACGAGCACGAGGACGGCCACCCCTGCGAGCGCGAGCGCACACGGGCCACGGCGCACCCGCGGTCGCGCCCGCCGACCACCCGCAGTGTGCGGCATCAGAGCCCCTTGCCCCCTGTCACCGGAAGCACCGCGCCCGAGACGTACGACGAAGCCTCGGAGGCGAGATAGACGTAGGCGCCGGCCAGCTCGGCGGGCTGTCCCGGCCGGCCGAGCGGCGTGTCGGTGCCGAAGGTGGCGAGGCGCTCGGCATCCCATCCCGTCGCAGGGATGAGCGGGGTCCAGATCGGACCCGGAGCCACGGCATTCACGCGGATGCCCTTCGGCCCGAGCTCCTCGGCGAGTGCCTTCACGAACGCGACCTGCGCCGCCTTCGTCATCGCGTAGTCGATCAGGCCCGGCGACGGATGGAACGCCTGGATCGAGGACGTCACGATGATCGAGCTCCCCGGGGCGAGTTCGGGCACCGCGCGGCGCGCCGTGAAGAGCAGTCCATACAGGTTCGTCTTGAAGACGCGGTCGAGCTCCGCGGTCTCGAGCGACGCGAGCCCCTCGCGGTCCTTCTGATACGCCGCGTTGAGGACGAGGACGTCGATGCCCCCGAGCACGTCGACGGTGTCGTCGACGATTCTCGTCGCGAACTCCTCGTCGCGGATGTCGCCGGCGAAGGCGAGGGCGGCGCGACCGGCATCCTCGATCAGCGCGATGGTGGCGTCGGCGTCGTCCTGCTCTTCGGGCATGTGGGCGAACGCGACGTCGGCACCCTCCCGAGCGAACGCGATCGCAACGGCACGGCCGATGCCCGAGTCGCCGCCGGTGATCAGCGCCCGTCGACCGGCGAGCCGATCCGCGCCTGCGTACGACTCCTCGCCGTGGTCGGGCACCGGCCGGGTCTTCTCCGTCAGCCCGGGCTGCTCCTGCCCCTGGCCGGGGAAGCCGCCCTCGGGATGCTTGTCTCGGGGATCGGTCATCGGGTCGTGCATGTGCGTCTCCTTCCGACGGTTCGTCGGTCGAGACGCTACGGAACGCCCCCCGCTGCGGTAAGGGGCTTGACGCGCGGCGCGACTAGAAGCTCGCGATGCCCTTGCCGATCAGCACCGCGCCGATGACGAGCAGCAGCACCGCCATGATGACCGCGTTCTCGCGCGCCAGCCAGACGTGGAGCGCGCCGAGCGGACCGCGCATGCGGTCGGCGGCGATGAGATAGCCGATCACCGGGATCGCGACGGTGGATGCCGCGATCAGCGTGAACACGGCGATCACGAGCACCGTCTCGCCGACGCCGAGCCCGGCCGATCCGATGTCGACACCCGCTGCCGCGCCGAGCATGAGGTTCTTCGGGTTGACGGCCGACAGGAGGAGGCCGAGGCCGAGCGCAGCGGGGAACGTGATCCTGTCGATCGCCTGCATCCATTTCGGCAGCGGAGGCTCCTCGCCGGCCTTCGGGCGCGATCGCCAGTTGCGCAGCGCCAGGACGAGGAGCAGCGCACCCAGGAGCAGCTGGATCGCTCCCTGGATCGGCTTCGAGGCATCGGGTGCGGCGCTCGGGATCAGCGAGGCGAGCAGTGTGAACACCGTGACGGCGACGACGATGCCCGCGATCCAGCCGAGGAGGAACCCGACGCCGGTCACGCGCGCCCTGGGCGAGAGCAGCATGAGGATCGCGGCGATGACGGGCACCGGGCTGATCGAGACGCCGAGCGCCAGGGGAAGGATCTCGCCGATGGTCCCGGTCATGTGCTCGCCTCGTTCTGTGCGGTGGGTGCCAGCGCCGCGAGCGCGGCGCGGTTCGTCTCGAACACCGGCTGGTCGTCGAGGGTGCCGAGGTGTCTCAGTCGCTCGTCGACGGGTCCTCTCACACGGCTGAACATCGATGAGGCGTCCAGTGCGGCGGCTGCGGCATCCGGCGGCGCTGCCACCGCGATCGCGATGAGCGTCACGCCGGCGAGCAGTTCGCGGCCGAGGGAGCGGCGGGTCACGCCGGGAAGCACGCGGCGGGCGGGGGCAGTGGGCATCGACCGGCTCTCTGGGTGGAAGTCCTCCCATCGTGGACCGGATCGCCCCTGCCCGCCAACGCCCGCGCCGAGATGCCCGCGCGCGACGCCGCGGATCAATTCGGCAGAGACGCGGCGGGGACCACGCGGGCGTACGCGGAGGCGAGCGCCGCCATGAACGCGGCGTGCACTTCGGCGCCGCCCACCCGGACGCCGCCGTGCTCGAGGTCGGGCGCGGCGCAGGCATCCGCGGCCACGGTGACCCGGTAGCCGAGATCCGACGCGGCCCGCACCGTCGCGTCGACGCACATGCTGCTCATCATCCCGATGACGACGAGAGCGGATGCCTCCGCCTCGTCGAGCCGCTCCTTCAGCGTCGTCTCGAGGAACGAGTTGGGATGCGTCTTGCGCACGACCGGTTCGCCCGCGGAGGGCGCCACGCGCGGGTCGATCTCTCCGCCGGGGGTGCCGGGCACGAGCATGCCTGCGCCCTCCTCCCGACTCTCGTGCTGAACATGGACCACCGGCAGACCGGCACGGCGCCAGCGGTCGAGCAGGGTCGACGCCGTGTCGGCTGCGGCATCCGGACCGACGAGCGGGTGCGCGCCGCCGGGGAAGTAGTCCCGCTGGATGTCCACGATGACGAGAACCTGGGTCATGCGACGCCTCCTGGTGCGAGTGCGATGGGGTCAGGCATCCCACCGTAGTTCGCTCCGAGCGGAGCTCATCACCGGGTGAGCGCCATCTCGGCGTCGAGCCGAGCGAGCTTGTCGGGGTTGGCGATCGAGTAGATGTGCGTGATGACGCCGTCCTCGATGGTCAGGCTGACCGCTCCGGACAGGACGCCGTCGACCTCGACACGCAGTCCCGGCCCGCCGTTGATCGCCATCGGCGAGAACGCGGCCTGCACCCCGAACCGCTGCATGCCGGCGACGAGGTACCGGGCCAGCCGCTCTGCCCCGATGACCGGGCGCCGCGCCGCGCCGCGCACGCGGCCGCCGCCGTCGGCGACCGACACGACGTCGGGGGCGAGCACGTCCATGAGCCCCTGCACGTCGCCGGAGCCCAGCGCCGCGATGAGGCGCTCGACGACCTCTTCATGCTCCGAACGCTCGACGCGCACGCGCGGCCGCCGGGCGGCGACGTGGTCTCGGGCCCGATGGGCGATCTGACGGACGGCCGACGGCGACTTGTCGACGGCCTCGGCGATCTCCTCGTAGGGCACGTCGAACACCTCGCGGAGCACGAACACCGCGCGCTCGGTCGGCGCGAGGGTCTCGAGCACGGTGAGCATCGCGATCGAGACGCTCTCGGCGAGCTCGATGTCGTCCGCGACATCCGGCGTGGTCAGCAGCGGCTCGGGAAGCCACTCCCCCACGTAGTCCTCGCGACGGCGCGACACCGTGCGCAGCTGGTTGAGCGACTGACGCGTGACGATGCGCACGAGATACGCGCGCGGATCGCGCACGGCGTCGCGATCGGCACCCGCCCAGCGGAGCCACGACTCCTGGAGCACGTCCTCCGCGTCGGCGGCCGAGCCGAGCATCTCGTACGCGACCGTGAAGAGCAGACTGCGGTGCACGACGAACGGATCGTCCTCGCCGGCGCCGATCGGGCTGCTCATGCGACCGAGCCTAGGGCGGCGGTGGACGTCGCGAGGGCGGGGAGCCCGCACGCCGCCGCGTACTCCTCCGAGTGGATGCCGAGCGCGATGTTCGTGCGCGCGGCGAGGTTCATCAGGCCGACGCGTGCGGTGAGCTCGATCAGCGCCGCGGGTCCGAGCGCGTCCAGCAGCTCGGCCGACAGCTCGTCGGTGACGGCCACCGGGGTCTGGCTCATCGCATGGGCATACGCCATGACGGCGCGCTCGAGCGTCGTGTAGATCGTCGACTCCCGCCAGCGCGGCACCTCGCGCACCTTCACCTCGTCGAGTCCCTGGCGGTGAGCCATGAAGTAGTTGATGTCGAGGCACGCGTTGCAGCCGATCGCGGCTGCGGAGGCCATTCGGGCGAGGATCGACAGGTTCTCGTCGAGCCGATCCCACTTCTCGGCCTTGCGGTTGAACCCCATCATGTCCGTGAACACGGCCGGGTAGTGCCAGAGCACCCCCAGCGAGTCGGGCACCTTGCCGAGCATCCTGCGGGCGGCGACCTTCATGATCGAGCCGATCGGGCCGGTCACCTCGATGGCGGGAATGCGGGCGGTGGCGGTCATGTCTTCCTCCAAGGGTCGGTTTCCTTCGACATGGAGACACCGCCCGGGCGCGAGGTGTGACAAACGGGTACCGTGATCCCGGATCGATGATGATCCCGACCGATCGAGAGGACGGCACATGGCCTGGCGGATGCCCTCGGAGACAGCGCCCCACGAGCGCACCTGGATGGCGTTCCCCCGCCCCGGCCAGACCCTCGGTGAGACGCTGGCCGAGCAGGAGGAGTGCTACGCCGCCTGGGCGGCCACAGCGCACGCGATCGCCGAGTTCGAGCCGGTGACGATGGTGGTCGATCCGACCGAGATCGCCCGCGCCCGCCGCATGCTGTCGTCGGGTGTCGAGATCGTCGAAGCGCCGCTCGACGAGTTCTGGATGCGCGACTTCGGACCCACGTTCGTCGTCGACGATGAACGACCCGGCGTGCTGGGCGCCGTCGACTGGATCTTCAACGGGTGGGGTGCGCCCGAATGGGCCGAGTGGGGCCTCTCCGCCGAGATCGGACGATTCGTGAGCGGCCTCGTCGGGTCCGAGCTCGTCAGCTCGGTGCTCGTCAACGAGGGCGGCGGCATCCATGTCGACGGTGAGGGGACGGTCCTCCTCACCGAGACCGTGCAGCTCGATCCGCGCCGCAACCCCTACGCCGACCGCGCGCGCGTCGAGGCGGAGCTCGCCCGCACGATCGGCACGACCAGGGCGATCTGGCTGCCGCGCGGCCTGACCCGCGACTACGACGACTTCGGCACGAACGGGCACGTCGACATCGTGGCGACCATCCCGTCGCCGGGGCGCGTGCTGCTGCACGATCAGACCGACGAGGCCCACCCCGACCACGCCGTGAGCCGCGAGCTGCGCGCGCTGTTCGAGTCCGAGACCGACGCCGCGGGGCGGGCGTGGGAGATCATCGACGTCCCCGCGCCGGCGACCCTCCGCGATCACGAGGGCTTCGTCGACTGGAGCTACATCAACCACCTCGTCGTCAACGGCGGCGTCATCGCGTGCGGCTTCGGCGAGGACGAGGCGGATGCCGCGGCCCGCGCCATCCTGTCGGAGGCGTACCCGGGGCGCACGGTCGTGAGCGTCGACGCGCGGCCGATGTTCGCGCGGGGCGGCGGCATCCACTGCATCACGCAGCAGCAGCCGCGGATCGAGGCGCCGGCGCGATGATCGACGTCGTGGAGGCCGGCATCGCCGCGCTGCGCGACGCACTCGAGAGCGGCGAGGCGACGAGCGTCGAGCTCGTCCGTGCCTACCTGGCCCGGATCGAGGCGTACGACGGCCCGGCGACGGAGACCGCGCTCAACGCCGTCGTGGTGGCCAATCCCGACGCGCTCGCGGAGGCCGAGGCATCCGATGCCCGTCGCGCCACCGGCCGCCCGCTCGGCCCGCTCGACGGCATCCCTTATACGGCGAAGGACAGCTACCTCGTGCGCGGGCTGACCGCCGCCGCCGGCAGCCCCGCGTTCGCCGGTCTCGTCGCGCAGCGCGACGCCTTCACGATCGAGCGACTGCGCGACGGCGGCGCGATCTGCCTCGGTCTCACGAACATGCCGCCGATGGCCAACGGCGGCATGCAGCGCGGACTCTACGGCCGCGCCGAGAGCCCCTACAATCCCGCGTTCCTGACCGCGCCGTTCGCCTCGGGCTCCTCGAACGGGTCGGGCACCGCGACGGCAGCGAGCTTCGCCGCGTTCGGGCTCGGCGAGGAGACCTGGTCGAGCGGCCGCGGGCCGGCGTCGAACAACGCCCTGTGCGCGTACACGCCCTCGCGCGGCGTGATCTCGGTACGGGGCAATTGGCCGCTCGTCCCGACGATGGACGTCGTCGTGCCGCACACACGCACGATGGCGGACCTCCTCGAGGTGCTCGACGTCGTCGTCGCCGACGACCCGGACACCCGCGGCGACTTCTGGCGGGCGCAGCCGTGGGTCCCGCTTCCCGCCGCGTCGGCGGTGCGGCCCGCGTCGTACCGGTCGATCGGACGTGAGGCCGCCGAGGCGCCCGACGGCGTGCTCGACGGCCTCCGCATCGGCATCCCCCGCATGTACATCAACGCCGATCCCGAGGCCGGCACCGCGGACTCCCCCGGCATCGGCGGCCCGACGGGCAGGCGCATCGAGACCCGCGGATCGGTGATCGCGCTGTGGGATGCCGCGCGCCGCGACCTCGAGGCGCACGGCGCCGTCGTGGTCGAGGTCGACTTCCCCGCGGTGTCGAACTACGAGGGCGACCGGCCGGGGGCGCCGACCATCGCCACGCGCGGGTACGTCTCGCCCGCGTACCTCCGGCGCGAGATCGTCGACCTGTCGGCGTGGGCGTGGGACGACTTCCTCGCGGCGAACGGCGACCCGGCGCTGTCGACCCTGACGGCGGTGGACGGCTCGACGATCTTCCCGCATCCGGAAGGCGCGCTGCCCGACCGCTACACGGGGTTCGACGACGACATCGCCGAGTACCCCGACCATGTGCGCGAGCACCCCGTCGACGCGTTCACCGACATCCCGGAGCTCGCAGCCGGGGTGGAGGGGCTCGAGCGCACGCGCCGCGTCGACCTCGAGGACTGGATGGATGCGCTGCGGCTCGACGCCGTCGCGTTCCCCGCCGTCGCGGACGTCGGCCCGGCCGACATGGACGTGAACCCGGCATCCGCCGACCGCGGCTGGCGCAACGGCGTGTGGATCGCCAACGGCAACCTCGCGATGCGGCACCTCGGCATCCCGTCGGTCACGGCGCCGATGGGCGTGATGGACGACATCGGGATGCCCGTCGGCCTCACCTTCGCCGGCCGGGCGTACTCCGACACCGCGCTGCTGTCGATCGCGGCGGCGTTCGAGGCGACCGGGACTCGCCGGACGCCGCCTCCGCGCACACCTCGGCTGGCCTGACCCAGGTCGCGCCCCCGCCGTCCCGCCCCAATGAGGCGCGGGGGGCGCCGTTCCAGCGCCCCGCTGCGGCCCGAGCATCCGTCGCCGGTCGGGAAGAAGCTGGTACTTGGTGTTGCTATCTACTGGTACTTAGTGTTACCGTCTAGTGGTAGTCAGCAACACAGAGTAGATCGGAGGTGAGCGATGGGCAGTCAGATGACGGAGATGCTCAAGGGCACGCTCGAGGGCATCGTCCTTGCGACTCTGGCCGGGAGCCCCGCGTACGGATACGAGATCACCGCGCGGCTCCGTGACCAGGGATTCTCGGATCTCGTCGAAGGAACCGTGTACGCCCTGCTCGTGCGAATCGAGCAGAAGGGGTTCGTCGACGTCGAGAAGGTCCCTTCCGAGAAGGGCCCCCCGCGCAAGGTGTACTCGCTCAACGAGCAAGGGCGCGAACAGCTCGAAGAGTTCTGGAGGACGTGGAGCTTCCTCGCAGACCGTATCGAAAAGCTCCACGAAGGAGAGAAGTGACCATGGCCGCAAAGTGGATCGAAGCCCTCACCGGGTCGCTCGAGCAGAAGAAGCAGTACAAGCAGAACAAGGCCCGCATGGAGGCACTGCCCGAGCCGTACGGCTCGGCGGCGAAGGCGTTCGAGCGCTACTTCATGTACTACGGCGGCATCGTGGACGGCGACACGCTCGTCACGATGCTCGGCGACTTCGCCGACCTGCTCGAGCGCGCATCGCTCGACGGAACGCCCATCCGCGAGATCGTCGGCGACGACCCCGTGGAGTTCGCCGAGACGTTCGCTCAGGCGTACACCGGCAGGCAGTGGATCGACAAGGAGCGCACCCGCCTCACGAAGGCGATCGAGGACGCAGAGCGAGGAGAAGCGAAATGACCACGGATGCCGCAATCCGCGTGCAGGGTCTCGAGAAGGCGTTCAAGGACCTGCAGGTGCTGAAGGGCGTCGACTTCGATGTCGCCCGCGGAAGCATCTTCGCCCTGCTCGGCTCGAACGGCGCCGGCAAGACCACGGTCGTCCGGATCCTGTCGACGCTGCTCAAGGCCGACGGCGGCTCCGCCGACGTGCACGGCTTCGACGTCGCCGCACAGCCGTCGGACGTCCGCCAGTCCATCAGCCTGACGGGCCAGTTCGCGGCCGTCGATGAGATCCTGACCGGTCGTGAGAACCTCGTGCTGGTCGCGAAGCTCCGCCACCTCAAGGATGCCGGCAAGATCGCCGACGGACTGCTGGCGCGCTTCTCGCTCACCGACGCGGGCGGCCGAAGGGCCGCGACCTACTCGGGCGGCATGCGCCGTCGCCTCGACATCGCCATGAGCCTCATCGGCAACCCGCCGGTGATCTTCCTCGACGAGCCGACCACGGGCCTCGACCCGCAGGCGCGCATCGAGGTCTGGAGCGCCGTCAAGGAGCTCGCTCAGAACGGCACCACGGTGCTGCTCACCACGCAGTACCTCGATGAGGCGGAGCAGCTGGCCGACCGCATCGCGATCCTCCACCAGGGACGGATCATCGCCAACGGCACGCTCGCCGAGCTGAAGCAGCTCCTGCCCGCGGCCAAGGTCGAGTACGTCGAGAAGCAGCCGACCCTCGAGGAGGTCTTCCTCGCGATCGTCGGCGACGACGGTCAGAGCGCCGCCGCCGTCGACTCCCCCGCCACCACGGACAAGTAAGGAACGACGATGAGCACTCATTTCCTCGGCGACACCGCCGTCCTGACCGGACGATCGCTGCGCCACATCCTCCGCAGTCCCGACACGATCATCACCACGGCGGTCACCCCGGTCGCCATCATGATCCTGTTCGTGTTCGTGTTCGGCGGTGCCATCGACACCGGCTCCTACTCGTACATCGACTACATGCTCCCCGGCATCCTGCTGATCACGATCGCCTCCGGCATCGCCTACACGGCATACCGGCTGTTCATGGACATGCAGGGCGGCATCTTCGAGCGCTTCCAGTCGATGCCGATCGCACGGTCGAGCTCGCTGTGGGCGCACGTGCTGACCTCGCTGGTCGCCAACATGATCTCGCTCGTGATCGTGATCGGCGTCGCCTTCGCGATGGGCTTCCGCACCGGGGCGAGTCTCGGCGCATGGCTCGCAGTGGCCGGCATCCTGATCCTGTTCACCCTGGCCCTGACCTGGCTCGCCGTGGTCGCGGGGCTCTCGGCGAAGACGGTCGACGGAGCGAGCGCGTTCTCGTACCCGCTGATCTTCCTTCCCTTCATCAGCTCGGCGTTCGTGCCCACCGACACGATGCCGGCGCCGGTGGCGTGGTTCGCCGAGAACCAGCCGGTCACGCCGATCGTCAACACGATCCGCGACCTGTTCGCGCAGCAGCCCGTCGGCAACGACATCTGGATCGCTCTCGCCTGGTGCGTCGGCATCCTGGTGGTCGCGTACTTCTGGGCGATGGCCATCTACCGCCGCAAGGTCAGCTGACCGCTCGCAGAACGAGACCGGGCCGCACCCTCGAGGGTGCGGCCCGGTCTCTTCGTGCGGGGCGGCCGACTAGGGCTGACGCGAAGCGGCGTCGGCCGAGTCGACATCGGCCTCGGCGCCGGCCTCGGCGCCGGCCTCGCCGTCGGCCGGCGTCGCGCCGGCTGCGCCGGTGCCCTGCGCGAGGAGCGCTGCTTCGGCGTCGAGGTCGGCGGCGGCCTGCTCGAACTGCGACTGGTACAGCCGCCAGTACGCGCCCTGCTCGGCGATGAGCTCGTCGTGCGAGCCCTTCTCCACGATGTCGCCGTGCTCCATCACGAGGATGAGGTCGGCATCGCGGATCGTCGACAGGCGGTGCGCGATCACGAACGAGGTGCGCCCCTCGCGCAGCGCGGCCATGGCGTGCTGCAGCAGCAGCTCGGTGCGCGTGTCGACCGAGGACGTGGCCTCGTCGAGGATGAGCACCGACGGCTGCGCCACGAACGCGCGCGCGATCGTGATGAGCTGCTTCTCGCCCGCCGAGACGTTCGAGGCGTCCTCGTCGAGGACCGTGTCGTAGCCGTCCGGCAGCGAGTGGACGAAACGGTCCACTCGGGTCGCCTTCGCGGCCTCGACGATCTCCTCGTCGGTCGCCGACTCGCGTCCGTAGCGGATGTTGTCGCGGATCGTGCCCGCGAACAGCCACGGATCCTGCAGCACCATGCCGGTGCGCGAACGCACGTCGTCGCGGGTGAGCTCGGCGATGTCCTGCCCGTCGAGCAGGATCTGCCCGCCGTTGAGCTCGTAGAACCGCATGATGAGGTTCACCAGCGTCGTCTTGCCCGCACCGGTCGGCCCGACGATCGCGACTGTCTGCCCGGGTTCGACGCGGAACGACAGGTCGGTGATGAGCGGACGGTCGGGCGTGTACGAGAACTTCACGCCCTTGAACTCGATGACGCCGTGGCCGTCGGCGAGCGCGGGGGCCTCCTCGTCGTCGGGCTCCTGCTCGTCGGCGTCGAGCAGCTCGAACACCCGCTCTGCCGATGCGGTTCCCGACTGGACGACCGCGGCCATGCCGCCGAGCTCGGACAGGGGCTGCGTGAACTGCTGCGAGTACTGGATGAACGCCTGGACGTCGCCCAGTCGGAGCTGTCCGTTGGCCACCATGATGCCGCCCAGGACGGCGATGCCGACGTAGGTCAGGTTTCCGATGAACATCATGCCCGGCATGATGATGCCCGACAGGAACTGCGCCTTGAACGCGGCCTCATAGAGCTCTTCGTTCTCGATCGCGAACTTCTCGGCGGAGTCGGCCTCGCGGCCGAACACCTTCACCAGCGCGTGCCCGGAGAAGGACTCCTCGACGCGGGCGTTGAGGCGGCCGACCTTGCGCCACTGGATGCCGAACGCCTTCTGCGAGCGCGGCCCGATCACGCCGAAGATGACCGCCATCAGCGGGAGGGACACGAGCGCGACCAGCGCGAGCTGCCACGAGATCGTGAACATCATGAAGAGCACGCCGATGACCGTGAGCACCGAGGTCACGACGGTGGACAGCGACTGCTGCATGGTCTGCGTGATGTTGTCGATGTCGTTCGTCACCCGCGAGATGAGCTCACCGCGCTGCACCTTGTCGAAGTACGACAGCGGCAGGCGGTTGATCTTCGCCTCGACCGACTCGCGAAGGCGCCACATGGTGCGCACCATGATCACGTTGATGACGTAGCCCTGTGCCCAGGTCAGCAGCGCCGAGACGACGTAGATCGCGAGCACCGCGACGATCACCATGCGGAGCGCGTCGAAGTCCACGCCCGCGCCGACGGTGAAGTCGCGCATGGCCGAGACCATGTTGGCGTAGTCCGTCTGACCGGCGGCGCGGAGGCTCTCGACGACGACCTCCTGCGGGGTGCCGGCGGGGAACTGGTCGGCGAGACTCGACGAGATCACGCCCTCGAAGATGATGTTGGTCGCCTCGCCCAGGACCTTCGGGGCGATGACGGCGAGCACGACGCCGATCGCTCCGAGGATCGAGACAAGGATGAAGGCGACGGCGTGCGGCTTGAGCAGCCCGACCAGGCGCGCGAAGCTCTTGCCGAAGTTCGCCGCCTTTCCGGGCGCAACGCTGCTCCAGTCGTCGGCGCTCAGTCGGGCCTGCTCGGCCATCTCGAGCTCGAGGCGCTCCTCCTCGGTCAGCATGTCGGGCGCGCTCATGCCTCCACCCCCAGCTGCGAGTCGACGATCTCTCTATAGGTCGGACTGGTGCTCAAGAGTTCCTCATGGGTTCCGACGCCCACCATCTGACCGTCTTCCAGGACGACGATGCGGTCGGCCTCGGTGATGGTCGAGACGCGCTGGGCGACGACGATCTTGGTGACGTCGGGCAGCTCGCGCCACAGCGCCTGCCGGAGCCGGGCGTCGGTCGTCAGATCGAGGGCGGAGAACGAGTCGTCGAAGACGAGCACGTCGGGCTGGTGCACGATCGCCCGCGCGATGGCGAGCCGCTGGCGCTGGCCGCCCGAGACGTTGGTGCCGCCCTGCGCGATGCGCGCGTTCAGCTGGCCGTCCATCTCCTCGACGAAATCGCGACCCTGGGCGATCTCGAGGGCGTGCCACAGCTCGTCGTCCGTCGCCTCCTCACGCCCGAAGCGGAGGTTGGAGGCGACGGTGCCGGTGAAGAGGAAGGGGCGCTGCGGCACGAGGCCGATGCCCTTCCACAGGTGGTCGAGGTCCGCCTCGCGGACATCGACGCCGCCGACCTGCACGGATCCTCCGGTCACGTCGAACAGGCGCGGGATGAGCGAGACGAGCGTCGTCTTGCCGGCGCCGGTCGATCCGACGATCGCGACGGTCTCGCCGCGCGCCGCTTCGAAGCTGATGCCCTGCAGCACCGGCGACTCGGCTCCCGGGTAGGTGAACTCCACGTCCGAGAAGCGCACCGAGCCGGAGGCCGAGAAGTCGCTCACCGGGTTCTCGGCGCGGGTGAGCGTCGACTCGCTCGCGAGGACCTCGCTGATGCGCTCGGCCGACACGGCCGCACGCGGGATCATGATCGTCATGAACGTGGCCATGAGCACGCCCATCAGGATCTGACCGATGTACTGCATGAAGGCGAAGATGGTGCCGATCTCGACGGTTCCGGCATCCACCTGAATGCCTCCGAACCAGATCACGCCCACCACGGTGACGTTCAGAATGAGCATGGCGAGCGGGAACATCAGCACGAACAGCGAACCGACTTTGCGGCCGACGACCATGATGTCGGTGTTGGCGCCGCGGAAGCGCTCCTCCTCGATGTCTTCGCGCACGAAGGCGCGAACCACCCGGACGCCGGTGAGCTGCTCGCGCATGATGCGGTTCACGGCGTCGAGCTTCGTCTGGAACGAGCGGAACAGCGGCACCATACGGCTGATGATGAGCGCGACGATGACGAGCAGCAGGGGCACCGAGACCGCGATGAGCCAACTGAGCCCGACGTCCTGCTGCAGCGCCTTGATGATGCCGCCGACGGCGAGCAGCGGCGCGGTGACGAGCATCGTGGCGCCCATCATCGCGAGCATCTGCACCTGCTGCACGTCGTTGGTGTTGCGGGTGATGAGCGAGCCGGGGCCGAACTTCGACACCTCGCGCTCGGAGAAGCCGCTCACCTTGCCGTACACATCACGGCGGATGTCGCGGCCGGCAGCCATGGCGGCGCGGGCCGCGAAGTAGGTGGCGATGATCGACGCCGTGATCTGGCCGAGCGAGATCGCCAGCATGAACGCGCCGGTCGACCAGATGTAGGCGGTGTCGCCGGTTGCGACGCCGTTGTCGATGATGTCGGCGTTCAGCTGAGGCAGAGTCAGCGAGGCCATCACCGAGGCGAATTGGAAGACGAGCACGCCGAGCAGCAGCCAGCGATACTCCTTCAGATAGCGGATGAGGAGTTTTCCGAGCACGAGGACTCTCCGATGGTGAGGGGAACGCTCGATGACGAGGCGGAGCCGGGCGACGGCATCCGAACAGAGCGGATCTCAGGTTACGACGAACCTGCGACACCGGAAGACCCGCTTTGTACGCCCTCAGCGAAGACCGACCCGGACCCGCACCCGGTCGGCGAACACGGAGCTCAGATCCCGGCGCCCTCCCGCCCCGTCCTGCAGGATGGCCGGTATGGACGCTGTCGAGGTCGTCGTCGCCCACAGCCAGCGCGCGACGCTGCGGGTGGGCGATGTGTTCCTGAAAGTCGACGGCGACCCGGCGCACGCCGACGTCGAGATCCGGGCGATGGCCATGGCGCCCGTTCCGACCCCGGAGATCCTGTGGCGCGAGCCGCCGGTGCTCGCGATCGCCGCCGCGCGCGGCACGGCCCTCGGCGTCCTCGGCGAGCCGTCCCCCGCGTCGCCGAGGGCGTGGGCGGCGGTGGGCGCCGCGGTCCGGCAGCTGCACGAGACGCCGGCGCCGCCCTGGCCGGGACCCCGGCTCGACGACATCGCGGCGGAGCTCGACGGCGAGTGCGCGTGGCTGCTCGCCGACGCCGTCCTGCCCGCCGAGGTGGTGCGCCGCAACCGCGAGATCGCGCAGGCCGCGCTCCGGCCGTGGACACCGGTGTTCATCCACGGCGACCTGCAGATCACCCACGTCTTCATCGACGGCGACGAGGTCACCGGCATCATCGACTGGTCCGAGGCCGCCCCCGGCGACGCCATGTTCGACCTCGCCACGCTGACACTCGGGCACGAGGAGCATGTGGACGATCTGCTCGCCGGCTACGGGCCAGGCGCAGACCGGGATGTGATCCGGGCCTGGTGGTCGCTGCGCAGCCTGATCGCGTCGCGCTGGCTGATCGAGCACGGCTTCGATCCGGACGCGCCGGGATGCGAGTTCGACGTTCTCAGATCCCGGATGCTCGACCCCTAGTCGCGGGATCGCCTCAGCCACCAGGTCCGGGGCGTGGGCGTGGGCTCCCTCGCAGACGCGCTCTCACGCCCGTCCGGTCAGCCCGGGCCGTCGGGGTGCATCAGGTCGTAGGCTCGCGACACCTTTCTCGGTACGACCATCCGCCACGCATCGACGACGAGCTCGCGGGCCTCGGACGGATCCAACGATGAAAGGTCGGCGCGCACCCAGTTGAAGCGCAAGTCCGAGTCATCCGGCATCCGGAACTTGGCGGGGGACCCGCCGACCAGCGCCGCACGCTCCTCTCTCGGGAACGCGAACTCCATCGCGGTCTCATCGCGAGAGAACGCCACGTAGACCAGCTGACCGACCCGGAACTTCAGGCGGCCGCGCACGTACACCTCGTACGATCGCTCCAGCTCGGAACCCAGCGCGCGAACGTCCAAGACCGTCGCCATGCTCGACTCCCTCCGCACCGTCACTCACACGGAACGTCACTGCTCGAGGAACCGCACCGGGAGGTCGGCGATCTCGAGCCCCGACGACCTGATCGTCTCCTCGATCGCCGCCCGCTGCTCGACCGGAGCGACGATCTGCACCTTGTCGATCCCGTCGATCGGCGTGCCGCCGCCGTCGGCCCAGAAGCTCACTGCCCGGCTCTCGGCGAGGTCGGTGAGCAGTGCGAGATACCGTCCACCGTCGCGCGACTCGAAGACGACGCCGAGATTCGCCGAGTTGATCTCGACCGCCCCGTCCGCATCGAGACCGGCGGCGACGAGGAGGTCGTCGGCGTGCTCGACGAGCGGCAGGAGGTGGGTGAACCCCGCCGGCTTCTCCTCCTCGAGCGCGACGAGGGAGAGCACGTCGTCGTTCCAGATGGTCGGCTGAACAGCGAGGCCCGGCGCGACCCGATCGAGTTCGTCGATGAGACGCACCGCATCGAACCCGAAATCCAGACACCGCGCGTCGTCGGCGTCCGTGTCCGCGGCGGTGGGCGCCGCGTGGAGCGACACCTCGGCTGCCCCAGGCGTCCGCACGCGGATCGACCAGGTGACGGCGTCGGGATAGTCGCTCGAGCAGGCCGCTTCGAGCAGCCCGGGGACTCCGGCCTGGTCCACCGCGACGGAGACCCACGAGGTCGGGTTCGAGAACGTCGGCGCCTCGACCCACCGTTCCTTGTCGACGCCGCTGACACCGGGGAGGCTCTCCAGCTGAGCCTCGAGCTCGTCGAAGTCCGCACTCGGACGGTCGAAGTGCGTTTCATCGACCATCCACCCGAGGATCACAAGAGCGCCGGTCACGACGCCCACGATCGCGAGGACGAGAACCGCCAGCCACACCCGCCTGCGGGTCGTCGTGCGACGGCGAGCGGCGTCCTGACCCGCGGGCGCGGGGTTCGTCTCCGGACTGAGCGTCGTGGACATCGCATCCGCCTCCTGACGAGGCCAGACGTCCCCGTCGGTTCGACCGTACCGCGTCGGGCGAGGCTGAACCGATGTCGATCGGATCGCCGAAGGCCGCCCTAGCCGCAGTTCGGGCGGCAGCCGCGCTGCGTGACGGCGTCGACGAGCACCGTGCCGATGTCCGTCGGCTGCAGCGCCTGATACGCCGCACCGTCGGTGGCGGCGGCGATCTGCTCGAGGGCGGCTTGGTCGGTGTCGGGTCCGTAGCCGATCGCGATGACGGCGACGGGCTTAGCCGGATCCCGGAGCTTCTCCAGTTCCGCAAGCAGCCCCGGCAGGTCGAGGCCTTCGTCGTCCTCGTTGAAGCCGTCGGTGTTGAGCAGGACCAGGTTGACCTGACCGGGGACATACGTCTCGCGCATGTACTTCACCGCCGCGAGCACACTGTCGTACAGTCCCGTGCCGCCGCCGACGAGGCTGTCGAGCCCGTTCGCCGTGTCGATCGTGCGCTGCTTGTGCGCCGGGTCGCCCAATGCCCCGAACGGGACGATCTCCTGCCAGTCCTGTCCGCCGATCCGGCGGCTCGAGAACACCCAGGTGGCGAGCGACGAGTCGGCCGACAGCGAATTGATGGCGCGGACGGCCGCCTGTTCGAACAGGTCGATGCGCCGCATGTCGGCCGTTGCCGGCTGGAGCATGGAACCCGAGACGTCGTTGAGCGAGAGCATCCGCGACGGCGCCGTGATCATCTGCCAGGTGCGCAGCGCTTCGGCCTGGTTGGCGCTGTCGATGGGCTCGGCTGCCGCACCGGCTTCCGCGGCGTTCTCCGTGGCCGAGTCCGGCGCGTTGCCCGCCGCATCGCGCAGCCCGTACTCGGCGAGACGGGCGCTGCCCTTCGCAACAGCGGCGGAGAGAGCCTCGACGGACTCGCGTGTGCCGTCCGAGGCGTCGGCGAGCGTCACGAGCGGCACGCTCACGGCGGGCTTCACATCGGCGGGGTAGATCGGCACCAAGGAGGCCTTCGCGTCCTCGCCGAACTCCAGCAGCGACTGCTCCGTGGTCACGGCGATCGTCGGCGAGGTGGCAGCGGATGCCGCGGCGAGCGCGTCGGCGGCGGTCGGAACGACGCCCGTGTCGAGGCCGAGCGCGAGCGCGGTGAACGCACGCGCATCGCCGCCGACGGCCGTCTGCAGAGCGAGCAGCGCCGCGGAACTCGCCGCGACCGTCGACGGATCAGGCAGTACGGCGGCGACCGAACGACCCGCCAGACTCGAGAACCCGGCGTCCTCGGTCTCGAGAGCGGCCGCGGTCGCCTCGGTCGCCGCGAAGACCACGGGAGTGCTCGCCACGTCGGCGCCGACGACCAGTTCCGCCGCATCCACGCCCGTGAGCTCCGCCTGGCCGGTCGCCCGCGCCGGCCACATCCCGGAGTCGGGCACCCAGACGTCGAAGTCCGGAGCCGATCCCGCAGCGAGTGCCGCGGCCGTGACCGAGCTGTCTTCGGCCCGGATGGTCACGTCGGGGCAGTCGGAGCGAGATCCCGTCAGATCGGCGACGATCGCCTCGAGCGCTCCCGCGACCGCGGGATCCGCGGTGATGCGGAGACTCGACGGCAGGCATTCACCGGTCGACACCGGCTCCTGAGGGGCCCCACCGGAGGCTCCACGCAGGAAGAGGATGCCGAGCACGGCGATGAGCGCGACGACGAGGACGAGGATGACGCCCAGGAGGACCAGCGAGCGCCTCCGCTGCTGCGCGGCACGCGCGGCCGCACGAGTCGGGGCACTGCCGCTGACGGGCGTGTTCGGCTGCATTCGAACCACATGCACTCCGGTGGACGGCGGGTGGGGGGCCCGCAAGGGATACGACTACGTATCGGGGGGGGAATACGGCGTCGTACGTGGGGATACTCAGTGGAGTAAAGGCGACAGGTCGGGCGGGCCCCCTTGCGCGGGGACGGTCCCGGGGCGGGAGACACCACGTGTCCCCCGCCCCAGCGACGTGTCAGCCGCAGGTCTGGAGTGCGTAGGAGGCGTCGGTCACCGACGACACCGGCTCTCCGTCGCGCGTCCCGCTCGCCGTGACGGAGACCGCCCCCGCCTCGATGTTCGCGAGGCGCGTGGTGAAGGCCTGCGACGACGACTTCCCCGCCTGGACGGCTCCGACCGTGCGGTTCCCGTACGGCGTCTGAATCGTCAGAGCCACCGGAACGTCGTCGACGTTCTTGACCTGCACGACGAGCGTCACCTTGCCCGTGACGCATCGGCCCATCACCGTGACGTCGACCTCGGGCGGGGCAGCCGGCAGCTCGATCGTCTGCGGGGCGACGCTCTCGAGCGTCGGCACGACGGTCTTGATCAGGCCGTCCGCGCCGAACTCGATCCTGTCGAGGGTCGTCTCGCGATGGTTGCCGTCGCCGCCGGGCATCGCGAAGCGGTGGTATGCGATGTACCAGTCGTCGGTGCCGGGCACGTTGATGATCGAGCTGTGACCGGTGGCCTTGATCCCGAGCGAGAGGTCCTTCTGCAGGATCACGCCGCGGTAGGTCCATGGGCCGTTCATGCTCGTCGCCGTCGCATAGCCGACGCGGTAGTTCTCCGAGCCGGTGTCGTCGATCGCGTAGGTCAGGTGGTACAGCCCGTCGCGGTAGTTGAAGAAGACGCCCTCGCGGAAGTCCGTCAGCCCCGTGATGCGCTGGTACGTGCCCGCCTTGATCGACACCATGTCGTCGTTCAGCTCCGCCAGCACGGGCGAGCCGTTGCCCCACCCGAGGTACCACTTGCCCGACACCGGATCGTGGAACGCGGCGGGGTCGATCGCCTGACCCGACGTGACGGCCTCGTTGTTGAGGATCATCGCGTTCGGCTGCGCGATGAACGGTCCCTCCGGACTGTCGGCCACCGCGACGCCGATCGTCTTGCGGTTCAGCGACGCGTTGTGGCCGCTGAAGTAGAAGTAGTACTTCTCGTTGCGTTCGATGATCGTCGGCGCCCACGCGTTGCCCGTCGCCCACGGCACGTCGCCGTTCGCGCCGTCGAGGGTGAGGAACGGCTCGTCCGAGCGCTCCCAGTCCACGAGGTTCTTCGAGCTCCACACGTAGAACTCCTTGCCGCCCCAGCCGGCGTAGCCGTCGGAGGTCGCGTAGATGTAGTACGTGTCGCCGAAGACCGCGATGTTCGGGTCGGCGTAGAGCCCCGGCAGGACGGGGCTGTTCACGACCGTCGCCTTCATCGTCCACGTCGTGGTCGTCCCGCCCGGCGCGGTGAGCGTATACGTCACCGGCTCTGTCATGTCGACGACGGTTCCGGATGCCGGTGCGACGGTCACGCCCGGAGCGGTGGTGAACGTCGGCGCCAGCGCGGTGACGTCGGTGCCCTTGTTCACGGGGAACACCGCCGTGTGCGCCGCACCTGTGACGATCGGAGCGAGCTTCAGGGCCGAGGCATCCGCCAGCGACACGTCGAGCAGCTGGTCGGTGACGCCGGCGTTCGCGAGGACCTCGGTGGCCGACAGAGCGCGGTTGTAGACGCGCACGTTGTCGTACCAGCCCTGGACGTAGCCGTCTGCCGAGTACAGCGACTTGCCGAGGTAGCCGACGAGATCACTGCCGAGCTGCTCGATCGTCGCGCCGAGCGCCGTGTTCTCGCCGAGCTTCACGCCGTCGGCGTACACGGTCATCGTCGTGCCGGCGAAGACGACGTCGACGCGGTGCCACTGCCCACTGGCCACCGATCCCGTCACGGCGGACTCGTTCTGCCACGAGCTCTGGGTGATCGCGCTGCGCACGTCTCCACCGCGGAGGCGGAGGAAGTAGTACTTGTTCGTGTCCGCACCGAGGGCGAATGTGAAGAAGTTCCCGCTGCTCTTCTCCGACTTCACGTCCATCGACACCGTCATGGTGCTCCGACCGTCGAAGAAGCCGGTCGGGAACGACGCGAAGCCGTTGGTCGTGCCGTCGAGCTTGAGGGCCTTGCCCTTCACCGCATCGGTCGCGACGGCCGCCGTGCCGCTCGCCGTGAGGTCGGCGTTCCCGGCCGAGTCGGCGAGCGTGCCGTCGTCGAAGGTGTACTCGGCGATCGGCTCGTCCTGCGGCTCTTCGGGCTCTTCCGGCTCCTCGGTGGTGTTGCCGTAGGCCTCGAGCAGTGTCTCCTCCTCGGCGGCCGACAGGCGCAGGACCGATCCGTGACGGAAGCGCTGGTCGAAGGAGTACTGATCCGCGCCGGAGCCGACCGTGAGCTGCTCGAAGTCGAGGCTCGCCAGCGTGTCGGCGGTGTGGCCGTAGTAGCCGCTCTGGTCGCCCATCACGGCCCAGCGCTCGTCGGGCAGCTGGTAGACCGTGAGGCCCTCCATCGAGGCGCGCAGCCCGTGCGCGGCCGCGTCGCCGCGGTCGATCACGCGGGTCCACGGTCCGTCGAGGCTCGTCGCGGTGTCGACGACCGTGAGCCAGTCCGACGTCGAGAAGCGGTAGTAGGTGTCGCCCTCCTTCGCGATGGTCGAGTCGATGATGTTCGGCCCGGTCGCGCCGTCGCCCTTCTCGTTGAGCGAGGTCCAGATCTCGGGCTCCGTGAAGGTCACGAAGTCACGCGTCTTGGTGAGGTACATCCGCAGCGCCCAGTCGTTCGTACCGTCGTCGGTGCGGTCGCGCGCGGCCCAGTACACGTAGTACTCGCCGGTCGCCTCGTTGTAGGTCGCCTCCGGTGCCCACACGCAGCCGGCCTGGTCGAACCCGGCGAACACGATCCGCTGATCGCTCCAGTTCACGAGGTCGGTGGACTCCCACACCACGAGGTTCTGGCTGGCGTTGAGCTGATCCCAGCCCGAGCCGCCGGCCCCGCCGCCCTCGGCGTGCAGGTCGGTGCCGATGATCCAGTACTTGTCGCCCTCCGGCGCGCGTACGAGGTGCGGGTCGCGGACGCCCAGGTCGCCGCCGAGGTTCGCGAGGATCGGGGCGTTGTCGTTGAGCTTCGACCAGTGCAGGCCGTCCTCGCTGTGCCCGTAGAAGATCTTCTCGTAGCCGCCTTCGGTCGCGAAGTGCGTCCAGAGGTACCCGGCGGTGTAGTCGGTGTCGAGGTCTGCGGGGGCCGCGGTCACGGTCACCTCGATGGCTCGGGTCGCGGTCGATCCCGGGACGGTCGCCGTCAGGGTGACCGCGGTGTCGGTCGCGCCGCGGGTCACGACGCCGGCCGCCTTGCCGCCCTGCGCCGAGGTCGTGATCACGCCTGCCGGCGAGGCGGACCACTCGATGGCGGTGCCGTTGAGGGCGCCCTCCGCCGGCAGCGTGATGTTGCCGCGGATGTCGTCCGCGTCGACGATCTCGACCGCGTCGAGATCCTCCTGTGCAAGAACGTCTGCGCCGGGGAGTGCGAGCACGGTCGCGGCGAACGTGCGGGTCTCGGATGCAGCGCCCCGCGTGAGGGTCGCGGTCAGCGTCGCCTCGGCGGCGACATGCCCGGCGGCCGGTCGCGTCACGACGCCCGCCGCCGTGATCGCCGCGGGATTGCTCGACGCCCACGTGATCGTCGCGCCGTTCACGCCCGTGGCCGGGAGGGTCACGTTCGCCGTCAGTCCGGAGAGGTCGCCGAGCGACAGGGCCGCGGCATCCCGCTGAAGACGCGTCGCGTCGGCCGGCACCAGGGCCGTGACCTCGGACGCCGAGAGAGCGGCGTCGTAGATCCGCACGTCGCGCAGGCTGCCGGCGAGCCGCTTGTCGGCGTTGTACACCGAGCGGCCGAGGTAGTTGGCGGTGGTGACGCCTCCGCCGATCGATCCCGGCGTGATCGTCACGTTCGTGTTCTGGGCGACCTGGACGCCGTCGAGGTACACGCGCGCCGTGTTCGAGGCGTCGTCGAGGGTGTAGGTGATCGTCTTCCAGACGTCGCGCTCGAGGTTGGCGCTGCTGTCCGCCGTCTGCTCGGTCGACCAGTTGCCCGATGCGATCGAGGTCTTGTAGCTGTTTCCGGTGGCGTAGAGGTAGCCGTTGCCGACGCCGCTCCCGTCGGTGTTGCCGAAGCCGTAGATGAAATACGGCGTGCCCTGCGCGGCGCGCACGAGCACCTCGGCGCTCACGGTGATCGAGGTGAGGCCCGCCAGCAGGTCGTTCGGCAGCTTCACATAGTCGTCGGTGCCGTCGAGCCGCACGCCCTCTCCCCCGGCGAGCGTCGGAGACCCGACGTACGTGCCGTCCCGCCCCGACCCGGACGCATCGACGGCGACCGTGCCGCTCGTCTCGGTGAGGGGGTAATGGGCGACGAGGGTGGTCGCCGCGGCCGCGGGCTGAATCGCCGTGACCGCACCGGTGAGGCCGATCGCGATGGCCGCGACGGCGGCGAGAGAACGTCGTACAAGAGGCTGCATCGTTGCGCTTCCTTCGAGTGGCCGCGACAGCGCGGCGGAGGCGGGAGGGGCTCCGCGAGCGATGTTAGCGCTCACTAGTCATCGAAGGCAAGCGAAATGATATCGCTCACATCGCGCAGGGAAGCCGAGCCGTGGGCGGCCCGATCAGCGGATCGGACCGCCCACGTCCTCAGTCAGCCGCAGGAACGCGCGGCGTAGGGTTCCTCGACAGACACCGTCACCGACTCGCCGTCGACGGTGGCGGATGCCTCGACCTCGACCGTCGCGGCCGGCACCGACACCAGTCGGGTGGTGAAGGCGTACGAAGCGCTCTTCGACGGTGCGAGCGCGGCCGCCTTCGCCCCGAACGGGGTCGACACCGACAGCGCCAGCGGAACCTCGTCGCCGTTCGAAGCCTGCACGGCGAGGACCACCTTGCCCGCGACGCAGCGCGTCGTTGCGTCCAGCGACACGTCCAGCGACGGCTCGAGCTCCTTGAGCGTCCCGAGGCGTGCCAGCTGGAGACTCAGCGCACGCTCGGGAGCATCGAGCTGATTCTGAGTGCCCGCCGTCCGACTGCTCGCCGCTTCCGCGTCGACGAGGACCTCCTCCAACTCGTCCCACTCGGCTGCAGGATAGTCGGCCTCATCGAGTGTCTGGGCGTACGCGATCGCGGCATCCAGATCGCTCTCGTCGAGCGGTAGACCCTGCGAGGTCAACGTGTCGCTCAGCAGATAGTGGTCGAAGTCGACATGCCCGCCCGACTGCTGAGTGGCGTAGTTGAAAAGACCGACGCGGTGCCCCATGAAGTGGGTGAGGCTTCCATCCAGGGTCTGCGGGCCCACCCGACTGCCCAACTGGTTCCACGTGATGCCGTCCAGGCTGAAGGAGAACGTCGTCCACAGCTGACCGGTGGGGCTGGCGAAGTCGAGGTCCGCCTTCAGATGCACCTCGGACGCCGACCCGAGCGCCGCAGTCGTCCCCGGCAGGAACGTCTCGAGGGCAGCCTGGTCGATGCTCGCAGCGAAGGGCTGGGTCCGGTTGACGACACCGACAGTGTTCACCCCGCCGACGCGCTTCACCGCGACGTAGCTGAAACCACGGTTGTACGCCGCGAGTCCGGCGACATCCCCGTTCCTCATGCCCGAGATGTCCAGCTTCGTCTCGGCCGACTGACGTGGCCCGAAAGTGCGCTGCGAGAGCGTGTTGCGGGCCTCTTCGAGATACGTCGCCTCATCGTCGTTGGCGAGCTTGAGGTGCTTCATGGTTCCGGCGACCACGTCGCCCGTGGTCAGCCGCAGCCAGCCGTCGCGATCGGTGAGCGACCAGTACCGGTTGTCTGGGGCGTGGTTCCATTCCCACGGCAGCGCGAGGCGGGACCCGTTCGGCGCGATCTCGTCGGCGTGCGGCAACTCGACCGTGATCGGGCGCCCCTTGAGCGAGAGGTCGTCGACCGTGAAGTCCATGAGGTGCGTGTCGGGCGCGGCTTGAGCGTTGGCGTTGCTCGTCCAGGGAGTTTCGAGGAAGATCCGCACCGACGAGAGCGCCTGGGATGCCGGGACCGTGAAGCTGCCCGAGATCGTCGCCCACTGGCCGCGCGTGGCGGTCACGCTCGCGAGGTTGGTGAACGTTCCCCCATACCGCGCGGTGGCGAGGAACTGCTTCGTCTCAGGACTGTTCGGGTTGTCGTACTTCACCTTCGCGGAGATGTCGTAGGTGACGTTGTGCTGCACTTTGCCCGACACGTCCTGGGCCGGACCGGACCCGGTCGTCGTGCGCGCGGACACCTTCAGCGAGCCGGCGCCGGACGCGGCATCGGCCGAGGGAGCGATGGTGGCGGCGTCGTTCACCGTCCATCCGTCAGCGCCCGACTCGAAGCCGGGGTTCGTGAACAGCTCGATCCCGAGAAGCGACTCGTCGACGTCCGGTGCGGCGGGAATCGTCCACTCCTCGTCCATGTACGCCCGGTGCGGGGCGTCGTTGTCGAAGTCGTCCGACACGACGATGCTCTTCTGCCGCTCGTACAGCTCCTGCTCCGGCGTGAGCTCGATCGGCTTCGCGAACGCCCCGTTGACCGGTACGGATCCGTTGTTGCCGAACGTCGGCCAGCCGTCCGACCAGGTGGCGGGGATGAGCGCCGGGATGCGGCCGATCGGGAAGGTGTCTCGGAAGAACATCCCCGACCAGTCCGTCGTTCCGTCTTCACCGGCGATCGGGACCAGGCTGCCCTGTGCGAAGCCGTTCGAGTTCAGGACACCCTTCGCCTCGTACGGGTTGCTGCCGTCGGCCGTGGCATAGCGCCCCAGCAGTTCGTCGGACCGGAACAGCGCGACCTGGCGACCCTGACCCGACGGCCAGGTGATGATCACGATGTAGTACTTCCCGTCGATGTACTGAACCTGCGCACCCTCGAAGAGTCCTCCGATGAACGACGCACCCGGATAGTCCGAGGTCCGCAGGATCTGGGGATACTCGGCGACGACGGTCTTCATGTCGCTGCTCAGCTTCACCGCACTCGTCGATCCCGAGCCGTAGAAGATGTAGGGGGTGCCGTCGACATCGAAGAAGAGCGAGGGGTCGTGGTACGCCCGGCCCAGCGCGATCCGCTCCCACGATCCCTCGTCGATGTCGTCCGTGACGTAGATGTAAGAGCCGCCGAGGTTGTTCGTGTTGAACGCGACGTACCACTTGCCGTCGTGGTGGCGGATCGAGGATGCCCACTGACCCTGGCCATAGGACGACTGTCCGTTGCGCAGCGAGAACGAATCGCTGATGTCGGCGCGGTCGAAGACGTAGTTGACGATCTCCCAGTTGACGAGGTCGTACGACTTCATGATCGGAGCGCCCGGGCTGAGGTGCATCGTGGTGCTGATCATGTAGTAGATGTCCCGGCCCTCGTCGTTCTCCGCCGCGGGGATCCTCTCGACGGACACGTCGGGGACGTCGGCGTTGATCAGTGGGACCGTGTACGTCCCGTCGCCCTTGTCGGTCGAGGTGTAGCCGGAATCGGGCTGCCAGGACTCTGCGGCCTGCGCGGGCATGGCAGCCGGCGCCAGCAGGAGCCCGGCGGCGATGATCGCGGCGCCGGCCATCGCAATCGGCCGCAGCGGTCGCGCGGGGGTCAGCGACATGGGCGAGGGTTCTGTCTTCGTCGACCGCATCGGACGCGGCGCGCGAGGGAAGGATGTCTGGAACAACGGTTCTCCTTGGTCGAGTCATTCGGGCGCCGGACGTCGTGCAACGAGGCGCGGGGAGCCACACGGACTCGACCGTCGGAATCGGTCGACGGCGGTGTCGAGGGGCTGGATCGGGCGGGAGGGGCGGCAGAGGAACCACCCCTCCCGGGTACGACAGCGTGCCGTCGTTACAGCGCGTCCTCCCAGAGCGTCAGGGTGATCGTCGCCGAATAGCTTCCCGGCGCCACGTCGACCGGGGTCTTGAGGGTCAGATCCGCATTCGCCTCCCACGACCCGACGGCGCGAGCGCCGGCGGAGTCGAGCGCGAGGGAGAGGAACTCCTCGCCCTCGAGTCCCACGTTGTTCGGGGCCTCGTCGAAGATCGTGCCCACCTCGGGTCCCTCGGCGACCTCTCCGTCGTTCTCGGTGAGGAGGTGCGGCGCCCAGCCGAGATGCTCGGGGCCGATCTCCGGCGCACCCGCTGCCGTGAAGGCGGAGGACTGACCCGTGACGTACCAGAAGGCCGCGTCGGGGACCTCTTCCCTGTCGTCGGAGACGGTGACCGTCGGCAGCACACCGACGAATTCCCGCAGCTCCGCGTCGGCCGACTGCACTTCCGAGAGCGCCGTCGAACCCGACTCGACGCTCATGGTGAGCGCGCCGACCGGAGGCAGCGCCTCGATGTCGACGTTCACCGCGACGTCGTCGTCGCCGAGTTCGTCCGCGATCGCCGCACCGGCGGCGCCGAGCAGCAGCATCCCTCCGAGGGCGCCTGCCGCGACCCGCCCCAGCATGCCTGTCTTCTTCATTCGTTCCACTCCGATCTCCTGCGGCCACGTGCCGCATCGTGTTCGCGTGCAGTCAGGAGGCCCGACCGCTGATCGCCGGCGCATCCGTGCGTCGGCTCACGTGTGGGGTGGGGTGGCGGCCAGGCCGATCCGGCCGCCACCCCTGTGCGCGTCAGCCGCAGCTGCGAGCGCCGTAGGCCGCCTCGACGACCCCCGTCAGCTCTTCGCCGTCGACCGTCGCCGTCACGGACACCTCTGCCACACCGGCAGGAGTGCTCGCGAGCCGAGTGGTGAACGCGTTCGAGACCGACTTGCCGGGCGCGATCGTCACCGACGACTTCGACCCGAACGAGGTGGTCACCGATGCCGACACCGTCACTTCGTCTCCGTTGGCCACCTTGACCGTCAGCACCGACTTGCCCGCGACGCAGCGCGTGTCCGCTTCGGCGGTGACGTCGAGCGACCGCTGGTCGGCCTCGGCGAACGACCACGTGTCGAGCTCGAAGAGGTCACCGCTTCCGCCGCTGTAGGTGAAGAAGAGGTCCTGCGTCCCCGAGGCTCCCTCGAGGTCCGCCGTGAGCTCGGCCCACTCACCGACCGCCCCCGTGACCGGGATCGTGCCCACGACGGCGCCGGTCTCGCTGCCGGTGCGGACGTCGATCGATCCACCTGACTGGAGGGGCTTCACCTTGACGGCGACCGACGCAGCGCCGGCCTCGCCGAACGCGACGGACGACAGGGCCGTCCAGTCACCGTTGTCGATGTCCTTCACAACGAGATTCGGCGCCGTCGACCCGAACTGCGCCGATCCTCCGGTCACCGTCTGGGTGGCGATTCCCTTGCTCCACCCGAAGGTCTCAGCCTCGAACGTCCGGAACGGATCGAAGTCGTGCACCTGGTCGACGCCGGCGTAGGTGCCCACGACCTGCTGGGCGGTGCCGTCCGCGTTGAAGGTCAGCTCTTCGATGTGCGGGCTGCGGTAACCC
This sequence comes from Microbacterium sulfonylureivorans, assembly GCF_003999995.1. Classification (NCBI taxonomy): domain Bacteria; kingdom Bacillati; phylum Actinomycetota; class Actinomycetes; order Micrococcales; family Microbacteriaceae; genus Microbacterium; species Microbacterium sulfonylureivorans. The sequence goes on from NZ_RJAD01000001.1 coordinate 527,311, forward strand.
TGGGTGGTGTTGCCGTTGATCCGCTTGTTCAGCGTCGGAGCGTGGTACGTGAAGTAGTACTTCCCCTCGAACTCGAACACCGACTGGTGGTTGTTGCCGCCGGTGCCCGCGCCGAAGAACTGCGACTGATTCGGGAACAGCACGCCCGCGTACTTCTCCTTGGGGAAGTTCGTCGGGCTGTCGGAGATCATGTAGCCGATCTGGCCACCGCCGGGGTATCCCGGAAGCGGCGTCTGGTTGCCGCCGAAGTCGGTGCCGCCGAAGTGCGAGGAGTACGAGAGGTAGTACTTGCCCTCGCGCTCGAACACGTGTCCGGCCTCGAACGAGACGGGGGTGTCCACGACCATCGCGGACCCCTTCGTGGTGACCATGTCGTCCTCGAGCTCGATGACGCGGATGTTCTTCGGATTGTTGTACCGCTCCGCCGCCGGCATGCTCGTCGAGGCAGGCCCGCCGCCGAAGTAGAGGTACTGCTTGCCGTCCTTGTCGACGAGAGGTGCCGGGTCGAACTTCCACGCCACGTCCTCGGCGCCCGGCGTCGTGCCGTTGATGAGCGTGCTGGTGCGCTCGCTCTCCCATGGTCCGAGCGGGCTCTCACCGGTGATCACGTTGCTCGAGCCGCCGCCGTTCGCGTAGTAGAGGAAGTACTTCTCCTCGCCGTTCACGACCTTCTTGGCGAAGCCGGGCGCCCAGGAGTTGCCGGTGAAAGGCGCCACGCCCTGCGGACCGGCGACCTGGATCTCACCGTGGTCGGTCCAGTTCACGAGGTCCTCGGATGAGATCAGCGTGATCTGGTTGATGCTGCCGTAGTTGATGGAGGGCGAGATCCCCGTGATGGGGTCGGGCGCATAGCCCTGGGTGTCGTTCGTCATGAACATGTACACCCGACCGTCTTCGGCGTAGCCGAAGCCGTCCGCTCCGAACTTGTGGCCGATGAGCGGGTTGTGCTCGCCCGGGACCTTGCCGACGACCTCGACGGTCTTCGACGGCGGCGGCGGCGGCGGTGTGCCCACGAGCGACACGTCGTCGACGACGAAGTCCATGAGGTGGGTGTTCGGATCCGTGGACGGGGAGCTCGTCCACGGCGTCTCGATGAACAGGCGCGCGGTCGCGACGCTCTGGCTCGCCGGGATCGTGAAGGTTGTGTTGATGTACCCCCACTGCCCGCGAGCAGGGGTCGTGCTTCCCAGGTTGGTGTAGGTGCCGCCGCCGTAGTGCATCGTGGCGAAGAACTGCTTGGTGGCCGGGCTGCTCGGGTTGTCGTACTTCACCCGAGCCTTGATGCTGTACGTCTGGCCGGCTTGGACCTTGCCGCTCAGATCCTGCATGGGACCCGATCCGGTGGTCGTCCTACCGGATGCCTTCACCGCAGCAGCGCCGGAGAACGCATCCGGCACGATCGAGAGCGTGCCGCCGTCCGTGGCGTTGCCGTTGTTCAGGAACCACCCGTCGATGCCGCTCTCGAAGCCGCCGTTGACGATCAGCTCCTCGTCGGCCGCCGTCGCGGGCGCCAGGCCGCCGACGATGAGCGCCGTGGCAGCGACCGCGACACCCAGGGTGCCGGCGATCCTGCGGCGTATCGCCGCACGATGTGTCATCTCCTTGGTCAAGGTTTCCTCCTCATTGATCGATCAACCTTGGTCCGCCTGCACCACTTCGGTCGTGGGGGGATTGGGGGCCGGCAAGGGCTCCCCTTGCCTCGGACGTGCTGGGCACTGCTGCGTGCGTCCCGTCCCCATTGGCGGCTGCTTCGCATGTTAGCGGTCACAGTGAGCGGTCACAAGAGCCAGTTGTTCGCGCTATCAAACTCGGGCATGATCAGTTGGATCCACGAGCGGACCCTGTGCCCGTCGAACTCCGCTCGACGCGAAGGAGCGTTCATGGTCGGCCACAACCCACGACGCGAGCGCGCTCGACAGCACCCACGCACGACGCTGCGATCGCGTGGCGGCGCGCGCGCTCGCGGTTGCGCCGTGGGCGCGCTGGTTCTCGCAATCGTGCTCCCGGGTTGCGCCTCGCCCTCCGACGAGGCGCTCTCTTTCTGGTCGTTCACCGGGATCCAACAGGGCGATCAGGTGGACCGCTACCTCGACGCGAACCCGGACGCGCGTATCGAGCTGAGCGAGATCGGCACTTCCACGGAGACCGCGGACGCCCTCACCGCTGCTCTTGCGGCCGGGCAGACTCCAGACCTCGTCCTGATCCAGGGCGACGACCTCCCGAGGTTCGTATCCGCCGACCGCCATTTCCTGGACCTCCGCCGCTTCGCCGGTGAGGATGCGGCGGAAGGTTACCTGCCCTGGGCATGGGAAGCCGCGACGACGCAGTCCGGCAGGGTGATCGGCATCCCCACCGACGTCGGCGGGATGGCGCTGGCCTACCGGTCGGACCTGTTCGAACAGGCCGGATTGCCGACTGACCCGGGCGAGGTCGAAGCGCTCTGGCCGACCTGGGACGCGTTCATCGAGGTCGGCACCCGATTCGCGGCGCGATCGGACGCCGCATTCGTCGACAACGTGAGCACGACCGTGTTCGTGAACGCCTCGAACCAGCTGCCGGTGAAGTACTACGACGCCGAGGGCCGACTGGTCCACAGCGACAACGCGGGGCTCCGCGAAGCGTTCGACACGGCTCTCGACGCCCACGCGGCGCATCTCAGCGCCGGTGTCGCCGCATTCACCCCCGGGTGGTCGGGAGCGATGGCGCGGGGGGACTTCGCCGTGATGGCCGCCCCGTCGTGGATGCTGCGGGTGATCAAGTCGACGGCGCCGAAGACGAGCGGGAAGTGGCGCATCGCATCTGTTCCCGGCGTCGCCGGCAACTGGGGCGGGAGCTACCTCGCGATCCCGGCCGGCTCGAAGCACCCCGAGGCCGCGTGGGACTACATCGCCGCGACCCAATCGGCCACCGCGCAGCGCGCGCATTTCGCGGCCGGCGGCCCTCTCCCCGCAGCCGTCGCCCCGTATGAGGAGGACGACCTCGCCGCCTACGCCGACCCCTTCTTCGGCGCCTCGCCGATCGGCGCGGTGCTCGCGAATTCGATTCTCGGCATGCGACCCGTGCGCCAGGGCCCGGCGTCCAGCACGATCAACACGGCCTTCGTGCAGGCCCTGGCGGCCGTCGAGCAGGGCTCCCTGAGCCCGGCGGACGCGTGGCGGTCCGCGCTGGACGCCGCGGCCGTCGCGCTGCCCACCGCGTCGGACACGCGTTGATCGAACAACCTCCGACGCGGCGGGTCATGCGACGCGAGTCCTGGGCGCCGTACGCGTTCCTCGCCCCGTTCCTCCTCCTGTTCGCCGCTTTCACGGTCGTCCCCTCGCTGGCGACCTTCTGGCTCGCCTGGTGGGACTGGGATCCCCTCGGCGGACAGGAGTGGGCGGGCGCGGCGAACTTCGTGCGTATGGCCGCCGACCCCCGCTTCTGGACCGCCACGGTCAATACGCTCGTGATCGCCGCGGTCGCCACGACGGCACAGGTGTGCATCGGCCTCTTCCTGGCCCACACCGTCCATCGCGCGACGACGCACGCGAGCGCCGCTCTGAGCGTCTCCCTGCTGGTCCCGTACGTGACTTCCGGTGCAGCGGTCGCGATTCTCGTCTCCCAGCTGGTCGACAAGCACTACGGGCTGCTGACGCGGGCGCTCACGGCGCTCGGATGGGGCGAGGTCGATGTCCTCGCGCAGCCGGCGGGGGCCTGGACCGTGGTCGCAGGCGTCGTCGTCTGGCGATGGTTCGGATTCACCACGCTCCTGATGCTGGCCACTCTCGCCTCCGCTCCCCGGGACGTCTTCCGTGCCGCAGAGCTCGACGGTGCCGGAAGCTGGGCCCAGTTCCGCTTCCTCACCCTCCCGCTCCTCGGTCCCGTGATCGCCTTCAGTTTCATCACGTCGGTCGTGGGCGCTCTCCAACTGTTCGCGGAACCGCTGCTGACGGACCCGTCGGGGCTGACCTGCGGCCCGACGAGGCAGTGTCAGACGCTCGCACTGCTCGTGTACGAGATCGGCTTCCGAGATTTCCAGTTCGGCTACGCCGCAGCGGTGAGCGCGACCGTCTTCGTGCTTGCCGCGGGATTGGTGGGAGCGTCATTCGCGTTCTTCCGGCGCATCGGGTGGACGGCATGACGAGGCGACGACTCGCGGGCAGGGCGGTGATCCTCGGCGCGGCGACGGTCTGCTGGGCGCCGATCTGGTTCATGGTCGTCGTCGCTTCGCATGACAGCGCGGCGGCCACGACGTTCCCCCCACCTCTCCTTCCCGGCGGGAGCCTGTGGGACAACGCGCAATCCGTGCTGGCAGCCGTCCGCGTCGGGCGATCTCTCCTGAACTCGGCGATCGTCTCTGGGTGTATCGCGCTCGGCGGGGCGATCCTCTGCGCGCTGGCGGGGTTCGCGTTCGCCAAACTCCGGTTCCGGGGGCGAGCGGCGCTCTTCGCCGTCGTGCTGATCGGACTGACGCTCCCCGTGCAACTCGCGGTGATCCCGAACTACCTCCTGATGTCGGTCCTGGGCTGGGTCGACTCGCTCGAAGCCCTCATCGTGCCAGGGCTCGCGAGCGCGTTCGGAGTGTTCTGGATGCGTCAGCACATCGCGGCGACCGTCGCGGACGACGTGCTCGACGCCGCCGCCCTTGACGGCTGCGGACCGTGGCGGGCCTTCTGGCACGTCGCGTTCCCCGCGGTGCGGCCGGGTGCACTGGTCCTCGCGGGCCTTCTGTTCGTGTCTTCCTGGAGCGATTTCATGTGGCCCTTCATCGTGTTGCGATCCCCCGGCTCGCACACCGTGCAGGTCGCCCTGCGCGGCTTGCAGGGAGAGTTCGGACTGGACTACGCGCTCGTGTTCGCGGGCGCGCTCATCGCGACGATTCCCATGATCCTCGGCCTCATCCTCGCGGGACGCCGGGCGACGCGCGGACTCGTGCGGTCGACTCCCGCACGATGAGTCGTGGGTGCGGCTGCGGGCCCGGCCACGCCACCGCCCGGCCCGTGAGCTCATCCAAGGGGGTGGAGACAGCGGTCAGCGGCGGCGTGATGTGCGCGGCATCCGCGTGATCCTCGAGACTGACGACAGCGAAGTCCTCGGGCCCGCGATCGGTCGTCCGCACGATCGAGGTTCAGGATCGTCGTGGCGTAGCCGAGTCGTCCGGCAGCCTGCCTGCGGTCGCGGGTCGACGGAGGTCGGACGGATCTCATGCCACGCACCCTCGAGCGTGCACGGTCATCGGCACACGCAGCAAGACCTCATCGAGCCGCGCAGGCGGGCGGTGCGCAGATAGAGTCGCCATGACCCCCGGCACAGACTCGAGCAGACCTGAATGGAACGACCCGTCGCCCCTCGCAGCAATCCGCACGTCACCATGCTGGACGTCGCGGACAAGGCCGGTGTGTCTGCACAGACCGTGTCGAACGTCGTCAACGGACGAACCGAGCGTGTGGGCGCGGAGACGATCGACCGGGTCACCCGCGTCATCGACGAGCTCGGCTACCGCCTCAACCAGAGCGCACGTTCGCTCAGAAAGGGTCGCACGGGAATCGTGGGGCTCGGCGTGCCGGTGCTCGCGTCCGAGTACTACGGCGAGCTCGCGGAGCGACTTTCGCGCGGCTTCTCGGAGCACGGAATACGCCTGGTCACCGAGAACACGGGAGGCGCGATGGCGGCAGAGGTGGAGTCCCTCGCCGCGTCGCATCTCGAGACCTACGACGGTTTCATCCTGGCCATCGCGGCCAGCGAGTCGGCCGACCTCAAGCGGATCCCGCCGACCAAGCCCATCGTCCTCCTCGGCGAGCGCGCGCTGTCGACGCGGTTCGACCACGTCCTGATGGACAACGTCGGGGGCGGCCGGATGGCGACCGGTCACCTGCTCGGCCGCGGCGCCCGGACGATTCTGGCACTCGGCGGCTCCGAGTCGGGACCCGAATCCGTGCAGACGCTCCGTACACGCGGGTATCTGGAGGCGCACCGCGAGGGCGATGTCGAGATGAGGCCGGAGCTGATCGTGAAGACCGGTCTGGACATGGCCGACGGCTTCCGCGCGGTCTCGGCGCTGATCGACGCCGGCGTCGCATTCGACGGGATCTTCGCCCTCACCGATTCCAACGCATTCGGAGCGCTCCGGGCTCTGGCCGATCGCGGCATCCGGGTTCCGCAGGACGTCCAGGTCGTCGGCTTCGACAACGTGCGGGCGGGCGCGTACACCGCGCCCAGGCTGACCACCATCGAGCCGGGCAATGACGACATGTCCCGAGAGATCGTGGACATCATGCTCGCGCGCCTGCGGTCGGGTGGTCCCGCTCGCGAGCCGCGCCGGAGCATGATGGCGCCACGGCTGGTCCTGCGCGAGACCACGCGCTGACCCGCGTCCGCATTCGACCGGCACCGCACGCACCCGTCTCACACGCGGACGCCCGCGCCGGTGGGGAGCCACGCCGGGCGACTCCCCACCGGACGGTGTCACGAGCAGGACATCGCCCCGTAGTCGACGGTGTAGACCGATTGCACCCGGTCGGAGCCGTCACCGGCGGCCACGGCGACCGTGAGCGTGCCGGATGGGATGGACGCGGCGCGCGTCGTGAACACTGCGGCGTGAGTCTTGCCGGACGCGAGCGCGCCGACCGGCTTGGCGCCGAAGGGCGTCTCGATGAGCAGCGACACCTTGCGCTCATCGTCGTTGGTCGCCGTGACCACCAGCAGGACCCTGCCGGCGACGCAGCGATCGGTCACCGCCACCGAAGCGGCCACCGCCGGAAGAACCTGGAAGGATGCCTCCGCTTCCGACTCGAGCAGGATGTCGAAGCCGAGGAACTCGGCCTTCACGCTCTGCTCTCCCTCCGGGAGCCGGGCCGGAATCGTCACCGATGCCGTGCCGTCCTCGAGGTACACGGTCTCGGACCAGTCTCCGGCGGTGAACCGCACCTCGCCTCCGACCTCGAAGCCGTCCTCGGCGGCGACCGTCGCCGTCACCTCGGCATCCTGATCGGCACGGACGTCATCCACGGCGATGTCGACCGTCGTGGCGACGTCCTCGTTCGGGATGCCGCGAATGCTGTTCCACTCACGGAGCGTGATCGGCAGCACCGTCCCGTGGCGCGGGCGGGGCACGCCCGCGTTCGTCATCGTGATGGTCTTCGCCTGCCACGTCTGGGCTTCGATGTTCGCCTCGCAGGCGGCCTGGTATCCCCCGCCGTTCGTGTAGCGGTCGCCCCACAGGTAGAACTGGCCCGGGCAAGCGGTGTCGCCGGCGTTCGCCTCGAAGATGACGGGCCCCTCATAGCCGGCGGTCGACTGCCAGGTCGTGCGGCCGAGTGCCGGCGCGACAAGCTCCCAGGCGTTGATGTCGCTGTCGAGGAAGTCCGCGTTCTTCTCCGAGAAGATGTCCGACCCTGCGTTGCCCGCCTCGTTCTTGGTGACGCGGTAGTACTCGTCGCCGACCTTGATCGCCGTGGTGTCGATGCGCGACTGCGGCGCCGGGTTCTGCCAGACCTTGGGCTCGGAGAACGTCTGGAAGTCGCGCGTCGTGTTGTACCACATCTGCGCATTTCCCTGACCTGTGCGATTCACCGGATCGTTCCAGAGCGACTGTGCCCAGAACACCGCATAGGCGCCGATCTCCTCCACCCACAGCGACTCGGGTGCGAAGGCGTTCCCCGCGTCGTCCGGGGCGACCTTCACGTGACGCTGCGGGGTCCAGTTCACGAGGTCGTTGGACTCGAACACCTCGATGTACTGGGTGTCGTTGATCGCATATCCGCCCTGGTCGTACCAGTTCAGATCAGTCGCGATCATGTAGAAGGTATCGCCGTCCGGCGACCGCACGATGTGCGGGTCGCGCAGGCCCTGGTCTCCGAGCTGAGAGACGAGCGAAGGCCAGCCCCCCGTCAAGCCCGTCCAGTCGAGGGCGTTGTTGCCGTTGGAGGTGGCGAACATGATCTGCTCGCCGTCGGCCATTCCTTCGCCCTTGAAGTATCCGAGGAAGTATCGCTCGTTCTCCTCTTCACGCGGCAGAGGCTTGATCACCACGTCGAAGTTCTTCTGCACCTCCGCGCCGCCCTTGGCGAGAGTCGCGGTCAGAGTTGCCTCGACCTCGGGGTGACCGTATGCCGGGCGCGTGACCTCGCCCGAGGATGAGACGTACTCCGAACTGGACTCCCAGACGATCGTCGAGCCCCAGCGACCCTGGTTGGGCAGCTCGATGTTGCCGCGGACGTTGTCGGTCGAGTGCAGCTCGAGATCGAGTGCGTCCCGGTCCACGGAGTGCGCCTCATCGAACTCGGCTGGCACCGTGATCGTCATCTCACGGACGGCGACCGACTCGCTCCCCTTGCGCAGGGTGGCGGTCAGGATTGCGGTGGCGTCATCCGCGCCGAGTGCCGGCCGAGTGATGACCCCCAGAATCGGCACCTTGCGGGCGCTTGTGGCGGAGGGTGGGGTGACGACCTCCACGACCGACGGGTCGGATGACTCCCACGTGATCGCGGATCCTGCGACGGTGCCGAGCTTGGGCAGCTCGATGTCCTCGACCACTGCGCTCGTCAGTCCGAGGTCGATGGCAGCGGCGTCGGCCTCTGCGCCCTCGTCGTTGCCCTGCGCGGCACGCGCGACGACCTCTGCCCCCGAGAGGCTGCGGTCGTAGACGCGGAAGTCGGACAGGGTGCCACGGAACGAGTAGTTGCCGGGCACCTGCGAGCGTCCCAGGAAGTTGCAGTTCGTGCCGGCCGCATTGACCGACGGCGCGGTCGTGATCGTCGCGGACTGCGCCTGCTGCACACCATCGACGAACAGCGTGCCCGTCCATGTGGTGCCGTTCGCGTTGGGTGACTGCGTGTACGTCACGTGCTTCCAGACACCCTCCGGGAGGCGAACGCGGTTCTGCTGCACGTTCACCGTCCCCGCGGCGACGCGCAGCCGCTGTGTGTTCGACGAGAAGAGCTGGCCCTGTTGACCGCCGGCGACGTCGCACGACGTCTTGTTGCCGAGACTCCAGATCTGGTGCTCTCCGACATTCGCCGGGTCGATCCAGATGTCGTAGTCGACCGTGACGGCCTGCATCCCCGCCGTGAGGTCATCCGGCAACCGCACGTACGCTCCCGAGAGGGCGTCTGCGTAGTCGTCGGGATTGAACCGGATGCCGTCGGCTCCGCGTGCGGCCCTGTCCGGGTTCACGAGGATGCCGTCTGCTCCCGCGCCCGCTGTTCCGGTGTTCGCCACGACCGTACCCGACGTCTCGTTCAGCTCGAAGTGGTGAACCAGACCGTCCGTGATGTCGGGGTAGACGGGTTCTGCACTCGCCGGTGCGGCGACGACGGAGCCGATGCACAGCGATGACGCGGCCACGAGCACGACCCAGCGGGCTCTGCGCGTCCGAATGGTGGGCGGACTGACCATCAGTGGATACTCCTTCGTATCGGGGGGATCGACGTTGGGCGCCGGTTTTGCGCACCATCGCGGGGTGCACACCGGGGTTGATCGATCAATCATTCGAATGTTAGCGGTCACAGGATGCATACGCAAGAGTCACAGGGCCACGCCGGCGTGGACCGGGCACGGGATGTCCGGCCTCGCACACCACTCACCCGACACGGCAGCACGCAGCCAAGCGATGCCCAGGCGTGAGCGCCGGGCAGCCAGGGCTTACGAGATCCGAGGCCCTCGCCCGTTGCCCGGTCGCGCTGACCACGTGATGCTGGGAGAACGCCACAGCGGGCGGCCCTCGCTCGCCGTCGCGACGCCAGGAGGATCCGCGTGAGCAGCATCGTCGAAGCCGACTTCGCAGGCGGTCGCTTCACCGTCGACACGGTGGCACCGATCCACCGGGATGCTGCGTCCCTGGCAGACTTCGGGGCCCCGACGTCCTCCGCACGCGTGACGAGCGTGACGGTGAGGACCCGCTGATGGCCGGCGCGACGGGGATCATCGGCGGCGGCATCGTCGGCATAGCGCTCGCGCGGGCCCTCGCCGCGCGCGGCGATCAGGTCACGGTGCTCGAGAAGGAGGCCCGGCTCGCACAGCACCAGACCGGCCACAACTCCGGCGTGGTTCATGCGGGCCTCTACTACAAGCCGGGCTCGCTCAAGGCGACGCTGTGCGCGGCCGGGCGGGTGTCGATCCGCGAGTTCTGCGAAGACAAGGGCCTCCCCTACCGCGAGGTCGGCAAGCTCGTCGTCGCCGTCGACGAGTCCGAGCTCGACGCCCTCGCCGAGATCGAGCGCCGCTCGGTGGAGAACGGCGTCCCCGATCTCGCCCGCATCGACGATGTGCAGCGCCTCCGCGAGATCGAGCCCCACGTCGCCGGCGTCGCCGCCGTGCACTCTCCCCGGACCGCGGTCGTCGACTACGCGTCCATCACCGAGGCGATGGCGCAGGACGTCCGCGCCGCCGGCGGGTCGATCCGGCTCGGCCACGAGGTGACCGGCATCCGACTCGAGAACGGCGGCGTGCGCGTCACCACACCCGTGTCGGAGCACACCTTCGACCGGCTCATCGTGTGCGCCGGGCTGCAGTCCGACGTCGTCGCCCGCTTCGTCGGCGCCGACGCGTCGCCGAAGATCCTGCCGTTCCGCGGCGAGTACTGGGAGCTCGCCCCCGAACGCACCGACCTCGTCCGCGGCATGATCTACCCGGTGCCCGATCCGCGGTTCCCGTTCCTCGGCGTGCACTTCACCCGGGGCGTCTACGACAACGTCCACGTCGGACCCAACGCCGTCCCCGCCCTCGCACGCGAGGGCTACACCTGGCTGCAATGGTCGGCGAAGGACACCGTCGAGTCGCTGCGCTGGCCCGGCGCGTGGCCGCTCGCCACGCAGCACTGGCGCATGGGCGTCGACGAGATCTCGGGCTCGCTCATCAAGCCCCTGTACTTCCGGAAGGCGCGACGGTTCATCCCCGAGCTGAAGAGCTCCGACCTCACCCGCAAGTCGGCCGCAGGCGTCCGCGCGCAGGCCTGGGGTCGCGCGGGCGAGCTCCTCGACGACTTCGCCGTCGACCAGGTCGGGCCCGTCACCCTGCTCCGCAATGCCCCCTCGCCCGCAGCGACCTCGTCCATCGCGATCGCGGAGCACCTCATCGAGCACTACCTCGCGAAAGGGCTCGCATAGTCGAGGAGCGCGTGGCGGCGACGGCGAGCCGCACCCATGCGGGCGGGCATCACCTCACGACGGGCACGGACGGCGACGCGCTGATCTCGCTCGTCGACGCCATCGGAGCGGATGCCCCGGCCTTCGTGTGCACGGCGGGCGCGGCATCCGCTCTCGTAGCCCGCCTCGCGCAGGACGACGGTCACGGACGCGCATCGTGCTCTGCCTAGAATCGGGCGCATGGTCGACACGGTCAGGCGCGCGTACTCACGGCGCGCGGCAGAGTACATCGACCTGCTGGGGTCGATGGAGGCTGTGCACCCGTCCGACCTTCAGCTCGTGTCGGCGTGGGCGGACGGTCTCGACGGTGACGTCATCGACGTGGGCTGTGGCCCGGGACACTGGACGAACTTCCTCGTCGAGCGCGGGGTGGATGCCCGCGGCGTCGATGCGGTTCCCGCGTTCATCGCGCACGCCAGGAACTCCTACCCCGGCGTGAGCTTCACCCTCGGAAGCCTCGAGTCGCTCGATGCGGCTACGGGTTCGGTGAGCGGAGTGCTGGCCTGGTACTCCCTCATCCACTACACCCCCGAGTCGATTCGTGTGCCTCTGATCGAGATGGGGCGCGTCCTCAAGCCGGGAGGCCGTCTGCTCATCGGGTACCTCGCGAGTGCCGCGATCGAGGAATATGCCCACGCGGTCACGCCGGCATGGCGATGGCCCGTCGACGCCCTCCGTGCCGAACTGGACGCGACAGGGTTCGACACTGTCCAGACGGACACTCGGCAGCCGCCGGGCGAGCGCCCCCAGGGGTCGATCATCGCGCGGCGCCGAGACGATCGCTGAGAGGAGCCGGGTGACTGCTGCAGGAGCCCCCGCCGCGATGGTCAACCGGTCATGCTCGGCAGGTCACACCCCGAGGGCGGCGAGAGTCCCATAGATCAGGTACGCGGGCCAGACGATCGCTTGAAGCAGACCGAGGATGACTCCCCAGAAACGGCCGTCGGACACGGAGATGAAGTACACCGCTGCGCCGATATAGGCGAGGAAGAAGAAGAAGCCCCACGCGCTGGAGTTGGCTACGGTGACTCTGTCGGATGCCATTTCGCACTTCCCTCTGATCTTCTCGGATGCCGCGTCGCTATGTCCCCCTCCGTCCGATCGCGCGAAATGCGCGCGTCACGGCGGTGGAAGGCGAGGCTCATGCGGTTGCCCCTCTCCTGACCAGCCAATCGATTCCGGCAACCGGAAGGAAGGTCGAAGGTCCCGCGGCGTAGCGCTGTCGGAGCTGACGTCGGGGGATGCTTCTTCGCCCGCGAACCCGCGGGTCACTGTCCGGCTCCTGATTTCGGCGAGGCGTTCGTCCCGGCCGCGTCGGCGTCTGCACCGACGGGAACGACGCGCCGGAACGGGATCGAGGTCGCGAGACCGAGAGCAAGGTTGATTTCAGCGATGCGGGCGTCAGTCGGTGATCACCTCGAGGTAGGGCGTATTCCCGGTCCCATTGCCGCTGGTGAGGGAGACGGCGAGCCCGGTAGTGGCCTGCGCCAGCCCGACTGTTGCGACGTCGTCGCCGGCGTACTGGGCCTGGATGTGGGATGTGACGTCGAACGGGATCCAGTCCGTCTTGCCTCCCATGTCGGCGGATGCCAGCACTGGGCCCAGGGCCGGCTGGTTGTTCCAGGTCAGTCCGGTCACGGTCCAGGAGTCGGACGTGACGGCGTGAGCCTTCACAGTCGCCTGGGTGCCGCCGGAGTCCGCGGTGTTGCCCGAGACCCACAGCACCGCCCGGCGGGGTTCCGCGGTCAGACCGCTCAGGTCGAATTTAAGGAATGAGCGACGGTGGTATCCCGCGGGAGCGTTCTTCACCACGAGCGTTGCGTCGCTGCCGAAGTTCGTCGACGCGTACGTGCCGTCGCGGACGAACGCGTCCGCCGTGGGGGCGAGCGGGACGAGCTTTCCGGCGGTGACCGCTGTGCCGGTTCCGAATCTCGCCGTGTGCGAGGCGCCCTGCGAACCACCTGTTTCGACCACGAGCTTGATCGGGTTGAGGCCGATGACCGATACCTCGCTGTCACGGCTCGCCGTGGTGTAGCCGCTGCGGTTGATCGTCACCGTGATCGTCGACGCCGCCCGGGTGGGATCGGCCACACTGACCGTCAACACTCCACCGCTCTCGCGCATCAGCACCGAGCACGGCGCCGACACGGTGATCGGCCCGGCGGTGCCGGCCGTGTAGAAGTTCGCCGCCGTGACACCGGTGGCCGAGTCCGTGATCGCCTGAACGCCGGCGGTGTTCGCCAGGATCTCCACGGTCGGGTTCGCGGCACGGCTGCCGGTCGTGGCGCTGGTCGCACCGGGCATCAGGATGTAGCTGTAGGAGCCGGCCGTCGGATCGACCCCGTGGTCGAACCAGAGGGTGACATAGCGGCGGGTCAGGGCAGTTGTGGCACCCCGGACGTTGATGTCATTCCAGTCACCGGTACGCTCCTGTCGCGCCGCCTTCACCGTTGCGCTGCCGGGGAAGATGTAGCCACCGACGCCCGCGATCGATGCCCAGCCCGCTCCCGAAAGCGTCGCCGACCAGCCCTGCGTCGGCGGCTGAGCGACGCCGTCGACGACGAGCGCAGCGGCTGATGTGGGTCCCAGGTTGCGGTTCTCGACGGTCGACTCGACGACGTAGCCATCCGTGGAGCTGATCCCCGCGCCGAGACACACCACCTGATCAGCGAGGCAGAACCAAGCTTTCCTTGCCCGGACGGTCGAGGTGACGCCGCGGGTGTCCTGGCCGAGTGCGGAGTATGTGCCATCGGTCACCCCGCCCACCCAGGTAGCATCCGCGGGCGGCTCCGGGTGCGGGCCGCCCGCACTGTCGGCGAGTGGCTTTCGCGAGACCGTCGTGCCTGGGAGACGATAGGGGTCCACCGTCGGCCAGAACGCATCGGAGTACTGCCCGTTGCCGAACGTGTCCCCCCACCAGTAGGTCATCCCCGATCCGGTGTGCCAGCCGCGCAGGTTCTCGCCGTTGATCGTCTCGTACATGGCTGTGCGAGCCGAGCACATGCCGACTGTGAATGCCCATCCTGGACGGCGATGCGTCGCACGATCCTGGCCGCCGAAGACCCGGCTCTCGAACGGTTCGGCGATCGCCGTGATGGACCCGTCGTCGAGCACCGACTTGCCGAGCGCCAGGATGTGCAGGTACTGGGAATAGTCGGTGAGCATCGGGCTGTAGTAGTCGCGCTGCAGCCACCCCTTGGCCATCGCCCTCATCCGGGCCGCGTCCGCCGCGGGCGCAGCCTCCGCGAGCAGCACGATCGCACCGATGAGCGAATGTCCGCGCGTGTGGTCATCCTGCTGCAGGGCGAGCGGATTGTTCACGCTGGCGATTCCGCGACTGATCCCGCGGCCCGACACGTTGTCCATGATCAGGCCATTGAAGACGAACGGGGCGACCGCCTGCGGGACCGCATCGAAGATCAGCTGGCGATTCGGGTCGGTGACAGGCCAGCTCGACCCGTCGAGCAGGGCAAAGAGGTTGGCGAAGCCGTTGAAGAGTACGTACCCGTACCCGCCCATGTACGACATGTTCTCGTGCTGGATGAAGGAACCGTCGGCATACAAGCCGTCGCCACTGCGAACGCGCGGGAACACTGGCGAGAGGGCATCGCGACCGAGGGTGACCTTTGCCGGGTTCTTGCCGATGATCCCGCGCAGGATCAGCACTTGACAGAAGTCGACCCGATTGGCGCCTGTGCTGAAGGACTCGTACGCGCCGACCATCGAGTCGGGCACGAAGTGGTCGATCGCCGCGAGGTAGTTGTTCACCTGCGTTCCGCTCAGGGACAAGTAAAGGAGCGCGCAGATGTCGAGCAGGATCTTCGGCGAGCCGATCTGCCAGTCCCACCAGTTGTTGTACGACGTGGTGGTCGGCGTGTAGAAGTGAGACGTCATCCAGTCCAGGCCGGTGATCACATCTGCGAGCATCACGGAGTTGCCGGTATATCCGGTGCCAGGGAACGCGCACGCCTGCGCCATCGTCTTCAGACGCCCAAAGCTCCCGGTGATATTGGTACTCGCGGACCCGAGCGGCAGGTCCGGCCACAGCGATGAGGCCGACGGCGACATCGATGACTGCGATGCCGCCGCACTGCTCCCGATATTCGACAACAGGGTCGCGAATGGCTCAGCGGCGGGGTTGTAGCCCGTGCCGAGCAACGTCTTGTCGATCCACCGTTGCCGCAGGGTGTCGTACTCGTCGACGCCGAATGCAGCACTTGGGGTCAAGTCGACGACGACGGCGGCGAAACCTGTGACGGCTGCGAGCTGGAACAGCCCGCGACGGCTGATTACTGCCATGAGAACTCCGATGTTCACGTGACTTGCGACGGTAGGCGACTCCCCGAAACTGCGTCAACGAAGCGCACAAAAGCTCACGAGCGGGCGAGCTGCCACGAGAGAAGGGCCGCGCGACAAGGGCCGATGGAGCAAGGCCGCTGGGGCATCGGCTAGCCCCTCCCGGGGATGGGCCGGACGTGCAGTTCGGCTACGCCCCCGCCCCACATCGTCCAGGGCAGCATTCCGGCAATCATGTGGCGCTGCAGCGACCATGTTCAGGAATCGCGCACGCACCAGAGCGCGGCGCGTTGGATCAGCGCTACATGCTCCGCGCTCGCGTAGGACCTGAGGTCGTGCCCGAGCGCATCGTAGAACACGCGGGTGCTGGCTGCTTCGTGTCGCCACATGAGGGGATGCCGGAGCCCATCCGACTCGTGGAGCGCAACAACGTCGACGTCATGGTCGACCTCGAGATACACGTACCCCTCGTCCTCGACGATGAACCGCGATGCCGGCCGATCTGCCCATGGTCCGACGTTCACCGTCAACGATCCGTGAGGAGGATGGCCGCTGCGACCGGGCACCCAGTCCCCGCCGATGAGCGTGCGCCAGAGCGGATAATCCCTGAGGCTTGCGATCGAGTTGTGCATCGCCAGGATGCCCACACCACGCGCGACCGCATCTGCGAACCCCGATGTCGAGGCCTCCGGCGCGCCGCGACCGGTCTGCCCATTGCGCCAGGGATCGGTCGCATTCACCACAAGGAGGTCGACATCGCCGAGAGCTGCGAGCGCACGGTCGAGATCAGACGTGAACCGCACGTCGAAGCCAGCGGCCGCGACGATACCGCCGAGTGCATTGGCAGTCGCCTCCAACGGATGCCACGGGTCGCTGTACCTCCCGGTGCCGAAGGCGATCAGGGCGCGCATTCTCCTCCTCGATCGTCCGCTGCCGTCGGCTGTGTTCCACGGGTCTTCGCCATCCTGTTCGATGTTGCGCATCCGGGTAAAGGTTGTTCACACTACTGAACATGATCCAGTCTGAACGGCAATCGCACATCCTCCGTGAGATCGATCTACGCGGGTCTGTGAGCATCACCGAGTTCGCGGAACGCATCGGAGCGTCGGGCATGACGGTCAGACGGGATCTCGCCCATCTCGAGGAGCAAGGGCTCGTCGAACGCGTCCACGGCGGTGCCGTCAAGCCCCGCAGCCAATCGTCCGCCGGGCGGCGCCTTCAGCCGCTCGCGACGATCGGGATGATCGTGCCGTCCGCGCGGTACTACTTCCCCGACGTGATCCGCGGAGCGAAGGTTGCAAGTCAGGAAGCGGGAGCGCGCCTCGTGCTCGGCATCTCCGAGTATTCCTCCGACCTCGAGCGCGAGCAGATCGCACGCCTGACGGCCAAAGGGATCGACGGACTGCTGGTGACACCGAGCACGTCCTATGACCTGGATCCATCGACGTTCGAGCTGCTCGACGAACTGACCGCACCGGCGATCGTCGTCGAACGAGCGATCGACGCGACCCGCACGCGGGTGAGCCTCAATGCCGTTCGCAGCGACCACGCCCATGGCGCCGAGCTCGCGGTCAACCACCTGCTCTCGCGCGGGCGCCGCCGCATAGCGCTGGCCTGGCGTCAGAGCCCAACCGCCCCGCTCGTGCGCGAGGGCTATCGCCGCGCACTCGAAGCGGGTACCGGCGTCGAGCCGATCGAACTCGAGCTGACTGTCGCGGATGCCCCGGCCGAACGCCTGCGGGAACGTCTCATCGAGTTGCTCGACATCTGCATCGCACAAGAGGTGGACGCGGTCGTCGTCCTTCCCGACGAGGCGGCGATCTCATTGATCGAGGTCGCGGAGGACCGGGGGCTGATGGTGCCCACCGACCTTGCGATCGTCGCATACGACGACGAGGTGGCTTGCCTCGCGTCCGTCCCACTCACCGCGGTCGCACCGCCGAAGTACGACGTCGGATATCTCGCCGCGAAGACCTGCCTGGACCGCATCCTCGCCGAGAACCGGGGCCTGCCGCCCAGCGCCCTCGCCAGAGTGGGCCTGCTCCCAACACTGATCGAGCGCGAATCAAGTCAACCCGCGAGCTGAAGTGTGCAGTTTTGTTCATTACGGCGTTGTTCTGGACATCAAACTTCATACTGAACGAATCACATCAATGAGGAGTGTGCAATGCGCAAACCAATCAGATCAGCTCTGGGCATCGCAGCGGTCACCGTCGCCGTCGCCTCCCTCGCAGCGTGCAGCAGCACCGCGCCGGGCGCGCCGGGCGTAACCGAGGAACCCAGCGGCAAGGTCATCTTCTGGTCGCCGTTGGCGAACATGGATCTCGTCGCCGAGGCGTTCAACGACAGCCAGGACGATATCGAGGTCGTGTTCGAAGCGATCCCGTCCGGCGCTGACGGCTACGCGAAGCTGTCCACGGCGATCGGCGCCGGCAATGCGCCCGACGTCGCCACGATCGAGTACTTCGCACTTCCCGAGTTCGTCTCGTCCGACCGGCTGGCCTCGCTCGACGACTACGTCGCCGACGAGACTCTCGACAAGTTCAGTGACATCAGCAAGAGCCTCGTCCAGTTCGGCGGAGATACGTGGGCGCTCCCATACGATGCACCGCCGATGATGATCTGGTACCGGCAGGATCTGCTGGAAGCCGCTGGTGTCGACATTCCGACGACCTGGGACGAGTTCGAGGAAGCCGGCAAGGCGGTGCTCGAAAAGACCGGGAGCTACCTTGCGTCGTTCAACGCGAACGAGTCGAGCTGGTTCGCAGGCCTCGCATGGCAGAACGGCGGCCAGTGGTTCAGCGCTGGCGAAGACAGCTGGACGGTCGGCATCGATGACCCTGCCACGCAGGAAGTGGCCGACCTCTGGCAGAGAATGCTGGACGAGGGCATCGTCAAGGCTGTGCCGTCGTTCACCGACGAGTGGACCGCGGACATGGTCGAAGGAAACGCCGCCGGCGTCATCGGCGCCAGCTGGAGCGCCAACTCGATCTACAACCGCGTGAAGGACGCGGGCCAGGAAGGCCTCTGGATCGCCGCGGAGCTGCCTAGCTGGGGCAACGACATCGCTCCGCTTTACGGAGGTTCGACCTTCGCCGTCCCGAAGACGAGCGAGAACCCGGCCGCTGCCGCGAAGTTCATCGAGTTCCTCACCACCGACCCCGCCGCCATCGAGGCCCGCGGAGACATCGGCTACGCGTACCTCGCAGCCAGCGAGCTCACCGCCGTGTCGAAGGCGTCGGCCGTCAATTCCAGCTGGTTCGGCAACGACATCTGGAGCGTTTTCGACGAGGCCGCCGCCGGCGAGGCCAACGACTGGCAGTGGGGTCCGAACTTCGGGATCACGTCCTCAGCGATGCAGGAGACGATGACCGCCGTCGGCCCCGGCGGCGACCTCTCCGTCGACCTGGATGAAATTCAGGCGAAGACAGTCGATGGGCTGAAGGACACCGGCCTCTCGGTCGAGTAGCTCTCAGTCCGGATCTGCAACTCCACGAATAGGAACAGGGCGAAGAACCGTGACCGTCATGAAGCCTCTGCACCGAGGGAAGCCCCGCTCACGCCAAGGCGGCACCGGCGGACGGACAGCGGCGATCTTCCTCGTCCCGTTCTTCGCCCTGTTCCTGTTCACCATGATCGCTCCGCTGATCTACTCGGTCATCCTGAGCCTGTTCGCAACCAAGAAGTCCGGACTCGGGTTCGGCGCGAGCCCTGAGACGATCTTCGTGGGCCTCGAGAATTTCGTGGAAGTGCTGTCGTCGCAGAGCTTCCTCGCCGGCTTCGGCCGGCTCGCGATCTATATCGTCCTATACATCCCCGCGATGATCGGCGGTGCGCTGATACTCGCGCTGCTCCTCGACTCCACAGCCGCTCTGCTCAAGCGGACATTCCAGCTACTGCTGTTCCTGCCGCACGCAGTGCCGGGAGTGATCGCCGCACTGATCTGGACCTATCTCTACACGCCGGGCGTAAGCCCGATCGTGCGCGCGCTCGAGTCGGGCGGAATCAGCATCGACTTCTTTTCCGCGGAGCTGGTCTTGCCTGCGATCGTGAACATCGCGGTGTGGGAGTGGACCGGCTTCAACGTCATCATCATCTACACAGCGCTGCAGGCGGTTCCCCGCGAGGTCCTCGAGGCGGCTCGCGTCGACGGCGCCGGAGGGGTGCGGACGGCGATCGCGATCAAGCTTCCGCTCGTCGCGCCGGCCCTCGGCGTCATCCTCCTCTTCACGAGCATCGGATCGCTGCAGTTGTTCACCCAACCCGCGATCCTGTCGACAGCCTCGAGCGCCATCACCCCGACGTACGTGCCCAACATGTGGGCCTATGACGCCGCGTTCAACCGGCTCGATCTCAATCAGGCGGCCGCCGCATCGATCATCATCGCCGCGCTAGCCGGAGTGGTGTCGTTCTTCATCACGCGGCTCAACTCGAAGGGAGCCACGGCATGACCGCGGTCGCTCCGTCCATGACAACCCGTCGCGCCTCCAAGGTGACCGCGCCGCAGCGGCCCCCGGTCAGCCTGAAGTACGGATCTGCGCGGACCGGCGCGTCCGTCGGCAGCCGCGCCGTCGTGAACGCCTTCCTCGTGATCGGCACCATCTACATGGTCTTCCCGGTCACGTGGCTGTTTTTCGCCTCGACCAAGAACGTCGAGCAGCTCTACAGCACGAATATCTTCGACATGGCAGAGTTCAACCTCTTCGCCAACATCGCCGACGTCGCGGCGCAGAACGACGGAATCTTCTTCCGATGGATGGCCAACAGTGTCCTCTACGCCTCAGTCGGCGCGATCGTGGGCGGGATGATCGCGGTGGCCGCGGGCTACGCGTTCGACAAGTTCCGGTTCCGGGGCCGGAACATGCTCTTCGCATTCGTCCTCGTCGGCGTCCTCATTCCCAACACGGCGATCGTGCTGCCCCTGTACATGCTGTTCGCTCCTCTCGGACTCACCAACACGATGTGGGCGATCCTGCTCCCGGCGCTCTGCAACCCGTTCAGCGTCTACCTCGCCCGGATCTACAGCCAGGGCTACATTCCGGATGAGACGCTCGAAGCAGCCCGAGTCGACGGTGCAGGACCCATCCGATCCTTCTTCTCCGTCGGGCTGCCGATGATCATGCCGGGCTTCATCACGATCGCTCTGTTCCAGTTCGTCGCCGTCTGGAACAACTACATGCTCCCGCTCGTGATGCTCACCTCCGAACGGATCTTCCCGGTTTCGTTGGGGATGTCTCTGTGGCAGAGCTACACCCGGTCGAACACGGAGTTCGCCCCGCTCGTCATCACCGGCTCACTCCTCTCGATCATCCCGCTCATCATCGCGTTCGTCCTGCTCCAGCGGTACTGGCGTGCCGGCATGACCGAAGGCGCTGTGAAGTGACGCCGCCCGTCCGCGCGGCCCTGGCCATGGCGCCCGGCGTCGCCGCGAAGATCTTCCCCGCCTCGGAACGAGCGCGACTCGCACCGGAGGTCGAGCTCCTCGTGAGCCCTCCTCTCGAGGCATTCGACTCCGCACAGGCGCGCGCTGTCCTCGCCGACGTCGAAGTGCTCATCACGAGCTGGGGCTGCGCCGAGATCGACGAGGAGGTGCTCGACGCCGCTCCCGCCCTGCGTGCAATCGTGCACGCCGGAGGCTCGGTAAAGCAGCACCTCACCGACGCGGTCTGGCGCCGCGGCATCGTCGTCAGCTCGGCCACCACCGCGAACGCCGTCCCCGTCGCCGAGTACACGCTCGCGATGATCCTGCTCGCGAACAAGCGCGTGCTCGACAGCTCGCGGCTGCTCACCCGCACTCATCGATTCGACCTCGACGCCGATCTCGAGGCTGACACGGGCAACTACGGCAAGCGAGTGGGACTCGTCGGAGCGTCGACCATCGGACGGCGGGTCATCGAGCTGCTCCGGCCGTTCGATCTCGAGATCGAGGTCGCGGATCCGTTCCTGACCGCCGCCGAGGCCGTCGCCCTCGGGGTGAAGCGCTCCGAGCTCGATGAACTGATCGCGAGCAGCGATGTGATCTCCCTTCACGCGCCTGCGCTCTCGCAGACGCATCACCTCATCGATCGGCGCAGAATCGGGCTGATCAAGCCGGGCGCCACGCTGATCAATACCGCGCGCGGGAGCCTCGTCGATCAGCGCGCGTTGACCGACCGCCTCGCGACGGGCGACATCTATGCGATCCTCGACGTCACCGACCCCTGGATCCCCGCCCCCGGTGACCGCCTCTACGACCTGCCGAACGTGTTCCTCACGCCGCACATCGCGGGATCGCTCGGCACCGAGCTCCAGCGCCTTGCGGCCACGGCGATCGCGGAGGCCAAACGCATCGGCGCGTGCCTGCCCCCGCGGCATCCCATCGTCATCGACGACCTGACGAGAATCGCGTGACGGTGATGCCCGTCATCCGCGTCTTCGACGACATGCGCGCCCTCGGAGCCGCGGCGGCCGAGCCGTTCGCCCGCGCCATCGCTGCGGACCCGACAGCGGTGATCGGGGTCGCGACCCGGAGCAGCCCGAGCCCCGTCTACGCCGCTTTGGGACCGCGGAACTGGCGTCCGGGAACGTGACAGCGTTCGCTCTTGACGAGTACGTCGGGCTCGCGCACGGCCACCCGGAGTCTTACGCCGAAGTGGTCCGGCGGGATGTGACCGCCCGTCGTGGACTCGACCCCGCGCGCGTTCATGTTCCCGACGGAACAGCAGGCGACCCGGACGCCGCTGCGGATCGCTTCGAGGCGGCGATCCAGGCCAGCGGGGGGATCGCGGTGCAGCTGCTCGGTATCGGAGAGAACGGTCACATCGGGTTCAACGAACCGGGGTCGCCCTTCGACTCGCGAACCCGGCGCGTACGGCTCGCCGAACCCGCCCGCCGCGCAAGTGCGCGAGTCTTCCACAGCGCGCACGATGACGCGCAGATGGCGATCACGCAGGGCATCCGCACGATCCTCGACGCCGACGCCATCGTCCTCGTCGCTCTCGGCGCCACCAAGGCCGAGGCGGTCGCGCGCGCGATAGACGGTCCCGTCTCGGACGACTGCCCTGCCTCGACGCTCCAACTCCATCGAGATGTGACGTTCGTCCTCGATCGGCCGGGCGCGTCGAAGCTCGCCGCCTGCCACGACCGACCGAGCCGATCATGAGCGACCGACGGACCGTCGGCATTGACATCGGCGGCACACATCTCCGCGGTGCCGTACTCGTCGAGGGCGCCCACCTGACGGGATTGCGAAGGATCGAGCTCCCTCGTGATCCACGATCACGGCTCGGCCTGCTGCTCGAACTCTGCGCCGCGCTCGCGCCAGACACTGAGGCGATCGGCATCGCCGTCGCGGGCGTGGTGACGGAAGGCCGCCTGGTGGAGTCCGCGAACAGCGCGCTCCCCCCGGTCGACATCAGAACCGTGGTGCAGGATGCCGTCGCCCGACCCGTTCGCGTCATCAATGACGCTCAAGCCGTCGGTCTCGCCGAGTCCCGACCCCAGGACGGAGGGCCACCGCCGACGGGCGTGACCCTCGTAGCGACCGTCGGCACCGGGATCGGCGGCGCACTGATCGTCGACGGCGGACTCGTGCAGGGGCGAGGCCACGCCGGCGAGATCGGACACCTCACAGTCGACAGGAACGGCCCGCAGTGTCCGTGCGGCTCACGCGGATGCCTCGAACTCTACTCAAGCGGCGCCGCGCTCCAGCGTGCCGCCGATCGTCTGTATCCGGGTCGAGGCATCGCCGCGTTGATCTCACTCGCCGAGCAAGGGGATACCGAAGCGCGCGACGCGGTGTGGCAGAGCGCCGAGGCCTTCGCGGACGGACTCAACTCGGTCGCGGCAGTCGTCGCTCCGACACGGGTCATACTCGGCGGAGGTGTGATCGCCCGGCGTGGAATCGTCGCGAGGATGTATGCCGAACGCCTCTCGTCGCGGCGCTGGCTCACTGACAGCATCCTGCAGTTCGCCCGAAGCGGTGACGCCGCCGGCGTGATCGGCGCCGCCGCAGCCGCTGAGTCCGCGATCTGACGCGTGGCGGCGCCGCTTTGAACGGGCTGCGGAGGGAATGATGGCGTTTTCACCTGCGCGCAAGGCAATCCGATGATGACCTATTCGCCGTCGTCGCCAACACGGCTCACTTCGTCAATATCGATTAGTGATTATCTTGTACCCTAGGCGAGACGATCCATCTCCTCTGTCCAAGAAGGGACGCGCAACGCTCGTGGAGCTCGAGTCGCAAGCGACTGCCAAGATGATCAACAAGACTCTGCGCCTCTGGTATGACGAGGCGGCGCCGGACTCCGATGAAGGATGGACGACCAGGTCACTGCCGCTCGGCAACGGGTACATGGGCGTCAACGTCTTCGGCATCGCGACCAAGGAGCGCCTCCAGATCACAGAGAACAGCCTGCTCGACCTGCCCGACACCAGCTTGAGGGGCGGGCTGAACAACTTCGCGGAGGTGTTCCTCGACTTCGACCACGACAATGTGACGAACTACACCCGCGAGCTGTCGCTGAACGACGCCCTGTCCACAGTGACGTACACCCATTCCGGGGTCGACTACACCCGGGAGTACTTCACCAGCTACCCCGACAAGGTGCTCGTGATCCGGCTGAGCGCCTCGCAGGCAGGTGCCCTGTCCTTCACGCTTCGGCCCACGATCCCCTACAGGACCACTCATCGGTTCGCCGAAGATGACGACCGAGGCAAGAGCGGCACGGTCAAAGCCCTGGGTGACACCATCACCCTCAACGGGCTCATGCACTACTACGGCATCCAGTTCGAAGGTCAGTTCAAGGTCATTCCCACCGGCGGAAGCCTGCATTCGAGCAACGATGATGACGACGACAACGGCACCGTCACGGTGTCGAACGCCGACAGCGCGGTCATCATCGTCGCAGTCGGCACCAACTATCGGTTCGACCCCCAGGTGAACTCCGCAGAGAATCGCTTGGACAAGCTGGCCGGATTCGCGCACCCACATGCGAAGGTCACTCAATACATCGCTGCAGCCGCGCAGAAGACGTACTCGGCGCTCCTGGCCACGCACCGGGATGACTATCGCGAACTGTTCGACCGCGCCCGGATCGATCTGGGCGGCCTCGAGCCCACCGTGACCACGGACGCTCTCATCGGCCAGTACCGGGACGGACAGACCGACCGCTATCTGGAGGAACTGGCATTCGCCTACGGTCGCTATCTGCTCATCTCCTCATCCCGCACGGGCGCGCTGCCGCCGCACTTGCAGGGAGTCTGGAACGTCTTCCAGGATCCGCCGTGGACGTCGGGATACTGGCACAACATCAACCAGCAGATGAACTACTGGCCGGCCATGAACACCAACCTGGCCGAGCTGTTCCTGTCCTACGTCGATTACGCCAGGGTCTATCTGCCGCGTCAGAAGCAGTACGGCACCGAATACGTCACCCGCTACCACCCCGCGCAAGCCGACCCCGACGGCGACAACGGCTGGGCCTTCGGGACCAGTTCGTACCCCTACACCGGTTCGGGGTGGCACGCGGGGACGGGTGTGCCGACGCACTCAGGATTCGGCACGGCCGCCTGGACGGCCCAGATGTTCTGGGACTACTACGACTTCACCAGGGATCAGGCGGCATTGGAGAGCGACGTCTACCCGATGCTGCACGGGGCTTCGAACTTCCTCTCCCGGATGGTCGAGACCGTCGACGGGAAGCTGCTGCTCAGCCCGTCCGCCTCCCCGGAGCACCACAGAGCCGGTACGGATTCGTACCTGATCACCAAGGGTGCGACGTTCGACCAGCAGATGACTTACGAGAACCACCGCAACACCCTCGCGGCTGCCCACATCCTCGGCAAGCCGTCTGATGCCGTGCTGGCCAAGATCGCGACTCAGTTGCCGCTGCTCGACCCGATCAAGATCGGCAAGTCAGGGCAGATCAAGGAGTTCCGTGAGGAGGAGTACTACGGCGATCTGGTCGCCGAACCCAACCACCGGCACGCTTCTCATCTTCTGGGCCATAACCCCGGCCAAGTGATCAACTCGACGACGCCAGCCTGGCAGGACGCGGTCAAGGTGTCCCTCGCCCGACGCGGGACCAGCACGGTGGGGTTCACTGCCGCGGAGCGGATGAATCAGTTCGCTCGCGCCGGGGAGCCGGAGCAGGCATACGGCGAGCTCAACTGGTGGCTCAGAACATTCGTGATGGACAACCTGTTCTCCAGCAGCTGGAAACTCGTCGACGAGAAGCTGTTCACGATCGACGCCAATTTCGGCGCTACCGCAGGCATCGCAGAGATGCTGCTGCAAAGCCACGATGCCGCGATCGCCCCCCTGCCGGCGATCCCCGTCGAATGGAGCGCCGGCCGCTACGAAGGGCTCACCGCCCGCGGCAACTTCGAGGTCTCAGCCGCATGGGCGAACGGTCAGGCGAGCTGGCTCGAAGTGACTTCCAGGTCGGGAGGCACCGCGCAGGTGCGCTACCCCAACATCGGACGAGCGATCGTGGAGACCGCGGCCGGCGCTCATGTCGCATACACCACGCAGTTGAACGGCGACCAGATCAGCTTCCCGACCACGGCCGGCACGACGTACGTGATCACCGCGATACCCCCGCACGCCAAGGTCGCCGCTCCCAAGAACCTCACGGTGGTCGAGAACCTGCCCGCGTCGGTCCGACTCAGTTGGCCGGCCAGCCCCACCGCGACCTCCTACTCGGTCTACCGCGCAGTGGGCGACTCGCCGACGTACGAGCCGGTCGCCACCGGCATTTCGGGCACCGGGGTCATCGATTCTGGTGTGGTTGTCGCGGCGGCCGAGCAGATCACGTATCGGGTAGTCGCCATCGGCGCCGATGGTCGGGAGGGCCCGGGGGCGACCACGATCCGGCTGCACCCGATGCCGGCCGACGCCGGAGATGAAGTCGCGGGTTCGACCCGCCGAACGGGAAGTGGACTACCTCAATGACCGACGACGCGACCAGGGCGTGGAACTTCATCACCGGCAGATTCGACGTGGGCGCCGGCAATGTCGTCTCGCGCTCAGATCTCGTCTACCACAGGCCGCCTCTGCTCGACACTCACGCGGTCCCTCTGGGCAACGGAACATTGGGCGTGGCCGTATGGGCCGATCGCGGGCTCACCGCTCAGCTCAATCGAGGCGACACCTTTCCGGAGCTGAAGTCGCCGGGTCAGCTGGTCATTCCAGGCCTCGCAGTCATGACGTCGGCCGACGACTACGCCGGGCGACTGCGCCTGTACGACGGCCAGTTCGTGCAGACCGGCGCCGGCGTCACGGCCACCACCTACGTGCGGGCCGACTCCGACCAATTGATCATCGACGTGACCGGGGTGGCGCCAGACGTCGACCAGACGATCGAGTTGAACCTGTGGCCCGGCCGCACTCCAGTGACATACGCGTCGGGAACGGTGGGCGCCCTGAGTGAGTCGTGGGTCGATACGGTCGGCAACGACCCCAGCCCCTACCGCAACGACCAGTCCGGTCGGACCTTCGGATGGATGGCGGCGCTGACAGCGTTCGGCGCGTCGGTGACGGCAGCGGCCGTGGACGAAAGCAGTGTCCAGTTGACCGTGCGGCCTCGCACCGATGGAACCTTCCGCGTCGTCGTCGGCGCGCCCGCCTACGACGGCACGAAGACGCTGCCGGCCGCGTCGGCCGCCGCGGTGGTCGGCGCGACGGCGGAGGATCTGGCTGACAGCCACCTCGACTGGTGGCATGCGCTGTGGGACCGGACCGCGATGATCAAGATGACGTCGAACAGCGGTGAGGGAGAGTACCTCGAGAACCTCCGCACGCTCTCGCTCTACACCACCGCCGCGACCGAGCGAGGCACCCTGCCCGCTACTCACGGAGGCGTCGCGAACATGCTCTCGGCGTTCAGGGACCGTGTGCTCTGGTTCGGCTCCCATTACTGGCACTTCAATATGCGCCAGCAGGTCGCGCAGAACTTCGGCGCCAACCTCTCCGACTTCAACGCCCCGTACTTCAACCTGTACAAGAGCAACCATGCTTTCCGGAAGGCGGAGACCGCCCGGTGGATGCCAGGGATGGCGGGCGTCTGCATCCCCGAGACGATGAGATTCAACGGCACCGGGCTTTCGCTGTACGGCGAAGACAGCACGTCAGAGGCTTGCAAGACGCCTGCCGACCCGGAGATGTCGTACACGACCCGGATCCTGTCCTCAGGCCCCGAGGTCGCCTACAACATGTGGCTCCGCTCCGAGTACACCCACGAACCGCTCGACCAGGAGTCATATGAGTTCCTGGCCGACGTCTGTCGTTTCTACCTGACCCGGCTCGACCCCGTGAACGCTCAGGGCCTCCGTCATCTCACCCACGCCAACGCACTCGAGAACCAGTGGGATGTCGACGATCCCGCAACCGACCTCGCGGCTATGAAGCGCCTCTTCCCCCTCGTCGCCTCCCTGGCCAAGGCCCGGGGCGACGAGGACCTGGCCGCAGACCTGAGGGCAGCCGTTCCCCAGATCGCCGACTTCCGCACCGAGGTTCGGGGAACCGACACCGTGATCGCGTGGGCGGGAACGGACGAACCTTCAAAGAACGCGCAGAACCCCGACTTGGAACCCATCTGGCCATGGGGGCTCTTCGGCGACGATTCCGCACTGGCCAAGACCACCTTCCGGCGCCGGGTGTACCCCTTGGGATACGACTGGTCCATGGAGGCAACCCAGGCCGCACGACTTGGTTTGGCCGACGACGTGCGGGATGCCCTGGTCAACGGCGCCATCGCATTCCAGCACTACTCGAACGGGTACAGCTACTACGAGGCAGAGCCCGCTGAGAGCCCGACCTTCTACAGCGAGTTCGGTGCGGTCGTCAGCTCCGGCCTGCAGGAGGCCTTGGTTTCGTACTACGACAAGGGGGCCCCGCAACTCGACGCAGCTGGTGATCTGCTGCCACCCCGGCGTGTGCTCAAAGTGTTGCCCGCTTGGCCGGCCGGCTGGGACGTCGATGGCTCGGTGCACGTCTTGGGTGGCCACAAGGTCAGCGTGCAGGTGCGGAACGGTGTCGTGCAGTACGTCGGCATCGAGGCTGCTCAGACGGTCGACGCCGGCAACGAGATGGTGGTGATCGCCAATCCCTGGCCCGGTGCACAGTTCCGGGCCATCGACGGTCGTACCGGGGCGGTCGTGGCCTCGGCGTCGACCGCTGCCACTCTGTCGGTCCCGTTGACGGCCGCCGGCAGCGTGGTCATCGAGCGGACGGCCTTCCCCGTTTCAGGCGTGGCTTTCGCGCCGGTCACCGGGACCCCTGCGGCCGCGCCCAAGCATCTCGGGGCTCGCACGCTCGGGATCGCCTCCACCGGTGACACTGCCCCGGCGGTCCTGGACTAGCCGAGCAGCCGCCACGCGCGCCGGCCTTCGTCACGATCATCAGCGACCGAACGAACGCATCGCCGGCGAACCGTCGACGCGAGAGGCGCGGCGCGGCGCGGACGAGCCCGCGCCGCGCCTCTGTGCTGGTCAATCCAGGTTGGGAAGCACTTTCACCTCGGCGAGGCTGAGGTAGTTGGTGCCAGTGAGCTGAACCATCA
Source organism: Microbacterium sulfonylureivorans (assembly GCF_003999995.1). NCBI lineage: Bacteria > Bacillati > Actinomycetota > Actinomycetes > Micrococcales > Microbacteriaceae > Microbacterium > Microbacterium sulfonylureivorans. The sequence continues at coordinate 556,271 of NZ_RJAD01000001.1, forward strand.
CGTATCGCCCGCTGAGGTCGGCGGGGACGATTGTCGGGCTCCCCGCCTGAGCGGTCTGATGGAATCCCGTGGCTACCCCTTCGGTGACACGCTGGGCGGCCGTGATATTCGGGGTGAACGGGACCGAGGACACGAAGACCCAGTAGTCGGACAGTCTCTCAGGTACGCCGTCGGTGCGGTTCCACACCTGGACATCGCCGATGTTCCGGGTCTTGCCCAGGTCCACAGACCACCACGCATTCGCCTCCTGTCCGGTCGAAGTCACCGAGCCGGCGAAATAGTTGCCGTTGGTGTTCCCGTCCACCGCTCTGGATGCCGCGGCCCCGCTGTATGTCGACGACTGGGTCGCCGTCCTGCCCTGAGCGAGGTTTGCTGCGGGAAGCACCCTCAACTCCGCAAGGCTGAGGTAGTTGGTGCCGGAGAGCTGCACCATCACATACCTACCGTTGACGTCAGTGGGAATCGTCGTGGGGCTACCGGCCTGAACTGTCTGGTGGTACCCGGTGGCCACCCCCTCGGTCACGCGCTGCGCGGCAGTGAGGTTGGGGGTGAAGGGAACTGGCGAGACGAACACCCAATAGTCGGACAGTCTTTCAGGAACGCCGTCGGTGCGGTTCCAGACTTCGATGCCACCGATGTCTCGGGACTGACCCAGGTCCACCTGCCACCACGCGCCAGCACTGAGCCCGGTCGAAGTGACCGAGCCGGCGAAGTAGTCGCCGTTGGTGACCCCGTCCACCGCTCGGGATGCCGCAGCGCCACCGTACGTCGACGACTGGGTCGCCGTCTTGCCCTGAGCGAGGTTCACCGCGGCGGAGTACAGGTTCTGTATCTCGGCCGGGGCGAGGGCACGGTCATACAGTCGCACGTCGTCGATCGAACCGATGAAGCCGTTGGACTTCGAAGATCCTTCCGCACCGATGATCCAGTACCAGTCGTCCCAGTTGATGGGCGTTGTGACGTTCGCCGTGGCCTCTTCCGTGCCATCGACGTAGATCTTGAACGTGCCGTTCTTCACGTAGCGCCACGTCACCAGATGCCAGCTGCCGTCGTTCACGCTGGTCGTGGAGTTCACTCGCCCGAACGAGGAATGATACAGATTGACTTTGCCGCCGCCGGCGGTGCCGGTGTTGAACGTGAACTGGACCCCAGGACCGTCCCAGCCGCCGAACAGGTAGGAGTTCGTTGCGGTCGAAGTCGTCTTCACCCACATGCTCAACGTCATTCCACTGGCGGTTCCGAGATCGCGAAGGCCGATGTCAGAGTGACTGTTCGCACTGCCCAAGCTGAGCGCGTTGCCGGACTTGCCCGACACCCAGCTCGTCGTGCCGCTCACGGTGCCGTTTGCGGCGAACCCTGAGGAGTCCGCTGCGACCGTTCCGCTGGCCTCATCGAGCTTCCAGTGCCCGATCGGCCCTTGCGCTCCCATCACCTCGACCACCGAAACGTTGGCGACGTAGGCGGCATTCGGCGTGGTGGAGTCCTTGAGGACCTTGATGGTCGCGCTGGTGCTGCTCGGGCCCGTGGTGAACTTCAGAATCGGATGCTGCCACGAAGCGGTGGTGGTCGTGAGCGGCGTAACCGCTGGGCCGCCGAAGTTCTCGACAGTCATGCTGACGACTGAGCCAGCGCCGGCAGTGTGCAGTCGCAGATACGCTCCCGCGTCGTAGGTCGTGTTCGGCGACAGTCCGGTGATCGTCTGCTCGATCCAGTCACCTTGCTGGAGAACGGCCGACGACCTCATGTTCACTGTGTAGGCGTCCCAGCTAGCCCCCCAGGCCTTGTGCACGTCCACGGAGCTGTCGCTGATCGTCCACCCATCGTGCCAGCTCAGATTCTGGATGGCGCCGCCCCAGACCCTCGCATCGAACGTGCCGTTCTCGACCAGGTTCATACGCGGCCAGACCCCGGTAGTGGAGGTCATGGCAGGCGGGTTGGCGAAGTCGTGTCCCGCAGTCCAGCTCGCGGCATCCTTCTCGAACGCGCCGGCATCGGGAGCGACGCCGGTGTAGCCATCGGAGATTCCTGGAAGAAGCATGCCGGCATCGATTGCGGGAGACGTGTTCTGAAGTCGCAGATCATGCCCGGCTTCGTTGACGAAGAGCGGATCCGTATTCTCCAGATTGTTGCTCTTGCTGCTTCCTCCCATGGTGGTCGCGAATGTGCTGCGCGTCGTGATGTTGTTCGCGCCGAAGTTGTTGTACCCGGGGCGCTCATACCAGTTGAAGCCGGCGAGTCCCGGGTTCACGAGCGTGTTGTGGTACATCTGCACATTCTCCGAGCCGCCGTTCACGAGGATGCCCCATTCATTCCCGGTGTCGTACACAACGTTTCTGTGGATGCCCAGGTTCATCGTCGCATTGTCTGCGTAGAGCGCACCCAGAGCATGAAAGTCATGAATGACGTTGTACCGCCAGACCGAATTGCCCATGTCCATCGCATACGTGTGCGTTGCTCCATCGTCGGTCTGCCCGTCGAGGAGCAGGTGCGAGATGTCATTGTGTTCGACGATCGTGTCGTTGTAGTACCCATGGAGGGCGTTCATTCTCATTTTGGTGATGGTGTTGTGGCTAATGAGAAACTCACTGCCGATCGCCCATACACCCATCACGGCATCCGTGATCAGGTTGTTCACGACTTTGTGACCCTCTCCGCCGAGAGTGACGGCAGCGGCGGTGACGTTCTTGATCGTGCTGTTCTTGAGCGTGTTGTCCTTGCCGAAGTGGTTGCTTCCCTTGGTTCCGCCCAGAAGGACTCCAGCGTCAGTGGAGAATCTCCAGCCGCTGTACGCGAAGCCCTCCAGGTCAACGTTCTGCGTGTAATGCAGGCGCGAAACGATGGGGTTGTCGACGACGACATCGTCGATCACGGTGTCGTGCGAATCCCACGCCCGGATCCCGGCGCCGAGAAAGTCGAGGTTCTCAATATGGATGTAGTTCGCGTTGCCGAGGTCGAAGCCCCACTCACGGGTCTTGATCTTGACGGTGTGGTCTGCGGGGCTGCCTCCGCCCGGGGTGATCAGGTACAGCGTGTTCGTCGTCTTGTCGACGTAGTACTCGGTCTCGACGTCCATCGCGACACGGGCCCCCGCGAGGACGAAGTGGGCCGAGCCCGGGTACATTCCCGACGGCAATTGCCATCCGTACTCGTTTCCCGACAGGCCGGCACCGTCGAAGGTGACTCGATGGTTGCTCTGCGTATAGTCGGTGATCTTCCACGGATAGAATCCCCAACTCTGACGCGCTGAGGCGGTGACGATCCCGCCGTTCCATGCATCGTCGCCACCGGGAATCGTGGTGCCTTCAATCCACGTGGGTGACACCGTGGTCATGTGATTGACGTTCGGTGCTGCGGTCCACGTTGCATTGGCGCTGCCCTTGTTGGGCCACTGCGCCAGCGTCATCTCAACCCCATCCACGAAGACTTGCGACTTGTCGACGCCCAGCTCCGAGGCGGCGACGGAGTGCTTGTAGACGCTGCCGGAATCCACCTGCCAACCGGACGAACTGACCTCATCCAAACCCGTGATGGTGACGTCGTCGTCGTTGTACCGCTGGAAGGTGATCGGGTTGCTGGCCGTGCCGCTGTTCGCCGGCGTCACCGTCTCAGGGTAAGTACCCGCCATGATGTGCACCGTGTCACCGGCGACGGCAACGTCCGCGGCTTTCTGAATGGTCTTGAACGGCGCGCTCGTAGAGCTGCCCGCGTTCGTATCCAAGCCCATCGAATCACTCACGTAATAGTCCATGCCCGCGGCGCGCGCAGATGCCGGCGCAAACGTCAGCATCGCCGCGACCAATACAAGGCCGAGCACCATTGAAAGCGCTCCTCGGAGCGATCTGTTCATCGTCACCTCACGTCGTCCGTTCTCAGCCCCATCGCTGATAGCCGCTGCCGAGATCGTCAGCGCCGCGAGGGGCGCTGCTCCTCGCTGTCCCGATCGGAATGCTCGCCTCATTGCGAATCCGCCCTTCACCATTGATGGCCGTGCTCATGGATATCGACCTGCGCTGCCGGAACGCAGCTAAGGCGTAGCGGGACAGAGCGGCCGTCTGATCGCCACTGTGCCAGCGGTGCCCACCTATTGTCAATCGCCAATCGATGAAGCTAAAATGGCGTCACCGTCGACTTCAACCCAGTCGTCCCGAGCGCACAAGACACGGGCCGGACGGTCTCGGACGTACGGCAGGGCGATTCGAATTGGGGCCACCGCTGCCGCGCCGGCGCCGTGCTGGGGAGACCCGGCTGACGCCGAGCTCGGGGCGCCGGCGCAGGCCTCCGCGCCGGCGCCCCTTGTCGGTCAGTCCAGGTCGGGCAGCACCTTCACCTCGGCGAGGTGGAGGTAGTTGGTGCCGGAGAGCTGGACCATCACGTACCGACCGCTGACATCAGCGGGGATCATCGTGGGAGATCCTGCCTGCGCGGTCTGGTGGAAGCCGGTGGCCACCCCCTCGGTAACGCGCTGCGCTGGCGTGAGGCCGGAGGTGAAGGGAACAGGCGACACGAATACCCAGTAGTCGGAGAGGCGCTCTGGGGCCGCGTCGGTGCGGTTCCAGATTCTGATGTCACCGATGGCTCGAGTCTGCCCCAGGTCCACCTGCCACGACGCGTGGGCCTCCTGCTGCGTCGAGGTGACGGACCCCGCGAAGTAGTTTCCGTTGGTGATTCCGTCGACCGCCTTGGAGGCGGCGGCGGTTGTGTACGTCGACGACTGCGTCGCGGTCTTTCCTTGTGCGAAGTTCGTCACCGGTGCGAGCACCTTCACCTCGGCGAGGCTGAGGTAGTTGGTGCCCGCGAGTTGGACCATCACATACCGTCCCGTGACGTCAGCAGGGATCGTGGTGGGAGACCCTGCCTGGGTGGTCTGGTGGAATCCGGTGGCGACTCCCTCGGTGACGCGCTGCGCCGCGGTCAGGCCGGGGGTGAACGGAACCGAGGATACGAACACCCAATAGTCGGAGAGACGTTCCGGGACAAGATCGGTGCGGTTCCAGACCTGGATGTCGCCGATAGCCCGGGCTTGCCCCAGATCCACCTGCCACGATGCGTTGGCCTCAAGCCCGGTGGAGGTGACCGAGCCGGCGAAGTAGTCGCCATCGGTGATGCCGTCCACTGCCCTCGACGCACCGGCGCTGCCGTACGTGGATGACTGCGTCGCCGTCTTGCCTTGCGCAAGGTTCTCCGGGGCGTAGTACAGCTGCTGAATCGCTGATGGCGCCAGCGCGGTGTTGTACAGACGCACATCGTCAATCGAGCCGTTGAATCCCTCCGTCTTCGAGGATCCTTGCGCACCGATGATCCAGTACCAGTCGTCCCAGTTGATGGTTCCGACATTCGCGGTGGCTTCTTCGGCGCCGTCGACGTAGATCTTGAAGGTGTCGCCCTTCACATACCGCCACGTCACCATGTGCCAGCTGCCGTCATTGACGCTCGTTGTGGAGTTGATCCTTCCGAACGACGAATGGTACAGATTCACTTTGCCGCCACCGGCTCCCCCGGTGTTGTAGGTGAACTGCACGCCCGGACCGTCCCAGCCGCCGAACAGATAGGAGTTCGTCGAGGTGGAGGTCGTCTTGACCCACATGCTCAAGGTCACGCCGGCGGCGTTGCCGAGGTCATGGGAGCCGATGTCCGCGTGGCTGGTCGCACTGCCCAGGCTCAGCGCATTCCCGGACTTGCCCGCAACCCAGCTCGTCGTCCCGCTCACCGTCCCGTTCGCGGAGTTGCCGGATGAATCGGCCGCGACCGTTCCGCTGCTCTCGTCGAGCTTCCAATGCCCGATGAGGCCGGCTACCTGCAGGTTCTCGGTCAGGGACACGTTCGCGACATAGGCCGCGTTCGCTGTCGTGGCGTCCTTGGAGATCTTGATGGTTGCGGTTGTGCTGCTCGGTCCCGTCGTGAACTCGAGCGTACGGTGCTGCATTGCGTCAGCGTTTCCCGAGACCGGGGTGACCGCCGAGCCGCCGAAATTCTCGACCGTCATGGTGGCCGAGCCGACGCCTGCTGTGTCCATTCTGAGGTACGCGCCGGCGGTGTAGGTGGTGTTCGGTGAGAGCCCGGTGATGGTCTGCGTGATCCAGTCCCCCTGCTGCAGGACAGCCGACGACCGCGTGTTCTTCGTGTACTCGTCCCAGCTCTCGCCATACGCCTGGTGCACGGCAACGGTGCTGTCGCTGATGTTCCACCCGTCGTGCCACGTCAGATTTGCGATCGCGCCGCCCCAGACCCTCGCATCGAAACTGCTGTTCTTGACGTGATTCATCCGCGGCCACACTCCGGTGGAGGATGTCATTGCGGGCGGGTTGTCAAAGTCGTGTCCTGCCGTCCAGCCGGCGCCGTCCTTTTCGTAGGCGCCGGCGTCGGGCGCCGACCCGGTGTAACCATCGGAAATGCCGGGAAGGACCATTCCTGCATCGATCGCCGGCGACGTGCTCTGCAGGCGCAGATCATGGCCCCCTTCGTTGACGAAGAGCGGATCGGTGTTCTCCAGGTTATGGCTCTTGGTGCTGCCGACCATTGTGGTCTGGAACGTGGACCGCGCCGCGATGTTGTTGGCGCCGAAAACGTTGTAGCCCGGCAGATCCCAGAAGTTGAATCCTGCCTGGCCAGGATTCACAAAGGTGTTGTGGTACATCGCCACGTTCTCCGAGCGCCCATTCACCATGGCCCCCCAGGGACCGTTGATGTCGTAGACGACGTTTCTATGAATCCCGAGATTCATCGTCGCATTGTCGGCATAGAGCGCGGCAAGGGCAGAGAAATCGTGAATCCTGTTGTATCGCCAGACGGAATTTCCCATGTCCATGGCGTACGGGTGCGTTGCACCATCGTCGGTCTGGCCGTCCTGAAGCATACTCGAGATGTCGTTGTGCTCGACGATCGTGTCGTGGTAGTACCCATGAAGGGCATTCATCTGCATTCTGGCGATGGTGTTGTAGCTGATGAGGAAATCGCTACCGTTCGCCCAGATCCCCATGGCGGAGTCCGTGATCTCGTTATTCACGACATTGTGTCCCGTTCCGCCCAGGGTGACGGCAGCCGTTGTGGTGGCGTTCTTGACCGTGCTGTTCTTGAGCGTGTTGGAATGACCGAAGTGGTTCTTTCCTCTGGCACCACCCAGCAGAACGCCGCTGTCCGTCGACATCCGCCACCCGCTGTATGCGAAGCCTTCTAGATCAACGTCCTCCGTGTAGTGCAGGCGCGACACCGCGGGGTAGTCCAGCTCGACGCGATCGATCACGGAGTCGTGCGAATCCCAGGCTCGAATCCCCGCTCCACGGAGTTTCACTCCTTCGATGTGGATGTAGTTGGCGTTGCCCAGGTCGAACCCCCACTTGCGGGTCTTGATCTCGACGTTCGACCCAGGGCTGCCCCCGCCTGGCGCATACAAGTACAGCGTGTCGTTGGCGTAATCCACGTAGAACTCGTTCTCGACATCCACGGCGACACGCGCGCCCATGAGAACGAACTCCTTGTCATCCGGGTACATGTCCGTGGGCAGTTGCCATCCATACTCATTTCCGTCGAGGCCGGCACCGTTGAGTGTGATTCGGTGGTTGCTCTGCGTGTAGTCGGTGATCTTCCACGGGTAGAAGCCCCACCCCGACCGGGCGAGCGCAGTGACGATCCCGCCCGTCCATGCATCGTCGCCACCGGGTATCTCTGCCCCGGTTGTGGCTCCTTCGATCCAGGTGTCTCCCTCGGTCGTCATGAAATCCACGTTCGGCGCTGCTGACCAGGCTGCCCTTCCCGTGTTGGGCCACCGCCCCAAAGTCATCTCTACACCGCCCACGAACACCTGTGCGTTCTCGAGTCCCATCTCAGGGTCGGAGTCTGGCACGGTGTGCTTGTAGACGTTGCCCGCGTCCAATTGCCAGCCGGTCGAGGGGACGACCTCCAGTCCGCTGATGATCACCTCATCGTCGTTGTACTTCTTGAAGGTGATCGGGTCACTGGCCGTGCCACTGTTGGCGGGTGTCACCTTCTCGCGATATGTGCCGGCCATGATGTGGACCGTGTCGCCCGACACAGCGACATTGGCGGCTCTCTGAATGGTCTTGAACGGCGCGCTCGTCGAACTTCCCGCGTTCGTGTCCGATCCGCTCGTCGCGCTCACGTAATAGTCGGCGCCTGCAGCGCTGGCCGATGTCGGTGTGAGGGCCAGCGTGGCGACGACCAACGCGAGGCCCAGCAGCAGCGAAGTCACTCTTCCCAGCGAATTGTTCATCATCACGTCACGTCGTCCGTTCTCAGCCTCATCGCTGATAGCCGCTGCCGAGATCGTCAGCGCCGCGAGGGGCACCACTCCTCGCTGGTCCGATCGGAATGCTCGCCTCACTGCGAATCCGCCCTTCACCATTGATGGCCGTGCTCATGTCTTTGGATCTGCGCTCGCGTATCCGCACTTTGCATGACAGGAAGCGCAACTGCCTGATCGTCGACTATGCCTGCACAATCGGCTATTGTCAATCGCCAATCGATGATGCAGGAGTTTCCAGAGCGGCGGGCGAGATCACCGCGCACGAGGGGCCCGACCTGCAACGCGGGCGAGGAACAACACGCGACCGACACTGCGGAAGAGAGAGGGGGCGTGCGGCTCTACGCCCCGGTGGAGCCGGCCACGACCCGTGCATCCTCCCCGCCGAACTGCCCCTCGGGAGTCATCGCCCACACGGGATCCAGCGTGGCGAACGATTCATCGGCGGAGTCGACCAGCGAGTCGATCAGTTCGTCCCATTCTGGGTCGATCGGGCCGAGTAGCCGCATTCTCTCCAACGTCGTGTCGAAGCCGTCGATCGTTTCGATGAGGTGGAAGAGGGAATCACCGTCGCGCCAGATCTGCCAGCGCATCACTCCACTCGCGCGCAACGCTGCCTCGATCTCGGCCGGAATGCGCGAATGGACCTGGCTGTATCGAGGCCCGGCACCCGGGCGGAGCCGGGCTCGCTGGACTGTCACTTCCACGTGCGGCTCCTCCGGTATGGATTATGCGTCGGCGGCGGGAAGCTCCCCGCGCAGAACAGACTCGAGGTCGTCGCCCTCGCTGCCGGCCAACCTGGCAGCGTGCCGCGCGAACAGCGCCGCCGCCTCCGCGGGACTGGACGTCATCAACGCGTCGAGAAGGTCTTGATGCCATTCGGCCGCAACATGCCAGTCCCCCTTGAACGCAGGGTCGGAGAGGATGTCGAAGGAGCGCAGACTGGGTTCGACGATGTCCCACATCCGTGGCAGGTAGGTGTTGCGGCTCGCCTGCACCACCGCACGGTGGAACGCGAAGTCGTGCTCACGGAAAGCCTCCAGATCACGACGATCGGCAGCCAGCCGCATCCCATTGATCAGGTCGCTGAGTTCGACGCCCTCCTGTTCGCTCAACCGGCCGCAGGTCAGCCTGGCCGCCATCTCTTCGAGAGCGACGCGAGCGACTCTCGCATCCTCTGCCTCCTGCGTCGAGAATCGGGACACGAAGTTGCCGTTGCGCGGAACGTGGGTGACGATGCCGTCATGCACGAGCCGCTTCAGCGCTTCGCGAACAGGGGCTTGGCTCACGCCCAGCTCACGAGCCATCTTGTACTCCACGACCTGATCCCCGGGTGCCAGGGTGCCGTCTTTGATCATCTGCTTGATGTGCGTATAGATCTGCTCAGACAGCAGCGCTCGATCCAGTTGGAGTCCGTGGGTCACTGAGTCGGTCATCTGTCGAGTCTAACGTGATCACTTACCGCTAATCGTTTGCTGATGGCTCCCCGGGGCAGCGAGGTTGTACACGGATACAGCGGTCGACTCCGACAGCGACTGGATCTCGCCCGGGGAGGCGGCGCCAACCGCCCGCATCGTCCACTCGAGCACATCGGTATACCTGCCGGCGCGGGTCGACACCGGCCAGTCGCTTCCGAACATGAGGCGCTCCGGTCCCCATCGCTCGAGCGCCCATCCTGCGGCACGGCGTGCACGACGGTGGTCCTCGGGCTCTGGTGGCCGGCTGGTGATGAGACCGGAGACCTTCGCGGCGACGTTCTTGCGGGTCGCGAGCCGCGCGACGTCGGCTCGCCACTCCTGAGTGGGATCGCCCTCCCCCAGCCCGAGATGACAGAGGACGATGGTGAGTCGAGGGTGCTTGGTCGCGATCTCGCCGACCGAACGGAGCTGATCCGGGCGCAGCAGCAGTTCGAGGATCAACCCGTGGTCTTCGAGATAGCCGACGAGCTCCTCCACGCCGCGGAGCGCCCACCAGTCCGCGGGGTGCTCGTACAGCGGAAGACGCACCCCCTTTGGATACCGGCCCTCACTGAAGACGAGAGGCTCCCACGGTCCGGGCAGCCGATTGCGCGACGGTGCATACTGCAGAACCACTTCGATCTGCGCCTGTGCCAGCGTTGAAGCGTCAGCGACGCTCGAAAGCAACCACGTCGCCTCGGCGGCCGAGTCGCCCGCCTGGACGGCGACAGCGCCACGCACCGGGACGCCGGCCCATTCCTGGGCGAGTTCGGCCGCGGTGTATCTCGTCGCGAGTTGAGGAACCGCAGCGAGCCAGGGCAAGTCGAAAACCCCTGTGTCCCAAAGGTGGATGTGGGCATCGACGAGACCTGCGGAGGACTCAGGCATCCCGTTCAACCAGACAGCTCAGCGGGGCGAGCCTGCCGCGAGCCAGGCCTCATACTCCGCCCGAGTGTCGGGAGTGAGCGGGTAGTAGTCGCTCAGCCTCGCACCCTGGTCGAGCCGCGTGCGGCTGAAGACCTCCCAGTCCTGATGATCCTTCGTGGCCGCGCACAACTCCGACGCGAGCCCCTGAGGCACGATCACCGGGCCGTCGTCGTCGGCGACGACGAAGTCGCCCGGCAGGCAGAGCGCGCCGCCGACGGCGACAGGCACGTCGTACGCCCACGGAAAGAGTTCCGACTGCGAGGCGTAGTGCGGCGTCGTCCCGGTGCTCCAGACGGGAATCCCGAGCTCGCGGATCCGGCCGGCATCCCGGATCCGGCCGTCGACGACGATGCCGGCGCCGCCCTTGCGCTGGAAGTAGCGGGCGAGGATGTCGCCGATGCATCCGGAGAACTGGCTGCCGTACGCCTGGATGACGAGGACGTCGCCGGGCTGCACCGTCTCCATCACCGCCCACAGGGCGGTGTTCCGCTCGACGTACTCCTGAGAGACGCCGGATGCGAGATCCTCCCGCTGGGGCATGAACTGGAGCGTCAGGGCGGAGCCGACGACCTTCTGGCCAGGCTGAAGCGACACCGGACCCTCGATGAACGACCGACGAATGCCGAGTTGGTGGAGCTTCGCGCAGGCCGTGGCCGAACCGATCTCCTGCATGGCCTCCATCTGATCCGCGTCCGGGCGCGACCAGGCCTCTCCACGGATGGGGAGTTGCACAGGCGGCTTCGTCGCGGTGGCGGTGTTGGTCATGTTCAGTTCCTTTCGAGGGGGGTCAGCTCGCGCGGTCAGCAGTGTCGAACCGCTGATGGCGTGGGATGTACGCGCGCAGAGTCATCTGGCAGTCGAGGCGGATCGTGGTGAGCGGTGGCAGCTCCACGAGGAATCGACCCGCGTCCACCGCCAACGACGCAACCGCGTCGTCGACGTGATCGGAGAAGTACGACAGGGAGCTGCCAGGAAACTCGCTGGCCAGCACCGTGTACACGACCGTGTCGAACCGGTCTTCACCGAATGCGCCGCCGCTGATCAGGACAGTGCGCTCTTCGGTCGGACTGAGGTTGACCAGCGTGATACCGAGGCCATTGCCGTCGATCCGGTCCACCAGCGCCGAGACATGCGGCGGCAGGCCGGGGCGGCCCGCCTCAGCATCCGCGTAGCGGACTCGGGCGTACTGCAGACCACCGTTGTAGAGCGTCTGGGGGGCGCCGGTCGTGAGTTGAGTCAGCACCTCGGTGACGACGGGGTTGATCCGCTGCCACCAATGGATGTCGATCTGGTCGGGCGTCGAATCGTCTTCCGCCATGAGCGCCAGGCGTCGTGAGGCCTGGGCGATGGCCATCCGCAGCGCCAGCTCGGGGTAGTCCTCGTTCTCACCGCGCAGATAGGCATACCACGGCGCCTCATGACCTGCTTCTTCCTTATCGCGGAACTCGTGCACGACCGACCAGTCGTATCCCGCCTCGCTCCGAAGCGTCTCGAGCCGGGCGTGGTCAGCGGCATCCATCGATGTCCACCAGAGCCACACCGGAAACGCGGTCTGCATCGGGTGATAGTCGAACCAGCCGTCGAGCGCGTGTCGATAGGGCACCAGCATCACCTGGTTCTGAGCGTCCTCACCCAGTCGAGCAGTCCACTCGCGAAACATGGTGCCGCGTTCTTCAGCGACGACGCCGCGTCGCTTCTCCTGCTGGATCTGCTGCAGAGGAATCCTGGCGAGCTCGAGGATCGAATCGTCTGCTCCGACCAAGCGCGCGTTCATGGCTGCGATGAGCGCTGCCGCACCGACGCTATAGACGCCGTGCGGCCAGACCCAGCCGTAGTGCCCGCCGTACCAGCGTCCGTCTTGCAGCTCGCCGACCTCGCCCGACGGGCCGACGTTGTCCGGCATCCTCCCGCCCAGGTCTTCGGCCCGCTTCTTCCACGCGTCGGCGTACGCCGTGATCCACGAGCTGTAATCGGATTCGTTGTCGTAGAGCCAGGCGTTCGCCATCAAGCTGGTCGCACAGAGGTTTATGGCGGTGTCGCCCGCCCCTAGGCGGCGCTGCATCTCTTGACCCATGAGCGCAGCCTTCTGCGGATCCTCCAGATCCCGCCACTTCTCGATCCCGGGCAGCCCGACGACGGGCAGGCCGTACGGTTCCATGAACCAGAGATCTGTGCCGTAGGTGTTGAGGTCCTCCCCCAGTCCCGGCAACGGGCCGCGCGCACCGTTGTGCGGCGCGCGAATCATGCTGCGCTCGGCATCGAAGTTCCCGGTCGCTGCACCAGGCAGGTAGAGGTCGGCGAATCTCTTCGCTCGCGCGCGGAACGCCTCGTCTGACGGATCCGCCGCGCAGATCGCATAGAAGAAGAGCAGCGACTCGCCCTGGTGGAACCAGTCGTATCCGTTCTCGTACTCGTCGGTGAGAAAGCCCATCCTCGTGAGCTGTGCGGTGACCCCGTTCCAATGCCGCTTGCACGCGTCGAGCAGGTCGGATTCGCCACCCAGCAAGTACAGGGCCGGCCAGTTGAAGAAGGCCTCGTAGAAGTCGTCCACGCCATCCCGGGTGACCAGTGTTCCCTCGTACCGGAGGCTTCCGTCGGGATCGCAATAGCGCTCCGAGAAGCGGCGCCAGGAGACGTCGAGCAGGTCGAAGAGGTGTCGCTCGAGAACCGCCCACGTCGGGGGCATTCCTGCGGGCGCAGTGGCGCGGATGACCGCGGGCGCGGGCGTGGGACCGGGCGACGGGTTCGCTGGCGTCATACGACTCAGCCTTTCGTGGCGCCGGCGACGAGCCCGCCGACGATCTTGCGCTGCATGAAGATGAAGAAGATGAACGCAGGGGCGATCGCCAGCAGCAGCGTCGGGAAGACGAGGGTGTAGTCGGTGGTGTATCGCCCCACCGCCGCGTAGACGCCCGTTGTGACCGTGTAGATGCCCGAACTGGTTCCGAGTACGACCTGCGGATTCACGAAGTCGTTCCATACCGCGATCGAGTTGAGCACCACGATCGTCGCGACGGCCGGCTTCATGATGGGGAAGATGCACGACCAGAACGCGCGGATCTTGCCCGCACCATCCAGGGCGGCAGCCTCGTCGATGTCGCGGGGGACGGTACGCAGGTATGCGACGAACAGGAAGATCGTGATGGGCAGCGTCAATGCTGTCTCGAACAGAACGAACCCCGGGATCGTTCCGATGAGGCCGAGCACCCGGAGCACGAACACGACAGGGATGAGAGTGACCTGGCCGGGGATGAACATGCCCGAGACGAACACCAGCAGAAGCACCAGATGCCATTTGCTGCGACCGCGCGCGATGACGTAAGAGGCCGGTGCCGCCAGCAGGATGCAGAAGACGTTGACGAGCACCACGAACAGCAGGGTGATTCCGTACGCACGGACGACATTGAACTTTTCGCTCGTGAGGGCTTTCGCCAGATGCTCGAGAGTGAAGGTGTCCGGGGAGATGAGCAGCGGCGTGAGCAGGATGTCCGCCTGAGACTTGAACGCGCTGATCACCAGGACGTACATCGGCACCAGCATGACGACGGCGACGACGACGAGCACCGCCCACTTCGTGATGCGACCGACGGACGACGACGCGGTCGGCCTCCGGCGCCGACGACGCGGAGAGCGCGGCGCCTCGACGGCGTTCGCGATGGCTGACGCGGATGCAGGGGTGACGACGGCGTCGGTCGCCGCTGGCACGGTCATGGCTTCGGCGACTGCGGTCGTCTGCGACTCGGTGGACTTGGTCCGCATGTTCATTCCGACACCTTCTTCTCGGCCCCGCGACGGGCGAGCGTCACGGTCAGGGCGATGACGGCGGTGACGATCAGGAGGATGACCGACTGGGCCGACCCGAATCCGAGCTTCGCGTTCGCGAAAGACTCCTTCAGAATCTGGTAGACGATGGTCTGCGTCGAGCCGGCCGGGCCACCATCGGTCAGCGCGAGGACGATGTCGTAGACCTTGAGCAGACCGACGATGGTAAGAACCAGGTTCACGGTCACCACCGGTGCGAGCAGCGGCAGGGTGATGTGGCGGAACTGCATCCACTTGCGGGCGCCGTCCATCATCGCTGCCTCGTAGTACTCCGCGGGAATGGACTTCAGACCCGCGATGTACAGGATCATGTTGAAGCCGAACGCCGCCCAGACCACGGTGAAGATCACCGTCGCCTTGGCCAGCTCGGGGTCCGAGAGGAACGGGATCGGCGCGAGACCCAGCTGGACGAGGACGTTGTTGACAACGCCCTGCGGCGCGAGAAGCGCCGACCAGAGGAACCCGATGATCAGCGCACTGATGATGTAGGGGTAGAAGAACACGGTCCGCGCGACAGTGTTGAGAGGCCCCGATCCGCTGATGAGGGTGGCGAGCGCCAAGCCGACCGCGTTGCAGAGCAGCGTTCCGATCAGTGCGACGACGAAGGTGTAGGTCGATGCGTTGAACACGCGGGGGTTCTTGAACGCATTGAGATAGTTCTCGAAGCCGACGAATTCGAACCTCAGGCTGAACCCGTTCCAGTTGGTGAGGCTGAGCACGAACGCGAGCACCATCGGAACCATGAACATGGCCAGAAAGACGATGACCGCGGGCGAGGCCATGACCAGCCCGGGGAGGCGTCGCCTCCACACGACCACGGCACGAGACGGGGTAGACATCATTGGCCCTTCGTCGAAAACAATCTAGGGTGCTCCCGGGGCGACCGTATAGTCGCCCCGGGAGCGCTGGCGGCGCGAGGGCCGCCGGGTGTCAGCGGTTGCTGGCGAACCAGGCGTCCATGGCAGCGAGAAACTGGTCGGCATTGGCCTGACCCGTCATGAGTGCCTGGACCTGGGTGTTCATCTCGGCGGTGAAGCCGGCGGGCACCGTGTCGTCTCCGGCGCCCTCGCCGGGAGAGACGAACGCATCGACGGGCGTCTCCTCGACGAGCTTCACAATGTCCTTGCTGAGCTGGTCCATCTCGTAGTCGTCGTAGCCTGCGCGGAAGATGCCGTCGCCGGCAAGCTGCGCCGTGATCGCGTCCTCGTCGGTGGTCATGAACTCGACGAGCTTGATCGCAGCATCCTGGTGCTCGGATGCCTTCATGACGAGGTAGGTGTTCGCGAGTGCGGCGGCCACGCGCGGGGTGTCGCCCTCCTTCTCGACCGGCGTGGAGAAGACGCCGATCTCGGGCTTCTCGGCGGCCTGCATCTCGGCGGCGGCGAACCAGCTGCCCATCGGGTAGATGGCGACCTTGCCCGCGAGGAAGTTGGCCTCGGCGTCGGCGTACTTCACACCGACCGAGTCGGCGGGGATGTAGCCCTTCTCGAGCCAGCTCACGTAGCGCTCCGTCGGCTCCTTGAACGTCTCGCTGAAGGTGAGATCGCCAGAGGTCATCTCGGCGCGCCAGTCCGGGTACTCCGCCAGGACGTTGGGGAGACTCTGGTACTGGTACAGGATGTTCGAGAACCACTCGCCACCGGTCTGCAGCGGGATCCACCCGGCGTCCTTGAGCTTCGCAAGCGCGTCCTCGAGGTCATCCATGGTCTCGGGGACCTCGGTGATGCCCGCTTCTTCGAACGCGGCCTTGTTGTAGAAGAACGTCGACTGGAAGTTCGCACCGACGCCGGACGTGTAGATCTTGCCGTCGACCTTGTTCTGCTCGGCGAGGGGCCCGTTCTGAGCCCACTCGTACTCGGAGAGGTCGACAAGCTCGGGCGCGAGCTCGGCGGTCGGAGCCAACCACTCGACGACGTCGGGCACATCGCCCGAAGCGAGAAGCTGCGTCAGCGTGGCCGAGAGACCGTCGGCTCCGGGAGCCACGATCTTGACGTCGACGTTGTTGGCCTCTTCGAACGGGGCGACGACCTCGTTCCAGAATTCCTCCGTCTGGGTGAGCGAGATGTTGGCGAGCATGCTGATCTCGACCTCCTCGCCTGACGCTGGTTCGTTAGTGCTGTCCGCACCGGCGCAGCCGGCGAGGGTGAGAGCAGCCGCTGTAAAGGCTGCCGTGGTCATGATGAAGCGGCGAGTGATCAACTTTGAACCTCCGTGAGTATCGGGTCCCGCTGCGGGTGGATGCCAAGATACGCTAATCGGTAATCGATAACAACCCCACTCTTCGACGAGTATTGCCAGTATCCGGCGGAGGTAAGACGATTTACCGTCGCAGAGCGTATCGCTGCGAAACTGTAAGAAGCCCGAGAGAGAGAATCAGAATCAATCGATTGGCGATACTCGCTAATCCTGTATCCTATGGGAAATGTGCGGACGTTCGTCCGCGCGAGAAGGGATGCTCCGATGACCGAGGGTATGAATGGCCTGATTGCCGTGGTGACCGGCGCCGGCTCCGGCATCGGCCTCGCGACGGCACGACGACTCGCGTTCGAGGGAGTGCGCGTGATCGGTCTGGATCTCGTGCCTGGGGGCCTGGAGCCGTTCGCCACGTGGATCCACTGCGACGTCGGATCGGCGGAGGAGGTCGCGCAGACCTTCGGCGATGTCTCCGAGCATGTCGATCGGATCGACATCCTGGTCAACAACGCCGGCATCGGCGCGGTCGGCGACGTCGAGACCGCGATCGAGGATGATTGGGCGCGCGTCTTCAATGTGAACGTCATGGGCATCGCCCGGGTCACGCGCGCCGCGCTCCCCCTGCTTCGGAAGAGCGGGCACGCCTCGATCGTCAATATCTGCTCGATCGCCGCGACGGTCGGCCTGCCCGACCGCGCTGTCTACAGCGCGAGCAAGGGCGCCGTTCAGTCGATGACCATGGCGATGGCGGCAGACCATGCCCGCGAAGGCATCCGTGTCAACTGCGTCAACCCGGGCACCGCCGATACCCCCTGGGTGAACCGCCTCCTCGACCAGGCCGCCGACCCGGCTGCCGAGAGGGCGCGACTCTCCGCCCGACAGCCCATCGGCCGGTTGATCACCGCCGACGAAGTGGCCTCTGCCGTCGCCTACCTCGCGAGCCCCGACCAGGCGTCCACGACCGGCATCGCGCTCGCCGTCGACGGTGGCATGAACGGCCTCCGCCTTCCCGCATGAGAGCGATCGCTTCGCACTCCCGTCGGGACGCGCGAATACGTCACGAAGAGCGCCAGAAGCACGAGGGTTGCGACCCGCGTGGGCGCCGAGCCTAGGACCGATGCGACTATGCCCACCTACGCGGCACCCCCCGGCTCGGTCCGTCGACCGTTCCGGTCCGTCCTGTCGGATGAGACCCACGAAGCCATCCGATCGATGCTGCTCCATCACTCGATCCAGCCCAGCGAGCACATCAACATCGACGCGCTCGCCCTGCAGCTCGACGTCTCCCCGACCCCCGTGCGCGAAGCTCTCGCCCGCCTCGAGTCCGAGGGCCTCGTGGTCAAGCAGGCCCTTCGCGGGTACAGTGCGATCGAGCTGCTTACCGTCGAGCAGAGCGACGATCTCTTTCAGATCCGCGCTCTGATAGAGCCGTGGTGCGCCGCTCAAGCCGCGACACATCACACCGATGCGGCCGCGAGAGATCTCGCCGCCGAGATCGAGGCCGGTCGTCGGTCGAGCGATCCGGAGTCGGCCGGGTATGCGGCCATGTCGGAGCACGACGAGCGCTTCCACAAGCTCATCGCGCGCATGTCGGGCAATGAATTCGTCGAGGATGCCTTCAACCGCACCCACTGCCACTTCCACCTCTTCCGCCTGTACCAGGCGGGTCAGGCAGAGGTGCGCGACTCCCCCGACTCCGAGTTCGTCGACACGCTGTTCAGCGCGTACTACGAGCCCGGCTCCGGGTCCCTCGCCGTTCGGGAGCACGCCGCGATCGCCGACGCGATCCTGTCCGGCCAGGCCAACGCGGCCTCGGCGCTGATGCTCACCCACATCCAGTCGTCGCGGAGGCGCTTCTCACCGACGCGGAACTCCATCGCCGACTAGGTCTGCTGCGGCACAGGTGCAGAAGGGTCCAGATACCCCTCATTCTTCAACGCGGCCCAGAGCTCGCCCGGGATCGCCTGGTGGAACAGTGACTCATTGCGCTCGACCTGCGCGCGCGAACGGGCGCCGAGGCAGACGGTGGCGATCGCCGGATGCCCCAGCACGAACTGCGCAGCCGCGACCGGCAGCGTCACCCCATGGGCCTCGCAGACGTCCGCGATGGCGTTCACGCGTGAAACGATCTCGGGGGGCGCCGGCTGGTAGCGGTAGTTCGACGCGGCGGTGGCCCGTTCGGAGGCGAGGATGCCCGAGTTGAACACGCCCGCCGCGATGACCGAGACACCGCGCTCGAGCGCGACGGGGAGCAGATCGTCTAGCGCCGGCTGCTCGAGCAGCGAATAACAGCCGGCGACCATGACGACGTCGAGGTCGGTGTTGCGGATGAAGTCGGCGAGCATCTCGGACTGGTTCATCCCGGCCCCGTACGACCGGATGACCCCGGCGGCACGGAGCTCTTCGAGCGCGGGGAAGGCTCCGTCCATCGCCTCCCGGTAGTGGTCGTCGGGATCGTGCACCAGCACGATGTCGATCCGGTCGAGCCCGGACCGGCCGAGCGAGTCCTCGATCGATCGGAGCACGCCGTCGCGCGAGTAGTCCAGGACGCGGATGCGGTCCTTCGGCACGTCGACACCCTGGTCGTCGTCCTCGCCCGGGTCTTCGCCGGTGCCGACGATCAGGCGGCCGACCTTCGTCGAGATGACAAACTCGTCGCGCGGCCGCGCGGCGAGCGCCGCGCCGAGCCGCTCCTCGGCGAGTCCGAGGCCGTAGTGCGGCGCCGTGTCGAAATAGCGGACGCCCACCTCCCAGGCGGCGTCCACCGCCCCCGCCGCTTCGGCGGGAGTCACCGTGCGGTAGAGATTGCCCAGTCCTGCAGTTCCGAACGAGTGCGGCCCCACGACCAGGCCTGCCCTGCCCAGAGGGCGTGGTCCGGCACCCCCACCGCTCTTCTCCATCGCGGGGGTCTCGTGCATGTCGCCGGTCACGATGAGATGCCTCGGGAATCGCCGGCCACCACTCGCCCTCGACGCGGCCGTCGAGCGGGAGCTGCGATGGCTTGCAGACATCCCACCCCCCCTGCGCGATGGGATCGGTGACCATCGCCGCCCTGTCGCCCTCGAGGTCGTCGCCCGCGTACCCCATGTGAGAGAAGAGCCGATCGCCATGGCGCTAGGCAAGTGCCAGCATGAATCCGCTCGTACTCTGCGGAGGCGATTCGCCGCATCGCGACCCCTTTCCTCTGGAACTACGATTCCTGATCGCATCGCCACTCATGGGGAAACCGCGAGAGCCACGCATCGGTTCACGATACCTGATCGAGAACCGATTGTAGATAATCGAGTATGGTCGCGGTATGACCCGTGACGTTGCCGCAGGCCTCCACCTCGAACGCGGGCTGCTCTCGGACCAGATCTACGTGCAGCTGAAGGGGATGATCAAGGACGGCCAGCTGAATCCAGGTGAGCAGGTGGTGGAATCGAAGCTCGCCCGCAGCTTTCGCGTGAGCCAGGCACCGGTGCGTGAGGCGCTCAAGCGTCTGGCTCACGACGGACTCATCACACACGTCCCGCACCACGGCAACTTCGTGACCGAGTTCTCGTCGCAGGAAGCGGAGCAGGCGCGCGTGGCGCGCGTCGCGCTCGAGGCCATCGGCGCCCGGATCACATGCTCCAGGCTGTCTGAGGACTATAGGAGGGAGCTTCTTGACCTCATTCGTCATATGCGCACCGCGGCCGACCTCGGCAACATCGGTGACTTCCGCGAGTCTGACTTCCAGTTCCATCGGCTGGTGATCGAGGCGAGTGGAAACGCCCACCTCCCCCGCATGTGGGACATCGTCGAGCCCAGCCTTCGCTCGATGCATGTGCTTGCCGATCCGACCGCCGTAGCCGACTGGCATGCCATGGCCGATGCGCATCAACAGCTTCTGGATGCTCTGGACGGCGACGACGTCGAAGAGGCGGTCGATCTCTTCGTCTGCCACGCACTCGGGCTCAGTCTCCGCCCGGAACGGCCGAGCCTTCCCGCTCTGGACCGGCTGATCGCCGCGTCCGCCGCGGGAACTCAGCCAACTCCTGAGACAGGCCCCGCACAGCACCGCTGATTCTGCCCGTCCACTCGGCAGACCGTCGACCTCCGAGCCAGCCATACCTCGAGCAGGTGCACACGCACCACCGAATGCAACAGACAAGCTCACGTCAATTCGAGCTCGCGAAGGTTCTCCGCGATGGCATCGAGCGCCCCGTGTCCGAGCTCGACCGGCGCCCGCCAGAGTCACCTGTCGTTGCGGAGACGAAGCACCACGGCTTCCCATGGACGCAGGGTGAGCCGCCGGCCGTCGATCGAAGCCACCCGCGCGAGATTCCCGAGGACCAGTTCGGCGTCATCCGTGAGCGCTTCGACAGTCACCTCGCGTTCCTCCCCCGACACGTTGCAGGCGACGAGGAGGCTCACCCCTTCGAAGGAACGGGTGAAGGCGTACACGGCGGGGTCGTCGGGAAGCAGCATCCGGAAGTCGCCGTACCTCACCACGGGATCGTCGTGGCGCAGCGCGATCAGCCGTCGGTAGTGATGGAAGACGGATGCCTCGTCAGCACGCTCGGCCGCAGCGTTGACCTGGTCGTGGTTCGGGTTCACCTCGAGCCACGGCTGCCCGGTCGTGAACCCTGCGTGCGCAGTGGCGTCCCATTGCATCGGCGTGCGGGCGTTGTCGCGACTGCCGAAAGCGAGCGCGTCGACGAGCTGCTGCTCGTCCAGCAGCCCCAGTTCCCGCGCGGACGTCGCGAAGTTGAGCGACTCGATGTCGCGGTACGACGACAGCGCGGTGAAGTGGGCGTTCGTCATGCCCAGCTCCTCGCCCTGGTAGACGTAGGGCGTGCCGCGGTGGAGGTGGAGCAGCGTCGCGAGGCAGGTCGCCGAATCGCGGCGATGCGCGTCCGCGTCCCCGAATCGCGAGACGATCCGCGGCTGGTCGTGATTGTCCCAATAGAGCGAGTTCCAGCCGGCGTCCTCGAGCCCGTGCTGCCACCGCGCGAGCGTCGCCTTGAGATCCCGCAGGTCGAGCGGACGCCGGTCGAAGCGTCCGCCTGGCCCGTGGTCGAGGCCCATGTGCTCGAAGGTGAACACCATGTCGAGCTCGGCGCGCGACGGATCGGTGAGCAGGGCGCCGTCCTCGACCGTCGCGCCAGGGGTTTCACCGACCAGGAGCAGGCCGTCCCGGCGCCCGTGGAAGACCTCGCGGTGCATCTCCTGGAGGAACTCGTGCAGCCGTGGCCCGTTCATCGTGAACGGGGCCGCATCGCCGAACAGCCCGCGGGTCACGGCGCCGTCGGGCAGAGCGCCGTCGGAACCCACGGTCTTGGAGATGAGGTTGATGACGTCCATGCGGAAGCCGTCGATCCCCCGGTCCAGCCACCACCGCATCATCGCGTACACCGCCTCGCGCACCTGAGGGTTCTCCCAGTTGAGGTCGGGCTGCTTCCGGCTGAAGAGGTGCAGGAAGTACTCGCCCGTCGCAGGATCGAGCTCCCAGGTCGAGCCGGAGAAGAACGACTCCCAGTTGGTCGGCTCCGCGCCCGGCTCTCCGGGCGCGAATCCGGCCCTGGCAGGGCGCCACCAGTACCAGTCGCGCTTCGGACTGTCGATCGACGAACGGGACTCGACGAACCACGGATGCTCGTCGCTCGTGTGGTTGACGACGAGGTCCATCACGACCTTGATGCCCCGCGCATGGAGTGCATCGACCACCTCGTCGAGGTCGTCGATGGTGCCGAAGAGCGGATCGACGTCCTGGTAGTCGCTGATGTCATAGCCGTTGTCGTCTTGCGGGCTGCGGTACATCGGCGAGAACCACACGACGTCCACGCCGAGTTCCGCGAGGTAGTCGATGCGCCGCAGAACCCCGCGCAGATCGCCGACGCCGTCGCCGTTCGAATCCTGGAACGAACGCGGATAGATCTGGTAGACGACCGCGGACGTCCACCACGCGGCGGTCGGCGGGTGCGACGATGTCGGGGTGTCGGCAGCCATCATGGCCTCCTTACGGTGTGGCTGGTCTGTGGTCAGTCGAGGCGGATGCGGTCGACGGCGGCCTGGATCGCGATGGCAGCTGCGCCCCGGGCCCAGGCGACGAAGCCCGTGTCGTCGACGTAGAGCTCGACGGGCTGCGCACGAGGATCGCGTTCGGCGACGATGCCGACGCGCACGGCGCCCTCGGCGAGTCGGAACAGTCCGATGCCCTCGCCCGCCAGAACGACCGCAGACTGCAGCGTCAGATTGGCCGCCACCACCGCGAACCGTCCCAGTGCGGCGGCAGAGGCATCCACGATCGCCGCCGCTGCAGGAACCCCCTGCGCCGCGAGCTGCAGTGCCTCGTCGTAATCGACCGGCCGCTGCAGTGCGGACGAGACCTGCGCCGCGATGGATCCCGAGCTCAGCATCGCCTCGGAGCAGCCGTGATGTCCCACGCTGCACACCGGCCCGCCGTCTCGGAGCGGGATGTGGCCGCCGAGACCGAGCCCTGCATCGGGCGACCGCACGACCTCGCCCCCGACGACGAGGGCGTAACCGACGCCGGCGCCGATGGTGATCACGACGAAGCCCGGGATGCCGCGGCCCAGGCCGAACCAGCGCTCGGCCTCGGCGAGGGCGATGAGGTCGTTCTCCAGGGACGCCGGCGCACCGACCGCGGCTTCGAGAATCGGCCCGAAGGCGACGTCCTCCCAGCCGAGGAAGGGGGCGTACACGACCGTACCGCCGCGCACCGCTCCTCCGAGCGCAACGCCCACGCCGGAGAGCGGCTGCGACGTCATCTCGCCGAGGAGTGCGGCGACCTGCGCGGCGACGCGCGAGGGCTCGTGGCTCTCGAGCGGCTCCGACGCCTGTGCCAGCGGCTCCGCGCGGACCCCGGTGACGACCGCGTGGATGTGCTCACCGGTGATCTTCACCCCGGCGAACGTTCCGATTCCGGGCGCAACGTCGAGTGGGCGCACGGGTCGGCCGACCGAGCCGTCGGCCGAGTCGTCGAGTTCGATGAGCAGCCCGTTGTCGAGAAACGGCTTGGCGAGTCTGGTCAGGCTGGCCGGCGAGAGGCCGAGGCGAGAGGTGAGCGCGCTTCGCGCGATGGGTCCGTGGATGAGCACGGCGCGGGCGAGCGCCCTCTCGCTGTCGGTCAGCATTCGCGAACCCTCCCTGATTGGTTCCATGATGACACGAAGGAGGGCCCTCGACGGCGTCGAGGACAAACATTATTCAACTCTTGTCCCCTTATTACTTCCGTGCTAGAACTAACTCATGCATTCCTCCGACCGGTCGATCGACGTCGAGACCGCCTCGCGGGCGGCTGGCCGTACGGGCGAGCCGCATGTTCTGCACCTCAGCCGCGGCGGGACGAGCGTCGTCATCGATCTCGCGGCGCGTCCCGCGCCGGCGATCGTGCACTGGGGTGAATGGCTGACGGACTCCACCCCGGAGACACTCAAGGGCATCGCTCGCGCGGCGCGCGGCCAACGGGTCTCCGGAGGGCTCGACCTCACGCCCTCGCTCAGCGTCCTCCCCACCGGCGCGCAAGGCTGGTTCGGCACGCCAGGCCTCGAGGGACACCGCAACGGGGCCGGGTTCAGTGCGCTGTTCGAGGTGGTCGGCGTCCAGGCCAACGAGCACCGCGCGACGATCGCCCTCCTCGACTCCGAGGCGCGACTCGCCGTTCAGCTCGACCTCCGCGTCGGCCCTAGCGGCCTGTTCCACCAGCGCGTCACGCTGCGGAACACCGGAGACACCGACTTCACCGTCGGCGGAGTCCTTGCGACTTTCCCTCTCCCATGGGATGCCACGGAGATCCTCGACACGACCGGCCATCACCTTCGCGAGCGTTCCCCCCAGCGCCGCGCCTTCACGCTCGGCACACATCTGCGCGAGAGCCGCCGCGGTCGGCCCGGGGCGGATGCGACGCTTCTCCTCGCCGCGGGCCGTCCCGGCTTCGGGTTCGAGTCCGGGCGCGTCCACGCGGTCCACGTCGCCTGGAGCGGCAACCACCGCGTACTCGCCGAGCGCACCACGACGGGTGATGCCTTCCTCGCAGGAGGCGAGCTCCTCGGTCCGGGCGAGATCATCCTGCCGCCCGGTGAGTCGCTCGCCTCGCCGTGGGTGATCGGCTCGTGGGGCGAGGGTCTGAACGAGCTGTCGCACCGCTTCCACGACGAGTGGCGCCGTCGACCGCAGCATCCACGCCGGCCGCGCCCGGTCACGCTGAACACCTGGGAGGCCGTCTACTTCGACCACTCCCTCGAGCGGCTGACCGCCCTGGCGGATGCCGCGGCACACGTCGGGGTGGAGCGATTCGTGCTCGACGACGGCTGGTTCTCGGGGCGTCGTGACGACACCGCCGGACTCGGCGACTGGTTCGTCGACCCCGACGTCTGGCCCCGCGGGCTGCACCCGCTCGTGGACCACGTCCGGGCGCACGACATGGAGTTCGGCCTGTGGGTCGAGCCCGAGATGATCAACCCGGACAGCGACCTCGCCCGGGCGCATCCCGACTGGATCCTTCGCGGCCGAATGGCGCTGCCGCCGTCGGCGCGCCAGCAGCAGGTCCTCGATCTCTCACACCCCGAAGCGTTCGACCACATCGCGGGGCGACTCCACGCGCTTCTCGACGAGTACCCCATCGCCTACCTCAAGTGGGATCACAACCGCGACCTCGTCGATGCCGGGAGCGGACCCGAGGGGGTAGCCCGCGTGCATGCCCACACGCTGGCCGTGTACCGCCTGATCGACGAACTCAAAGCCCGCCATCCGGGCCTCGAGATCGAGAGCTGCGCATCCGGAGGCGCCCGCGTCGACCTCGGCATCCTGGGCCGCACCGATCGGATCTGGACGAGCGACAGCCTCGACCCGCTCGAACGGCTCGACAACCAGCGCTTCACCGGGCTCGTGGTGCCACCCGAGATGATGGGCATGCACCTGACGAGTCCGATCGTCCACTCCTCCGCTCGCGCGGTCTCCCTCGACCTGAGCGCTGCCGTCGCTCTCCTCGGACACTTCGGCATCGAGTGGGATCTGACCACCGCAGACGAGCCGACGCGCAACGCGATCGCGGAGTGGGTGCGGCTCGCCAAGAGACTGCGACCGCTCATCGCGACGGGCCGCGTGATCCACGTCGACGGCACGGAGCCGGGGATCGACGTGCGCGGCATCGTCGCCGGCGACGCGGCATCCGCTGTCTTCACCGTCACCCAGACCGCGTCCACGGTGGCGCACCCTCCCGGCCGGATCCGGGTGCCGGGGCTCGAGCGTGCGCGGGTCTACCGCGTCCGCGCGATCGGCGGCGGAGACGACCCGTCTCAGTCGCCGTTGGAATGGGCGACCCACGACCTCGTCCTCACCGGACGCGAGCTCGCAGCGGTCGGGCTCCGCCCACCGGTGCAGTTCCCCCAGCACTCGACCGTGATCGAGATCACCTCGGAGCCCTGAGCCCCGAAACCAAGCGCAAGGAGGCGCAACGATGAGACTCACTCACCGACGGAACACCAGGGCGATCGGCGTGCTCGCCCTGGTGAGCGCTGCGATCGTGCTCGGAGGCTGCGCCTCGGATCCCGGCGGGGTCACGACCTTGAACTTCTTCCAGTTCAAGGGCGAGGCGCTCGAGGACTTCAACGAGATCATCGCCGACTTCGAGGCGGAGAACCCCGACATCCGCGTGGTGCAGAACCAAGTGGCGGACGCAGACACGATCATCCGCACACTGCTGGTGAAGGACAAAGCGCCGGATGTCATCACTCTGAATGCGAACGGCGGCTTCGGCAAGCTCGCCCAGTCCGGGGTGTTCTACGACTTCAGCGATGAACCCGTTCTGCAGACGATCAACCCCGCCGTCCAGGAGATCCTCGCGCAGCTCGGCAACAAAGAGGGTGAGGTCAACGGCCTCGGCTACGTCAACAACGCCAACGGCGTGATCTACAACCAGGAGATCTTCGAGGAGCAGGGACTCGAGGTTCCGGAGACCTGGGACGAGTTCATCGCGGTGTGCGATGCGCTGCAGGATGCCGGCATCACCCCCTTCTATGGGACGCTCGCCGACTCCTGGACCGGGCTGCCGTCGTTCAACGCGCTCGGTGCGTACCCGTCCCAGGGCGACTTCTGGGACGAGATGCGAGCAGAGGGCGAGAACGTCGGGCCCGACTCGCCGGTGTCCTTCCAGAAGGACTTCGCAGAGGCCATGGACCAGCAGTACGAGCTCTTCTCGTACATGCAGGACGGGTATCGGGGCAAGACCTACGACGACGGCAATGCGGCGTTCGCGAACGGTGAGGTCGCGATGCTCCTCCAGGGCATCTGGGCCATCAACCCGGTCAAGGCGATCAACCCCGACATCCAAGCGGCGATCTTCCCCTATCCCGCCGTCGACGATCCTGACGACCGGCTCCTCGTGTCCGGCGTCGACGTCGTCGTGACCATGGGCGAGAACACGCCGCATAAGGAAGAGGCGCTCCGCTTCATCGACTACCTCTTCGAGGTCGGTGTCATCGAGGACTTCGCCGCATCGCAGAACATGGTGCCGTCCGTCCAAGGCGCCGAGATCAGCGACGATCCCTCGCTGCAGTCGGTCAAGCCGTACTTCGACGAAGGGCGGATCACCGGTTTCATCGACCACCAGATCCCGCCGAGCATCCCGCTCGCCGCGATCGACCAGCAGTTCCTCTTCAGCGGCGACGCGCAGGCGGCGCTCGCCACTCTCGACAGCGAGTGGGCCAAGGTGGCCGCCCGAACGATCCCCGTGAACGGAGACTGACATGACGACCATGACAGAGGCCGTGCGCGCCTCGTCCACCGGAGGCACCGCGAGGAAGCGGGCCAGCCGGACGCGGAGCGACGCGAGTCGGGCGATGCCCGCGTTCTACTGGATGGTGTGGCCCGCGGTCATCGCGTTCGCCCTCTTCCACACGCTGCCGGTGGTGATCGGCATCTTCTTCAGCTTCACGAACTACGCCGGCTACGGCGACTGGAACTTCATCGGGCTGTCGAACTACATCAATCTCTTCAAAGACAGCAGGGTGCTGCAGGCCTACGGATTCTCGTTCCTGTTCGCGATCGTCGCGACGATCCTCACGAACGCGATCTCTCTCGCGATCGCGCTCGGGCTGAACGCCAAGATCAAGGCGAGGAACTTCTGGCGGGGCGTGTACTTCGTCCCCTACATCCTGGCGATCCTGGTCATCGGCTACGTGTTCCAGTTCTTCTTCTCGAACTCGCTGCCGAAGATCCTCGCCGGGATCCCCCTGTTCGCGGACAACATCCTCACCAACGAAACCTGGGCGTGGACCGCGATCGTCGCCCTCGCCGTATGGCAGGCGTGCGCGTTCGCGATCATCATCTACCTGTCGGGACTGCAGACGATCCCCACCGAGCTGTACGAAGCGGCATCCCTCGACGGCGCGAGCCCCTGGCGCCAGTTCAGCTCCATCACCTTCCCGCTCATCGGCGCGTTCTTCACGATCAACGTCGTCCTGAGCCTCAAGGGCTTCCTCCAGGTGTTCGACCCGATCGTCGCCCTCACCAACGGCGGCCCGGGCACGGCGACCGAGTCGGTCACGCTGCTCATCTTCCGAGGGGGATTCTCCGGCGGAGAGTTCGCCTACCAGACGGCGAACGCGGTCATCTTCTTCATCGTGATCACGATCGTCTCGCTCTTCCAGTTCCGTGTCCTTCAGCGCAGAGAGGCCGACTTCTGATGACTACCGCAACCAACATCGCCCCGCAGGCCGAGCAGGAGCTCGACGCCGTCACCGCGAACGGCCGCCGTCGCCGGCAAGGCGCCGTCGACGACGACACCCGAAAGACCAACTGGTGGGCGACCGCACTGATCGCGGTCTGCTCGCTGACCGTCCTCATCCCGCTCTACCTCGCGGTCGTCGTCGCGCTCAAGACGCCGGAGCAGCTCACTCAGGGCACCGGCTTCGAGCTTCCCAACCCGATCCGCTGGGAGAACTTCCCCGAGGCGTGGGAGCGCACGAACTTCCCGCAGGCGCTGATGAACACCTCGATCATCACCGTCGGCTCGGTGGTGTTCACGCTGCTGACCAGCTCGGTCGTCGCGTATGCGCTGGCACGCAACATCCACCGGCCGTTCTTCAAGGGCGTGTTCTTCTACCTGCTGGCGGCGCTGTTCATCCCGTTCCCGATCATCATGCTCCCGCTCGTCAAGCAGACCGCGATCCTCGGGCTCGACAACCAGGCCGGGATGATCATCCTGTACACGATCTACGGGCTGTCGCTGAACATCTTCATCTACACGGCGTACATCCGCTCGATCCCGATCGAACTGGAGGAAGCGGCGCGCATGGACGGCGCGTCGACCTGGCGCGTGTTCTGGTCGGTGATCTTCCCGCTGCTCATGCCGATGAACGCCACCGTCGGGATCCTCACGTGCGTGTGGGCCTGGAACGACTTCATCATGCCGCTCGTCGTGCTCACCGAGCCGTCCGCTCGAACGCTGCCACTCGCACAGTACGTGTTCCAGGGGCAGTTCAACACGGACTACACCGTGGCGTTCGCGTCCTACCTGATGGCGATGGCGCCCCTGCTGATCGTGTACATCTTCTCGCAGCGGTGGGTGATCTCCGGGGTCACCCGTGGTTCGATCAAGTGAGGCCGGCAAACCGCGTCCGATCCGGTCTACAGGCCCGGCATCTGCTGCCACTCTCCCTGCAGGTGGCAGGGGGTGGACGCACGAGCCTCAGGCCCGTGACGTCGATTGCTGAACAGCTTCGAAACGCCCCCTGTCGACCCAAGAAGCATCCGCTGACCGCCGACATCCCGTGGGCACATGTGGGCAGATCGCCGATTCTGAGCAAACCCGGACGGATCACGGGCAACAAAAAACCCCGGCATGACCGGGGCTTTCCATCTGTAGCGGGAGCGGGGCTTGAACCCGCGACCTCACGATTATGAGTCGTGCGCTCTCACCAACTGAGCTACCCCGCCGCGTCACATCTCGCGATGTTCCGAGCCCCGAGTCAGGATTGAACTGACGACCCCTTCCTTACCATGGAAGTGCTCTGCCACTGAGCTATCGGGGCGTGCTGCCCGCGAGCGGGCAACTAGAAGAGAATACCAGAGCCGCGGCCCTCTTCTTAATCGGCGTCAGCCGCCGGTGTGCGCCCGCAGCCACGGGAGCGGGTCGATCGGCGTGGTGCCGTTCAAGAGGATCTCGAAGTGCGTGTGCGCGCCGTAGGAGCGTCCGGTGTTGCCGGTGCGGCCGAGCACCGTGCCGACTGTCACCGTCTGTCCGGGCGAGACCTGCAGCGAGCCGTACTGCATGTGCGCGTAGTGGCTCGACACCAGCTGGCCGTCGATCATGTGATCGATGATCACGTGCACGCCGTACGCGCCGCCGGCCTCGGAAGCGACGCGGACCGTGCCGTCGGCGATCGCCTGGATCGGAGCACCGGCACCGGGGGTGAAGTCGATGCCCTCGTGCATCCGGCCCGAGCGCATTCCGAAGCCGTACGACATCGTGACGCCGACCGCGAAGGGCCACTGGATCGCGGCGTTCGGGTCGTTGACGAACAGGTTCGAGAAGTTGCGGATGCCTGCCTGCGACGCGAGCTCGGCGATCGTCGTGGTGTCGTAGTCCTCGGTGCGCTCGAGGGTCACGGCCTCGGCTCCGGCGGGGGCGACGTACGCCTGGATCTGGTCGGCGTCGACCTCGGTGCCGATCGTGTCGCCGGGCGCGATGATCGACATGGACGCGTCGACCCCGCTCGCAGCGGCGACGGCCTCGGCGGGGGTGGTCATGCCGACGGTCATGAGACCGACGATGCCCATCACGCCGACGGAGAACGACGCTGCCGTCACGCGCTTGAACGCGGCACCGCGACTCGCCCGCACCTTGCGGGGGGCGGTGTGCGCCCGCACGCGGTGCTCGTCTTCGGGCTCGGCGGTCGCCTCGGGCTCGGATGCCTGCACGGGGAGCTCGCCGGTGAAGGAGAACAGGCGCGCAGCGGCCTCGAAATCGTCGGCGGCGGATCCCTCGGCGCGTGGTGCGGCCGCTTCGGTGTGCGCGACCGGCTCGGTCTGCGCGACCGGCTCGGTCTGCGCGACCGGCTCAGCGGGTGCGACCGGCTCGGCGATCGGTGCGGCTTCCGGGACGACCTCGAAGACGGCGACTTCCTCGAGCACCGGCTCCACAACGGGCTCCAGGAGCTCGAACGGCTCGGCGGGGGCGAGCACCGCCTCGAGCAGCGGCGCAGGAGCCTCCGCGGAAGGCAGATCAGCCTGGAACGACGGCGCGGGCCGCTCGACCTCGACGGGAGCGTCCGGAGCGATCGCGGGCACCGCCACGGCGGTCTGCTCGGTCAGCTGGGGGGCACGGCGTGAACGGCGGCTCAGCGAGGGCGCCGTCGGCTCGACGGGTTCGGCGACCACCGGCGTCGCGGCTGCGACCGGCTCGGCGACGGGGAGCGCGACGGTCGGAAGCTCGAACGCCACGACCGGGCTGACAGGGGCCGCGGGAAGATCGGTGAGCGGCTGCTCGTGAGCGAGCGGCTCGGTCTCGGTCGGGATCACCGGGGCAACGGGAGCAGCGGCGGGCGCGGCATCCTTCTGCTTCTCCTCGGCCGACCGACCCCACACGACTGCGGGCCGCTCCGACGCCGAGCCGGCGGCCTTGCGACGCAGCTCCGCGCGCGACGAACCCAGGGTCTCCGAAGCCGCCTGAACAGGCGTGGGAGAGGTCCGGCTGGATCGGCGCGTGGGCGCGGGCTCAGCCATCGGGGCGTCAAAAGGCAAGCGGGAAATGCTCTCGGGTCGTGTCGCTCGGGGGGCAACGGTACGGTCTCGGGCAGATGACCACCTTCGCCGTTCGGGCGGCAAAGGTAACGATCGGGTAAACACTACCCCGGGTGACCTGAGAATGCCATGAGCGCTGTGGATAGATCCCGGCGATTCGTGCGGAATCCTTACGAAACACGCAGGTTCCTGCTCAGGACGCGGCTGTGAGCAGACGCTCGAAGAGCATCGGGCCGGATGCCACGGCCAGGTCGCTCGACACGGTTCCGCCGTCTCCGGCGCCGCCCACGAGCCCTCCGGCCTCGGTCACGAGCAGCGCGCCGGCCGCGTGGTCCCACGGCTGCAGGCCGCGCTCGAAGTACCCGTCGAGCCTGCCCGCGGCGACGAAGGCGAAGTCGAGCGAGGCCGCTCCCGCCCGGCGGATGTCGCGTGCGAGCGGCATGACGCGGGCGACGCGCGCGAGGTCGCCGGCATGGGTCGCCGGGTCGTAGCCGAAGCCCGTGGCGAGAAGCGCGCCCGCGGCGGTGGGTTCGGCGTTGACGACGAGCCTTCGGTCTCCGAGGCGCGCGCCCTCGCCGCGCACTGCGTGGAAGAGCTCCCCCGACGCCGGGTTGAACACCACGCCCGCGACGGCCTCCCATTCGGCGGGGGTGGGCTCGCCGATCACGGCGGCGATGCTCACCGCGTACGACGGAATGCCGTAGGCGTAGTTGACCGTGCCGTCGATGGGGTCGACGACCCAGGTGACGTCGCTGGTGCCGCGCTCCGCGCCGCTCTCCTCGCCGAGGAACCCGTCGTCCGGCCGCTCGACCGCGAGACGCCCGCGGATGAGCGCCTCGACCTCGCGATCGGCGTCGGTCACGATGTCGGCGAGCGCCGACTTGGTCGCGGCGACCGCCACGCCTTCGGTGCGGCGGACCCGGGCGAGCTCACCGGCCTCGCGGGCGATGTCGATGGCGAGCGCGCCGAGGTCGTGTGCGAGAGCCATGGGTCCACGGTAGCGGTCGGGCATCGACGGCGGGATGCGGCATCCGCTCGCGTCCTCGTGGATACCGCGCGGCCCCGGCCGGTGCGCGGCTAGCGTGGGGGGATGGCCAGCGCCGTCCCCGCCCACACCCATGATGTCGTCATCGTCGGAGGGGGCCACAACGCCCTCGTCGCCTCCGCCTACCTCGCACGCGCCGGCCACTCGGTCGTGGTTCTCGAACGACTCGACCATGTCGGCGGCGCCGCGGTGTCCGAGCGACCGTGGGCGGGCGTGGACGCGCGCCTGTCCAGGTACTCGTACCTCGTGAGCCTCCTGCCCCGACGGGTCATCGACGACCTGGGCCTCGACATCGCGCTGATGCGGCGGCGGTACTCCTCATACACGCCCGATCCGTCCGACCCTTCGCGCGGCATCCTCGTCGACACCGCGGATGCCTCCGCCACCGCCGCCTCGTTCGGCCGCGTCACCGGTGGCACTGCCGAGGCCGGCCGCTTCGCCGCGTTCTACGACCGCATCTCACCCGTCGCCAGACACCTGTTCCCGACGGTCACCGAACCGCTGCACCGGCGCGGCGCGGTGCGCAGGGGCCTCGGCGACGACGCACTGTGGGAGGACCTGGTGGAACGGCCGCTCGGCGAGGTGCTGCGAGCGTCGCTCGACTCCGACATCGCGCGGGGCATCGCGCTCACCGACGGGCTGATCGGCACGTTCTCCTCGGCCGACGACGAGAGTCTTCGGCAGAACCGCTGCTTCCTGTACCACGTGATCGGCGGCGGCACGGGCGACTGGGACGTGCCGGTCGGCGGCATGGGGCGCGTGAGCGGCGAGCTCGAGCGCGCCGCGCGCGCGGCCGGAGCCGACATGCGCACGAGGGCGGAGGTGACGGCGATCAGCCCCGAGGGCGAGGTCGAGGTCGTCTTCGGCGACGGACGCCCCGAGACGCTGCGCGGGCGCGTCGTGCTCAGCGGCGTCGGGCCGACTGTCCTCGCGGGTCTGCTCGGCGGCGCGAGCGCTCCTCCGCCCGCTCCCGAGGGCGCCCAGGTGAAGGTGAACATGCTGCTGCGGCGACTCCCCCGGCTTCGCGACACCGCGGTGGCTCCCGAGGCGGCGTTCGCCGGGACGTTCCATATCAACGAGACGATGACGCAGCTCGACGACGCCTACCGCACCGCGTCGGGCGGAGGCATCCCGGATCCGCTCCCGGCCGAGATCTACTGCCACTCGCTGACGGATCCTTCGATCCTCGGTCCCGAGCTGCGGGCCTCGGGCGCCCAGACCCTGACCCTGTTCGGCCTGCAGGTGCCGCATCGGCTCGTCGCAGGGGTGGATCGGGATGCCGCGCGCGCGGCCCTGCTCGCCGCCGCCCGGGCCTCGCTCGACTCGGTGCTCGCGGAGCCCATCGCCGACATCGTGTTCCAGGCGCCGGACGGGTCGCCGTGCATCGAGGCGCGGACCACCGCCGATCTCGAGGAGTCGCTCGGCATGGTCGGCGGCGACATCTTCCACGGGCTGCTGTCGTGGCCGTGGGCGAGCGACGACGAGCCGCTCAAGACTCCCGCCCAGCGCTGGGGCGTTTCGACGGACCACGATCGCGTCCTGCTGTGCGGCTCAGGCGCCCGGCGCGGTGGTGCGGTGAGCGGGATCGGCGGGCACAACGCCGCGATGGCGGCCCTCGAGATGCTGCGGGTCTGACCGGAGCCGATTACAGCCGGTGCGGAAGCGGCGGCGGGGGCGGAAAACCTTCGTACCCGGTTCCCGGAGCAGGCGGCGCAACCGGCGCCGGCGCCGGTTCGGGCGCTCCGAAGACGTGCGCACCCGGGGTCGGGTAACCCGTGTAGTAGGCGTTCCAGTCGGGCGAGCCGTCGGGCAGCATCGGCAGCGGCGTGATGCCGTCGACGTAGTTCGGCCACGGCAGGAGCTCCTGCGGAGCACGGTCGGCGGGGGATGCGGCGAGCTGGGGCTGCGCGACGGCGGGGGCCGTCCCGTACGGCGGGTAGGCGGCGGTGCGGGGCTTCTTCGGCGCGAAGAGCACGTTCACCAACGGGATCAGAGCCGTGCCGACCGCCGCGAGGATCGCGACAGCGACGACGACGCGCCAGTAGATGTCGGGGAACCACAGATACTCGCTGAGCATGAGCGGGAGGATCAGCAGCGCGGCGAGCGAGACGACGAGGACGATCGTGATGATGGCCACGGTGCGGGTGAAGGCGGTGTCGTACCGCTGGAACGCCTTCAGGTAGAGGCGCACGTGCAGCAGGGCGAGCTGGAGGATGAGCACGATGAAGAGGAACTGGATGAATCGCGAGTAACCGCCCCACGAATAGCGCTCCGGCAGCCAGATCATCACGGCGCCGATGAGCAGCGTGGCGATCCACACACCCATGCTCGCGAGCGCGAACCATGCGGGTCGACGAGGCGCGAGATGCGCATCGAGGATCGTCGCGCCGGCGAAGGCGACCAGGAGCAGGATCGTCAGGAACGCGCGCCCCACGATGCCGTTCTGCTCGCCGAGGAGCACCCAGATCACGCACACGATCGCCGCCGCGATGAGTGCGCCGATGGCGACCCAGATGGCGGCGCGCAGCAGGGACGAGGTCGGGGCGTCCGCCGGCTGCGGGTGAGTCGCGGCGTGGTGATCGGGCACGGTCATGGCGGTCCTCCTTGTCGCGGGCTCGACGCCTGCACGCCCATCCTGGCATGCACCGCGACCTCGCCGTGAGAGCCGGGTCCTTCGCCGGGCGCCGGTCGTCGGACGAGCGCCTGTGGAGGAGCGGATGCCTCAGCCGATCACGCGTCCGAGGCCCCCGACGAGAAGCCCGGCGAAACGGAAGAAGCGCCCCACAAGGGGGCGCTTCGTTCTGTGGCGAGTGAGGGATTCGAACCCCCGAATGCTGAGCAGTCTGATTTACAGTCAGATCCCTTTGGCCGCTTGGGTAACTCGCCAGACGCACCCGTCCGACTTTTCCAGACGACCGGAGGCGCGATGCACAATCATACGCTGTCTCGCGGCGCGTTCGAAATCCACGCCACGAGGCCGTCGCTAGGTGCCGATCCGGTCGAGATCGAGAGCCTCGAGAGCCGCGGGCGTGCGCAGCAGCGCACCCTCGAACCGGCAGGTCGCGGCCGCGACATCCATCGCTGCGCGGAGCACCTCGGCCCACTCGTCCTCGCCCGACGGCTCCCGATCGAGCACGGCCTCGACGGTGGCGGCGAACGCCGCGTCGCCGGCGCCCATCGTGTCGACGATGCGGCCGGGCAGGGTGGAGACGGGGTGCGTGACGACGACGTCTCCCGCCTCGATCGTCGCCCCCGAGGCTCCCTCCGTCGCCAGGACTGCGGCGACCCCGAGGTCGACGAGCCGTGACCGCAGCGAGTCGAGAGGTTGCCCGTAGAGCAGCGCGGCGTCGTCCTCGCCCACCTTGACGAGCGCCGCTCCGGTCGCGAGGCTCTCGAACCCGCGCACGAACGCGTCCTTGTCGTGCAGCATCCCGGTCCGTGGGTTCGGATCGATCGCCACGGGTGCCCCTGCGGCGGCGAGAGCTGCGGCGAGATCGGCCGTCTGCTCGGCGTCGTCGAACGCGAAGCAGCTCACCACGACGATCGCGGCATCCGCCATCGCCTTCTGCTCCGCGTCGCCGAAGCGGATGCGGCGGCGCTGCGACGCCTCGTTGAAGACGTACTCGGGCTCGCCGCCGCCGGTTCGCGTGCTGACCGCGCGGGCGGTGCCGAGCGGTGACGTCGTCGCGACCAGGTCGACCCCGTAGTCGGCCAGGTAGGAGCGGATGTGCGAGCCGGGCTCGTCGTCGCCGACCATGGCGATGAGCGTGGCGGGCACGCCCAGCCGGGACAGGCCCACTGCGACGTTGAGCGCGGCACCGCCGACGAACTCCCGCACTCCGTTGTCGTCGCGCAGCTCGTCGATCAGCGCATCGCCCACGACGATCGCGCGCGCGGTCGTCATCGCCGGCTCCCCGCGGTCTCGAGGACGCGTCCGACGAACGCCTCGGCGCGGCGACGGGTGCCGTCGATGCGCAGGTCGACGCTCGCCCGCATCTCGCTCGGCGCCAGCGGCATCGCGAGCCGGACGTTCTCATGGCATGACAGGTCGCTGCAGATGTACGTGCCGACGCTGTCTCCGTGATCGCCCGCGTCACCGGCCTTGCGGGCCGTGAAGAGGGCGACCTGATCGGCCGGCTGCATCGTGTGGCAGAGGTTGCACATGGCCGAGCGGGCGCTCGAGGTGCCGTCGGCGGCGCGGAGCACCACTCCCCGCGTCTCACCGTCGACTTCGGCGAGCACGTAGCCTCGCCCCCGCGTGCGCGGATCGCGCCACGCGAAGAAGTCGAGGTGGTCCCAGTCGGCCAGCAGGAAGTCCGTCGGCAGGGCGACGATCCTGAGCTCGTCGGGTGAGGCGTTCACGAACGATGAACGCACGTCGTCTTCGGTCAGTGGGCGCATGGCACCTCCTCGCGCCCCCCAGTCTACGAACGACGGATGCCTCCGCCACCCGTGAACCGGGGCGGAGGCATCCGATCGACGCGTGCTCAGGCCGTCGCGGCCGGCTCCGCCGGCTCGTCGGCCGGGGAGAGATCGTCGTCCGCGGCTCCCTTTCGCTCGCGGATGAGGAACCCGAACCCGAACGCGATGAAGAACATCAGCACGCCGTACACCGCCGCGGGGAGGCTCAGCTCGACCGAGTTCAGCACGGTCTGCGCGATCACGATCGCGAGAGTCGCGTTGTGGATGCCGATCTCGAACGACGCCGCGATCGCCTGGCGCTTGCCGACCTTGAGCCACCGCGGTACGAAGTACCCGACGGTCAGGCTGATCAGGCAGAAGACGATCGTGATGAGCGAGAGGCGGGCGAAGTTCTCGACGAGCAGCGCCCAGTTCGACGCGACCGCTCCGGCGATGACGACGACGAGGATGACCACCGAGGCGATCCGCACCGGCTTGTCCATGGCGCGCGCGAACGCCGGCCACAGCCGACGGACGATCATGCCGGCGGCCACGGGGAGGAGGACGATCGCGAACACCTCGAGCACCTTGGACCACTGCATGCCCAGCTGGCTGTCGAACGGGTCGAAGTAGATGATCGCGAAGTTCGTGATGAGCGGGAGCGTGATCACCGAGATCACCGAGTTCACCGCCGTCAGGGAGATGTTCAGGGCGACATCGCCGCGGAACAGGTGACTGTAGAGATTCGCTGTGGTGCCGCCCGGCGAAGCCGCGAGCATCATCATGCCGACCGCGAGCACCGGAGGCAGCTGGAATGCGAGGACGAGGCCGAAGCAGATCGCCGGCAGGAGGATCAGCTGGCACAGCAGCGCGATGATCACCGCCTTCGGCTGCTTCAGGACGCGGGCGAAGTCGCCGACGGTGAGGCTCAGGCCGAGGCCGAACATGATGATGCCGAGGGCCACGGGCAGGCCGATGGTGGTCAACGCTGACATGGGACTCAGTGTGGCGGAAGTCGCGACGCCGTGTCACCCCGCCTGTGGAGAACCGCCCGGGCGCGGGCGGTCACTGCTGGCTGTGCCGTCGCCGACCGGCCAGCAGCGCTGATCCGACCGCGAGGAGGAGGGCCGTCGCAACGGGTCCGGATGCCTGCAGCCCGGTGGGCGGCCCTACCAGCCGAGGCGCGCCGCGATCGCGTCCGCGGCGCGGGTCGGGAATGCGTCCCAGCCCGGCTCGAGGATCTCCCGCGTGAGATCGAACAGCGCGTGCGCGGCATCCTCCGCCGGTCTCTCCACCGCTGCCGCGATGCGCCCGCTCCATCCGGGGAAGTCCCGCTCGAACCGGCGCATCGGGTCGATCGTGTCGCGGAGGGAGGTGGATGCCTCGGCGAACCGCCCACGGATCGCCCGCACGAGAAGCTGCACCGCCCACTGCCGGATGAACATGCCGCCGTTGAGCACCTCGCCCCGGCGCACGCTCCCGGTGCCGATGAGCAGCTTCACGAGCATGAGCCGCACGTCGTTCTCCGGATCGAAGCGGTCGCCCGACTCGGCGCGCGCCCGCGACTCGGCGAGGAGCTGCGCGGTCGTGCCCGCCTCGTCGTCCACGACGACCGTCGCCTCCCGGGCGATGGCACCAGAGAGCTCCGCCGCGTCCGAGAACGCGAACTCGAACACATGCCCGTCGTCGTAGACCGCCGCGAAGCCGATCTCGCCCTCGCGTCCGATCAGCGCCAGGTGCTCCTGATCGGGCAGCCACGACAGATCCGGACGCAGCTCCGGACCGCGCCCGGCCTCGGTGATCGCGAAGAAGTCGTGATCGGACCACTCGTCGCGACGGTGGGATGCCTCATCCGACGCCGACCCGAGCAGCACCAGTCCGATCAGCCCGTCCGTGTCGCGGACGCCTTGCGCCAGACCGGCGCTGAGCGCCTCGAAGCGCTCGGGCGAGCTCACTCGCCGTCCTTGACGATCTCCGCCGGGGTGGGCACGTCGGCGTCGACGACGCCCCGCGACACCTCCGCCGTCTCGGTGGGCGGGGCCGGTACGGGCACGGCGACTCCCGGCAGCACCCACACCGCGAAGGCCGGGCCGTCGGCGGACAGCAGGACCGACCCGTCGTCGGCCACCGCAAGCGTGGCGTCGCCGAACGCGGCGTCGGCCGAGGCCGCACCGGGAAGCACACCGCCGTCGAGCTCGGCATCCGCATCTCCTCGCGTCGCGAGCACGAGGAGCGTCTCGTCCTCGGACTCGCGCACGAAGGCGACGGTCTCGTCGTCGACGAGGACCCAGCGGAACCCGCCCATCTGCAGCGCCGGGTGGGCGTGACGCAGCGCGATGAGGTCGCGGTACAGCGCGATGCGGTCGGACACCCCGGGATCACCCTCCGTCCCCCACGGGATCGGCGTGCGGCTCGCCTCGCCGTCGGCCCCGACCAGGCCGAACTCGTCGCCCGCGAACACCACCGGCAGACCGGGCATCGTCAGCGAGAGACCGACGGCGACCGGGATCGCCCCGGGCGCGGCGTTCGTCGCGAAGCGCGCGGTGTCGTGGGTGTCGAGCGGCTGCATGTTGCCCAGCCGGACGCGCCACGGGATGCCGGCCGTGAAGCGCGTGACGGCGTCGGCGAACTCGCGGGCGGTGTAGCGCGGGATCCCCCCGATCGGCTGGCCGAAGAACCAGGCCTCGGTCAGCTCGGCTCCGTTCGCGTCGAGGTACGGCGTTCCGGTCGGCTCGCTCAGCCAGCCCCACACCGGCCGGGTGAAGGACGGGTAGGTCATGGCGCCGTGCCATCCGTCGCCCTGAAGATCGCTCGCCGCGTCGTTGGTGGACTCGCCGAGCAGGATCGTGTCGGGATTGATCCCGATCATCGTCTCGCGCAGCAGCTGCCGCACCTCGGCGTTGAGATCGACGTCGCCCAGGCGCCCGGTCATATTGGCGACGTCGATGCGCCAGCCGTCGGCGCTGTACGGCGGCTTCAGCCACTTCGCGACCACCGAGTCCTCCCCGGAGACGAACCGGCGCCGGAGCTCCTCCGATGACCAGTCGAACTTCGGCAGGCTGGCGTAGCCGAGCCACGACACGTACTCCTCATTGCCCTCATCGGTGAAGTAGTAGAACTCCTCCTCGGGCGCACCCGGGTGGCCGAAGGCCGAGCGGAACCACTCGTGACTGTCGCCCGAGTGGTTGCTCGTGAGGTCGCCGATCACGCGGATGCCGCGCGCATGCGCCTCCTCGACCAGCTTCACGTACGCCTCGTCGCCGCCGAGCAGGGGATCGATCCGCTCGAAGCTGCCGGCGTCGTAGCGGTGGTTCGACTCCGCAGGGAAGACGGGCGTCAGGTAGAGGAGATTCACTCCGAGCGTCACGAGGTGGTCGAGCTTCTCGATGATGCCCGGTATGTCGCCGCCGTAGAACTGCTGCGAGCGCGCCGGCATCACCGGATCGACGGGGTCGGACCACTCCGCCGGGATCGCCCACTCCGGTGTCGGGTGCGTGTCGGCCTGCGCGGAGCGCGCGAACCGGTCGGGGAACACCTGGTACATCACGGACTCGTTCAGCCACGCGGGCGGAGCCGGGTACGCGACGAGCGCGAAGTCCTCGGCGTCGAGCGTCTCGATGCGGTGGAGGCCGGTCTGATTGAGCCATTCCACCCGGCCGTCGCGGTGCTGCAGCATCCACCGGTACCCGTGCCGCGGGTTGCGGACGGTGACCGGCGCCTGCCACCAGTCCCAGCCGTCGGCCGAGCCGAGTGCGACCGCGTCGCTCCATTCCGGCTCGTGGTCGGGATTGGATCGGGTGCGCACGGCCGCCAGCGGGCCGTACCCGACAGGCACCCGCAGCCGCACCGTCACGACGTCGCCCAGCGCGGGAGCGGAGTCAGATACGTACAGCGGGGAGCCGTCGTGGTGAGGAGCAAGGGTCATGGCATGCCTTTCGAACGGTCGGCAGCGCGCGCCGCCGAGATGCGACGTGGTTGCACGGCCCGAGGCCATGACAGAGCCCTTGAGTTGTGTTGGATCCAGGATGCCGCGCCCCGCGGCATCCGTCTACTTGACGCTTCCCGCGATCAGTCCACCGGCGATGTACCGCTGGAGGAGCAGGAACAGGATCATCACGGGGAGGGCCGCGAGCACCGCCCCCGCTGCGAAGATGCCCCAGTTCTGCGACTGGAAGCCGGAGACCAGCTGGAAGAGTCCGATCGCGAGGGTCTGGTCGCGCGGATCGGTCAGCAGGACGCTCGCGATCGCGAACTCGCCGATGAAGCCGATGAAGCTGAGAAGCCCGATCACGGCGAGGACCGGCGTCACGAGAGGCAGCATGATCGTGAAGAACACACGAGCGTGACCGGCGCCGTCGATCTTGGCGGCCTCGTCGATGGCAGTCGGGATCGTGTTGAAGAACCCGTACATGAGGAACGTGTTCACGCCGAGCGCACCGCCCAGGTAGACCATGATCAGGCCGGCGTGGGTGCCGAGGCCGATCGCGGGGAACACGTCGGTGATCCAGATCATCGTGAGGAAGATCGCGACGATCATGAGGAGCTGGGGGAACATCTGGAGGATCAGCAGCGCCAGGAGTCCGGTCCGGCGACCGCGGAAGCGCATGCGCGAGAAGGCGTAGGCGCCCATCGCGCACAGCAGCACCGTCGCGGCGCTGGACACCACCGAGATGACGAGAGCGTTCCAGTACCAGGTCAGGTAGATGCCGCCGTCGCGGGTGAGGATCTCGGTGTAGTTGTCGAGCGAGAACGCCCGGAACAGCTCGTTCGAGCCGGTCAGCGTGCCGATGGGGTTGAGCGAGGCGGAGAGCACGTAGGCCAGAGGGAGCAGGGCGAAGATGATCGCGGCGATCCCGACGAGGTGACGCCAGCCCTTGTCGACGAACCACCTGCCGAACGGCTGGCGCCTCTGGCCGGGCAGCTGCGTCGGCGGCTTCGAAGCGAAGTCGGACATGCCCGCCATCGTCGTGACCCCGTCTGCGCGTCCCAGACGGTTCTCGACGAGCCGGTCTTCCTTGATCTGGCGATCGATCGAATCGGACATCAGTGCAGATCCTCCAGTGACTTCGTCGATCGGAACGAGACCGCGGCGATGATCGCGACGATGATGAAGATCAGGATCGACAGCGCGCTCGCGAGGCCGTAGTCTCGCCCGCCGCCGCTGCCGAACGCGATCTTGTAGACCATCGTGATCATGATGTCGGTCGCGCCGATAGGCATTGTCGTGTCGGGGAACCTCGGATTGCCCCCGGTGAGCATGAAGATCACCGAGAAGTTGTTGAAGTTGAAGGCGAACGTGGCGATCAGCAGGGGTGCGACGGCGACGAAGAGCAGAGGCAGCTTGATCGACCGGAAGATCCGCCACGCTCCTGCGCCGTCCATCTTCGCCGCCTCGATGACGTCGTCGGGGAGCGACTGGAGGGCTCCCGTGCACACGAGGAACATGTAGGCGTAGCCGAGCCACATGTTCACGAGCAGGACGCTCAATCGGGCGAGCCATGGATCACTGAGCCAGGGTATGTTCGCGCCGCCGAAGAGAACCTCGTTGATGAACCCGAACTCCTGGTTCAGCATGCCCGCCCAGACCAGACCGGTCAGGTATGTCGGGAACGCATACGGGAGGATCACGAGGATCCGGTAGATCTTCTTTCCGCGCAGCGTCGGGTGGTTGAACACGATCGCGAGGAAGAGCCCGAGCGCGAAGCAGAGGAGCGTGGAGAAGAACGCGAAGGCGAACGTCCAGATCGTCACCCGGATGAGCGGATCACGGATCTGATCGTTGGTGAACGCGTACGCGTAGTTCTCCCAGCCGACGACGACGCGCCATCCGGGTGTCAGCGTCTGGCCGTCCTCGGCGCGGAAGTTGCCCTCGCCGTCGTCGGAGTAGACGACGCCGCTCTCGGTGTCGGTGAACGTGTCGGCCGCTTCGTCGTACTCGAGCGTCGATGTGAAGACGAAGGCAGTCGACCCGTCCGGCGTGCGGAGAGTGCCGTCGTTGATGTCGTCCGAGACGGGCACGGTGAGGGCGAGGACCTCGTCCTGGAAACGGAGAACCTGGTTGAGGTCCAGTCGCTCCCAGCCGTCGGGGGCGCTCGTGGCATCTTCCAGGGGCTGCTCGTTCGTTCCGAATGCGGTGCCGCCGCCGGGTTCGGCCACGAGCATGCCGTACTGGTCGGCCTGCCGGTAGATCTCGACCGCATAGCTCGGCGAGTCGGGGACGCGCTCCTGCGACGTGCGGACGATCTGCGCGATCGCGTCTTCCTTGGTGCTGTTGTGCGCGTCGCCGTAGTTCGTGAACGAGATGTATCCGGTGTAGAAGATCACGAACACCTGGAACACCGCGAGGAAGAAGAGACCGGGCGTGAGGTACTTGGCCGGCAGGACACCGGGCTTGAGGTAGATGTAGTTGACGAGGGCGACCACGGCGACGAGCACCGCGGCTGCGACCCAGTCGCCCTTGCCGACGAGGACGTAGAGCCCGAACACGGCGAGCGCGTCGATGATGCCGAGCAGCACGACCTTGATCACGAGCGCGAGGATGCCGCCACTCGTCAGGGGCCGCTTCGGACCGAACTCGGGCTGCCCACCGCGACGTCGCTTCGGTGGCGTGCTAGCGGACGATGCTTCTGTCTTCACGTCGGCCATGGACGCTCCCTCATCGCGGTGTCAAGGTCAGGGTAGAAGGATGGGCGGGACTCCCGGAAGAGCCCCGCCCATTTGTCGACTGTTAGCCGTCGATGCTGGACTGGACGTTCTGGGCCGCAACGGTCCAGATCTCAGCGGGCTCGCCGCCTTCGCCCTTGATGATCTGCAGCTCGGCGTTGCCCCAGTCGGACCACACCGAACCCATCTCGGGGATCGCGGGCAT
Source organism: Microbacterium sulfonylureivorans (assembly GCF_003999995.1). Lineage (NCBI taxonomy): Bacteria > Bacillati > Actinomycetota > Actinomycetes > Micrococcales > Microbacteriaceae > Microbacterium > Microbacterium sulfonylureivorans. Next base: position 599,971 of record NZ_RJAD01000001.1, read on the forward strand.
CGGAGCGCCGGTCTGGCCGATCGCGCCGAAGGCCGCGACGTCGGGGTCGTCGGCCGCAGCCGTCTCGTACGCCGCGGTGAGTGCCGGCGGGCGACCGCCGACCTCGAACAGGCTCAGCTGAGCCTCCTCCGTGCTGAGGTAGTTGACGATGTAGTTCGTCGCCGCCAGCGCGTTGGTCGACTTGCTCGAGAGGAAGAAGGCGTTGACGCCGACGAACGGCTTTGCCTCCTGGCCACCGGCGCTGGGGAGCGGATCGATGGCGTAGTTGATGCCTGCCTCGGCGATCGCGGGGATGTTCCACGGGCCGGTCAGGTAGTAGGGCGACTGGCCCGCGATGAAGAACTCGCGCGCCTTGTCGCCGTCGATGTTCGCGTTGAAGACGCCCGTTCCGGCGGCGCCCTGCGTGCCGAGCCAGTCGGCGAACGCGATGCCCTGCTCGTCACCGAGGACGAGCTGCGACGCGTCGTAGCTGCCGTCGGCGTTCTGGGCGAAGACCTGCGAGCCGAACGAGGTCTGGAACGGGTACAGGTGGTACGGGTCGCCCTGCTCCGGCGAGAGCCCGACCAGGAACGGGTACTCGGTACCCGCGGCGGTGCCGTTCGCGATGACCTCGTCGTAGGTCTCGGCCGGCTCGCTGACGAGGTCGGCGTTGCGCACCAGCGCGACGTTCTCGACCGAGTACGGGACGCCGTAGACCTTGCCGTCGTAGGTGACCGCCGCGAGCGAGGACTCGCTGAAGCCGTCGGCGACATCGCCCAGCTCCAGCGGCGCGACGACACCGGCGGCGTAGTAGGCACCCAGCTTGTCGTGGGGGCTGACGATCACGTCGGGACCCTTGCCGGTGGGAACCTGGCTGATGAAGTCCTGGTCGACCGTGGCGAAGTCCTTCGTCACGAGCTTGACCTCGATGCCGGTCTCCTCCGTGAACTGCTCCGAGATCGGCTCGAGCGCGGGCTTGCGCTCGATGTCGACCCAGACGGTGATGGGAGTCGTGTCCTCGTTGTCGCCGCCGTTGTCGCCGTTGTCTCCGCCGCCGCTTGCGCAGCCGGAGAGAACGAGCGCGCCGCCCGCGATGAACGCGCTGATTGCGAGCGCGCCCTTCTTGTTCACCTTCATCGGTGTGTGCCTCTCTGAAGTGCTGATGGGATCTGACCGGCCTGCGCCGGCGCGGAGCACCGTGTGAAGGCCGTTCTTCCGCCTGCAGAAACTGCAAGCGCTTACATTGTTACCACGATCCCTTTGAAACGCAACCTGCGATTGGAGGGATCGATACGACTTCGTGACTTCCGGATAACGCGGACGACCCGCGAAATGACACAACCTGCAAGCGCTTCCAAGACGCCATCGGCCTTCGCAGTCACGCGAGCGCCCGGATAGACTTCCCGACATGGCTGATTCCTCGTTCGACATCGTCAGCAAAGTCGACCACCAGGAGGCGGAGAACGCGCTCAACCAGGCCCGCAAGGAGATCGAGCAGCGCTACGACTTCAAGGGAACGGGCGCATCCGTCGAGTGGAGCGGCGAGCAGGTGCTCATCAAGGCGAGCACCGAGGAGCGCGCGAAGGCCGTCCTCGACGTCTTCCAGTCCAAGCTGATCAAGCGCGGCATCTCGCTCAAGAGCCTCGAATCGGGCGAGCCCTTCGCCAGCGGCAAGGAGTTCCGGATCGTCTCGACGATCAAGGACGGCATCTCGTCGGAGAACGCCAAGAAGATCAGCAAGCTCATCCGCGACGAAGGCCCCAAGTCGGTCAAGTCTCAGATCCAGGGCGACGAACTGCGCGTGCAGTCGAAGAGCCGCGACGACCTCCAGGAGGTACAGCGCCTCCTCAAGGCGGCCGACCTCGAGGTCGACCTCCAGTTCATCAACTACCGGTAGCGCTCGCCGCTGACCTGGGGCTCTCCGCAGGCGTCTGAGTGTGTTCCCGCCTCGACAGATGACGCACAGCGTCGTCGCAGCCGCACGCGTCGCTCGAGTGTGATGGATCGCGATCGGCCGGTCAGCCGGACGATGCGCGACCGGCGAGATCTCCCAGGAGGACGAGACTCTCGTCGACGGCGCGGGCGAGGACGCGCTCAGGAGGGCCGGTCAGGTTCAGGAACAGCGCACCGTCGTCGTCAGCCGTCGCCCATCCCAGATAGACGGTGCCCGGCTCATGACCGCCCTCGGGGTCGGGTCCGCCGACACCGGTCGTCGCGACACTGATGTCGGCGTGCAGCAGGGCCCTCGCCCCGCGGGCGAGTTGGCGGGCACAGGCTTCCGAACAGGGGTCGACTCCGCGCGCAACTCCCAGCAGGCTCACCTTGACCTCGGTGCGGTACGCGACCACTCCACCGCAGAACCAATCGCCCGCCTCCGGGCCGCTTCCCACCGCGCTCGCGAGGAGGCCGGAAGTGAGCGATTCGGCGACCGCGACGCTCACGTCACGTGCCCGGCACAGCCGGGCGAGGCGTTCGACGTCGTCCCGCATGACCTATCCCCGCTCCTGCGCCGGCACGATCCGGAACTGCTCGGTCGACGCGCTCAGCTCTGCCATCACCGTCAGCATGTTCTCACGCAGGCGCCCGGTGCTCGATGGCGCCGGTGAGGGCTTGACATTCCCATGGTCTCCCCCTCGGACACCGGGTGAAATCGTGCGTCGACCGGTGCGGGGCCGAGTCGTCTCCGGCCCCGCACCAGTACGACGATGGACTACTGCTCGATCGGCTGCGGAGCGTCGGACTCGTGCGCCCGAATGGTGCCGGGCGCGTCTGCGGTGGCAACCTCGATGCGTCGGGGCTTGGCCTTCTCGCTCACCGGGATCGTGACAGACAGCACTCCGTTGTCGTAGGACGCGCTGATGCGATCGGTGTCGATGCCCTGTCCGAGGTTGAGCTGCCGGACGAACGTCGCCGCCTCGCGCTCGCGTGTGATCCACTTCACTCCATCGCCGGACGCAAGGGTCCGCTCGGCTCGAATCGTCAGCAGCTGTCCGTCGACATCGATGTCCACCGAGCCGGGGTCGACACCGGGCAGGTCGGCGTCGAGCACGTAGTGGTCGCCATCCCGGTACAGGTCCATCGGCATCCGCCGCGGCCCTCGTCGGGTTTCGAGAAGCGTCGACGCAAGACGGTCGAGGTCACGGAACGGGTCGTAGCTGGCCATTGTCATCTCCTTCTCTCATCGCCCGAGCACCTCGCCCGAGCGGCGCAATCGAAGTTGAGTCGATGCGACTCAACTAAATTCAGATTAGCACTCGACGTAGGAGAGTGCCAGGTTCTCGGCGTACGACCGTCACGACGCTCCTCGCGGCAAGGATTCCCCCGACGAATCCGCAATGAGTTCAGACGCCTGTCCGCGCAGGAACTCCGCGTATCCCCCGGGAGACCTGCCCACGAAGCGTCCCGAGGTGAGCACCTCGGCCGCGTCGCTTCCGAGGATGACTGCGCCGAGCGCGCGGCACCGTGACACGAGGTCGACGTCCTCGTGCTCACCGATGGACGCGAACCCGCCGGCCTCGATGTAGGACTGTGCACGCAACCCCAGGTTGGCGCCGTGGATGTTGAGGTTCGTCCTTCCCCGCGGGTGCGTCCGCAGCCAGTGCTCGCGCTGGATCGGTGACAGGTCGGCGAAGTCAGGACGCACGGTGCCGAGCCATATGTCCGCAACGCGGGACGTCGCATGCTGATGTGTGAGCCAGTGAGGCGGCACGCGCGAGTCCGCATCGGTGTTGGCGATCCATACGCGATCGGCGTCGAGGTCGTCCAGCGCCCGGAGCCCGGCGGCGATGCCGTGCCGCCGCGCGGCACCGACCCGCGCCGCGTCGCAGTGCAGCACGGGAAAACCCGATGCGATGGCGATCTCGGCGGAGGCGTCCGTACAGGCATCCAGCACGATCCGGACCTCGCAGCGCAGCCGCGCCTCCCGCGCCGCCTGCACGGCCGAGGCGAGCGCAACCAGGCTGGGTTCGAGCAGGTCCGCCTCATTGCGAACGGGGATGACCGCGACCATCGCCTCGACGACGGGACGCTTCATACGAGACCCTCGCGTTCCGCCACGGACACCGCGGTCAGCGGCGCGAAGACCTCGAGGACGAAGTCGCGCTCGCGGTGGGAGACAAGGGTCTGCCACCCGATCATCTCGTTCAGGGCGTCGTGCACGTCGTCGCCGGACAGCGGATACTCCGCAACCGGATGGCGCCAGTGGCAGGCGACGACGCACCCGCGCTCACTCAGCGAACCTGCGATGTGATGGAGCAGGCGCCGCAGGTCCGGTCCTGAAAGGTAGTAGCCGACCTCCGAGAGCACGACGGTGTCGAACTCGCCGATCGGCCAGTCGTCGGGCGCAGCGGCGCGCAGCACGGTGACCCGTGGGTCGCCGCGCAGTCGCTCCCGAGCCTTCGCCGCGGCCGCTTCGGCGGCATCCATCGCCACGACTCGCTCAGAGCGCCGGGCGAGCTCCGCGGTCAGGATGCCCGTCGCGCAGCCCACCTCGAGCACGGCGCCGAGGCGGGACTCCGGCAAGGATGCGAGCAGGATCGCACGCTTGCGCTCCTCGTACCAGCGGGTCTCGAATCCCCACGGGTCATCGCCGTTGCGGTCGTAGAACGCGTCGAACCACGCGGCGTCGAGCCCGTCCGAGACAGCCGGCTCCTCGCGCTCTCCGAGGAAGACCTCCACATCCCGTTCGAAGTGCGACCTCATTCCGGCGTGGAGGAGCACTTCATCCCCCTGCTGCGACGAAAGGGCTTCGATCTGAGTCGTGTGGCATGCGATCGCCCGCCGCTTCCGTTCCCTCTCTTCGTCGCGAAGGCGGAGAACCCTCGCTCGCACCCAGGGAACGTCGTCCGCCCCTCCCCAGTGCCACGCCCAGATCGGGTACGCGACGTGGAGAAGTCCGCGAGGCGCGCAGACCGAGGCGACCACTTCTGCCACGATGCGGTGGTCACGATGGCCGTCACCCGACCAGGGCGCGGCGACGATCACCCGGTCGGCCGATGCAGCCGGCGCACCGTCGACGACGGCGACCAGCTGCGCGCGCAGGCGGGCGGTGTGCTCGTGGAGCTCGCCGTCGGGAAGGCCGAGGAAGCGGATGTCGCTGCCCGGCGCGACCCGTGAGACCGCCTCTTCGGTCTCCCGGCGCCGAAGCGAGGACAGCTGCTCGGGCGTATGAGTGGGCGACATGGGGTGCGACCCCTCGCCGTCGCTCGCGACCACGACCACGACCGGGGTGCCCCTGCTCGACGCGCGCGCCATCAGCCCGGCGGCACCGAGCGTCTCATCGTCGGGGTGCGCCGCCACCACGACGAGGAAGTCGACGTCGTCCTCGAGATCGACGAGGGTGCGTGCGCGAAGCGCCTCCTGCCAGTCGGATTCGGGAGTGCCGGGATCGAGATGACTGAATCGGACGCTCACTGCGCATCCTCCGACTCCAGGACGAGGCGTCCAAGGCGCGCGGCATCCCGGAGACCGTGGTGCTGCCGCAGATACAGGTGCAGATCCGCCACGCGCCGGGCATACTGCTCGTCCGCCACGAGCGGCCGAGGCCCGAGCGCGGCATCAGCCTCTGCGAGGGTCAGCGTCGCCGCGTCGACGGTGATCGTCCGGACCCGCTCCGCGAGCAGTCGCATGTCGACATCCGCGCGGCGGTCGACGAGGTCTGCGGCTTCGGAGAGCACCGCGCGCGCCGCCCAGAGCGCAGTATCCACTCTCCCGAGATGGACGAAGGCGACTTGATCCGCGTGCTCGGCCGCGGCGGCTTCGGCGAGCGCATCGCGCAGCCCCACCGCGCCTCCCCACCAGCAGGCGGCGACCGACATCCCTCCCCATGCGAAGCCGGGTCGGCGGAGGTACCACCCGACGTCGCCGACCGGGACGGCGGCAGCGCGGGTGAAGTCGACCGGCGCGCTCACGATGCCGGGGAGGCCGCGCGCGACCCAGGGTCCGTGGTGAGGCGATACCCCCTCTGCGGCGAGCGAGACAGCGAACAGGCGCCGCTCGTCGCCGACGAACGCCGTGACGAGCGCGTGGGAGACGTCGGCGGCGAGCGAGCACCACGGCTTCGTTCCGTCCAGGGTCCATCCGGATGCGTCTTCCCGCGCCTCCACCCGCATGCCGGGGCCTTCTGCAGCGAACACTCCCCACGACGATCGGTCATCGACGCCGAGCGACCGCAGCGCCCAGGGATCGCGCTCGGAGTTCAGATCCGTTCCCGTCTGCGCCAGGATGCCGAGGGCGTCCAGGTGGGGCTCGAGCACCCGGGCGGTGGCGACATTCCGGTGCGCCGCGCCTGCGAGGAGCTCCCACACCGCGGCGATCGACCCGTCGCCGACGCGCGGCGCGGTTCTGCCGACCTCGACGCACCACGCAAGGATCGCCGGGATGTCGTCGCCGGTCGGAACCGACGACGGATACCCCGACGGCGAGGTCGGCGCGCTGCCTGCATCGGGCGCGAGCGTCGGTCTGGCGGTAATGCGGGATTCCGGCAATGGGCACCTCCTGCTGCGACGCTAGACGGCCCGTGGCGTCGAGGCGCGGGGCTTGACACACCCGGTGGCTGAACCCCCGTGCACCGGCGTGGGCGTCGCCGCCGCTCGTCTGCGCGATCTCAGCGAGTGGAGCGGCGCGGGCTTTCTCCGCCACCGACGTCCGTCTTCGATCCGTCCTCCGCGCCGGGGCCGGGACCGGGCCTCACCGCAGCCGAATATGCGAGCGCTGCTGACCCTGGCGTTCTGTGAGTTGTCGACGGCGCATCGCTTGAACATCGGATGTCGCGGATATTGTCGTATCGGAGCGTCGTCGTTCGTGGATTTGTCATGCGACCCGTCCGGGTGGCCGGGACCGAGGAGCCACGACATGGCTCTCGTCCCGATGAGAGGAGACGACAGTGACGAAGTATCTGATCGCATTCAACGATGAGTGGGTTCCCCCGCACACCCCCGACGAACTGCGCAGCAAGAGCGAAGCCTCGCAAGCGGTACTCGATGAGATGAAGGCGGCGGGCGTCTTCCTGTACGCGGACGGGGGGATCGATGCCTCGACCGCGGTCTGCAGCGTCGTGAGCAAGGACGGCAAGCCGGTCTTCACGGATGGGCCGTTCGTCGAGTCCAAGGAGCACCTCGGCGGATTCACCGTCGTGGAGGTCGCGGACGATGAAGCCGCACGTTACTGGGCAGGACGACTCGCCGTCTCGCTGGACTGGCCCCAGGAAGTGCACCGGTTCCCGTCGGATCTCGCGGAGATCATCGACCGTCACTCGCCCGACGGCGAGTGACATGGCTCGCGACGGGTCCTCCGCGTTCGAGCCGGCCGAGCGCACGTCGTTCGGCCGCCCCGACATGCGTCACGGCCGGTCCGCCGCATCCGCTCGCCCTCTGCAGGAGTCGTGACCGGATCCCCCGTCGACGAGGCCATCGCCCGCGCCCACCACGAGGAGTGGGCGCGGGTGGTCGCCGGCCTCGCCCGCCGCTTCGGCGACCTCGACCTCGCCGAGGACGCGGCAGCGGAGGCCTTCGTCGCCGCGGTGGAGCGGTGGCCGCGCGACGGCGTGCCACCCAACCCGGGCGCCTGGCTCACCACGACCGCGACGCGCAAGGCCATCGACCGGCTGCGTCGTGAGTCCCATCGCGACGACAAGCACCGAGCAGCCCGGATGCTGTCCGACGACACTCCCCCCGAGCCGAACGGACCGGTCGAGGACGACCGGCTCCGGCTGGTCTTCACGTGCTGCCATCCCGTGCTCGCCATGGAGGCGCGGGTCGCGCTGACTCTGCGCCTGCTCGGCGGACTCACCGTCGCGCAGATCGCCCACGCCTTCCTGGTGCCGGAGACCACCATGGCGCGACGGATCACCCGCGCGAAGGCGAAGATCAGGGCCGCGCACGTTCCCTACCGGGTGCCGTCGGCGACCGACATCCGGGAGCGGCTCGCCGGCGTGCTCGCGGTGGTCTACCTCATCTTCAACGAGGGCTATCTCGCCACCGCCGGGGCCGACGCGCTCCGCGCCGACCTGAGCGACGAGGCGATTCGCCTGGGCCGCCTCCTGCGCACGCTCCTTCCCGATGAGGGCGAGGCGACCGGCCTCCTCGCCCTGATGCTGCTGGCTGACGCACGACGCACCGCGCGCGTGTCGCACGCCGGTGAGCTGGTGACCCTGGACGAGCAGGATCGCGGCGGGTGGAGCCGGGCCCTCGTCGTCGAGGGCCACGCGCTGGTCCGCGAACGGATCGCCGCCGTCGCCGTCGGCGCGGAGCCGCCGGGGCGATATCAGCTCCTGGCCGCGATCAACGCGGTGCACACCGATGCCCCGTCCGCACGCGATACCGACTGGTCCCAGATCCTGGCGCTCTACGACCGCCTGGTTCGACTGGATCCCTCCCCGATCGTCCGCCTCAACCGCGCGATCGCGGTCGCCGAACTCGACGGTCCCGACGTGGCTCTCGCCGAGGTCGATCGACTCGACGACTCCCTCGACGGATACCACGCGTTCCACGCCGCGCGCGCCGACCTCCTGCGTCGGGTGGGGCGAAGCGACGAATCGAGGACTGCGTACGACCGAGCCATCCAGCTCGCCGGCAACCCGGCCGAGCGGGCCTACCTCGCCCGCCGCCGCGACCAGCTCGTGCGGTGACACGGGTCCGTACTCGGCTGCTTCATCCCCGACCGCGGTACGTCACGGCGCAGCCTCAAGGGCAGACGCGTACCCTGCGCCCCTCGAAGCCGACGATGTCGCCGAGCTGCAGCTGCCGTCCTCGACGGCGATCGACCTCGCCGTTCACGATCACGTAGCCGTCGATGATGGCTTCCTTCACGTCTCCCCCGGAGTCGAGGAGCCCGGCGAACTTCATGAACTGTCCGAGGCGGATCACCTCACCGCCGATCGGCACGTCCTCGATCGGAGCCGGTTTCGTCATCCTCGAATGCTAGCCGAGCAGGTGCGCCGCCGGCGGAGTGCGCCGGCGGCGCCGCGTCAGCTCGCCACCAGACTTCTGTCACCCTGCGCGAGCCGGAGCCACGTCTCGACGACGGTGTCGGGGTTCAGCGACATCGATTCGATCCCCTGCTCGACCAGCCAGTCGGCGAGATCGGGGTGGTCGCTGGGCCCCTGCCCGCAGATCCCGACGTACTTCCCCGCCCGTGCGCAGGCGTCGATCGCCATCGACAGCATCTTCAGGACGGCGGGGTCGCGCTCGTCGAAGGTGGCTGCGACCAGAGCCGAGTCGCGGTCGAGTCCCAGCGTGAGCTGCGTCATGTCGTTCGACCCGATCGAGAACCCGTCGAAGTACTGGAGGAATTCGTCCGCCAGGACGGCGTTGGAGGGCAGCTCGCACATCATGATGACCCGGAGGCCGTTCTCACCTCGGCGCAGCCCGTTGGCCGCGAGGAGGTCGATGACGGCGGCGGCCTCGTCGAGGGTGCGGACGAACGGCACCATGATGGCGATGTTCGTGAGTCCCATGTCGTCGCGAACGAAGCGGAGCGCCTCGCACTCCATGTCGAAGCACGCCCGGAAGTCCTCCGAGATGTACCGGGCCGCGCCGCGGTAGCCGATCATCGGATTCTCCTCGTGCGGTTCGAACAGCTCTCCGCCGATGAGGTTGGCGTACTCGTTCGACTTGAAGTCGGACAGCCGCACGATCACCGGTTCGGGAGCGAACGCGGCGCCGAGCATCGAGACCCCCTCGGCCACGCGCTGCACGAAGTAGTCGCGCGGCGACGCGTAGGCGCTGATGCGGCCGGAGATCTGCTCGCGCAGTCCGGGCTCCAGGGTGTCGTACTCGAGGAGCGCGCGGGGATGGATGCCGATCTGCCGGTTGATGATGAACTCGAGCCGCGCCAGCCCGACGCCGCAGTTGGGCAGCTTCGAGAAGGAGAAGGCCTGATCGGGCGTCCCGACGTTCAGCATGATCTTCACGGGGCTCTCGGGCATCGCGTCCAGCCGGGTGATCACCTCGTCGAAGGCGAGGATGCCCTGGTAGACGAACCCGGTGTCGCCCTCGGCGCACGACACCGTGACGTCCTGCCCGTCGGCGAGCACGAGGGTGGCGTCGCCGGTTCCGACCACGGCGGGGATGCCGAGCTCGCGGGCGATGATCGCGGCATGGCAGGTGCGCCCTCCGCGGTTCGTGACGATCGCCGAGGCGCGCTTCATGATCGGCTCCCAGTCGGGATCCGTCATGTCGGCCACCAGCACGTCGCCTACCTCGAACTGGTCCATCTCCTCGATGGATGTCATCACCCGCACCGGACCCGCGCCGATCTTCTGGCCGATGGCGCGACCGTGCGTGGCGACGGTGCCCGTCTCGCCCAGCACGAACCTGCGCATCACGTTCCCGTCGGCGCGCGAGACGACGGTCTCGGGCCGGGCCTGCAGGATGTAGACGAGACCGTCGGTTCCGTCCTTGCCCCACTCGATGTCCATCGGCCGGCCGTAGTGCTGCTCGATGATCAGCGCCTGCCGCCCGAGCTCCTCGACCTCGGCGTCGCTGATGCTGAACCGTGCCCGCTCGGCCGGCGCGACATCCGTGAAGACGGTGCTTCCGCCGACGTGGTTGCCGTCGGCGTAGATCATCTTGATGGCCTTCTCCCCCACGGAGCGCTTCAGGATCGCGGGGCGCCCGGCGGCGAGTGCGGGCTTGTGGACGTAGAACTCGTCCGGGTTCACGGCGCCCTGAACGACGGCTTCACCGAGGCCGTAGGAGCTGGTGATGAACACGGCCCGGTCGAACCCCGACTCGGTGTCGACGGTGAAGAGCACCCCGGACGCGCCGACATCCGATCGCACCATCCGCTGCACTCCTGCGGAGAGCGCCACGTCGTGGTGATCGAACCCCTGGTGCACGCGGTAGGCGATGGCGCGGTCGTTGTAGAGGGACGCGAACACGTTGCGGATCGCGGCGAGGATGTTCTCGATGCCGCTGATGTTGAGGAAGGTCTCCTGCTGCCCCGCGAAGGACGCATCGGGAAGGTCCTCGGCGGTCGCGCTGGAGCGCACCGCCCAGGAGACCGCGTCGGGCCGCGGATCGGCGGCGACGAGCTCGTCGAACGCCGTGCGGATCGCCTCCTCGAACGCCGGGGGGAACGGCTGCTCGAGGATCCATCCCCGCACCGTCGCGCCCACCTGGGCGAGTTCCGCGACGTCGCCCACATCGAGCGACTCGACCGTGCCGCGGATGCGGTCGTACAGACCGTCGGCGGCGAGGAACTCCCGGTAGGCGTCCGCCGTCGTCGCGAACCCGCCGGGGACGCGCACCCCCGCGTCGGAGAGGTGGGAGATCATCTCGCCCAGGGAGGCGTTCTTTCCGCCGACTTGGGCGAGGTCGGCCATGCCGACCTGGTCGTACCAGAGGATGTTCGTCATGCGGGTTTCCGATCGGTGTGCGAGTGGGTGGAACGACGGACAGGTCAGCTGCGCAGGTGCATCGACTGCATGATGACCGCGGACATCTCCTCAACCGACTTGGTGGAGGAGTTCAGGAACGGCACCCGGTTGCGCCGGTACAGGTCTTCGGCCCGACGGAGCTCGAGCGTGCACTGGGCGAGACTCGAGTAGACCGAACTCGGTCGACGCTCGTGCCGCACCTGGCTCAGCCGCAGCGGGGTGGTCGTGAGCCCGAAGCACTTGCGGGCGTACGGAGCGACCGCCGGGGGCAGATCGTCGGTCGGGAAGTCGTCGTCGGTGAGGGGATAGTTGGCGACGAGAAGTCCGTACTGGAGCGCGAGGTACATCGTCGTGGGCGTCTTGCCGCAGCGGGACGGGGCGACGATGATCACGTCGGCGATGTCGAGTGCGCGAGCGCTCTGGCCGTCGTCGTGCTCGATCGCGTACTCCACCGCGCGCATCCGGGCGAAGTACCGCTCGATGTCGCCGACTCCGTGGAACTGGCCGAGCTGTTCTGAGCGCGTCGTGCCGAACTCACCCTCGAGCTCCGTCAGGTGCCCGCTCAGCAGGTCGATGAGGACCGCACCGGAGAGCTGGAGCTCGTGCAGGATCTGCTCCGACTTCACGGTCGTGAAGACCACCGGCCGGCTGCCGGGCCGGGTCGCCCGTTCGACGTCCGCGACGACCGCCCGCGCTCCGTCGACCGTATCCACGAACGGGATCGTGTGCCGCGAGAACGGCACGTGCGGAAAGTTCGCCAGGAGGGCGCTCCCCAGCGTCTCGGCCGTGATCCCGGTGCTGTCGGACACGAAGAATGCCGCCCGCCGGGTCGTGCTTGCATCCATGGTCCCCTCGGCGGTCAGCGCTCGCCCGCTCGCCTCGGGTGCGTAAGAATGCGTCATGACTCCACGATAGGGAGGATCAACTCGGGATTATGGACGAGTGCTCCGGCAAGAATTGCGGAACCTTGCAGATTCTTAGATTCCGCGCCCGGGAATGCCGCCTCTGGTGCCTCGGGCGACCGCGGGTGGACAATGGGCCATGGCCGCCGACCCACCCGTCGGCCCCGCAGCCGGCGTGTCCTCGCCGGCGCCGGACCCGTCGGAGTCCGACGCCGCGCTCGGACGACGAGCCCAGATGCTCGCCACCGAGCACTGGGGCCTCCTCGCCGCGCGCAGCACGGCGCAGAGCGAGGTGCTCACGCGCATCACGATCTTCCTGACACTCGTGTCGGCAGGGCTCCTCACCATCGGGCTGCTCGGGCAGGCGACGAAGTTCGACGGGTGGTTCGCGGGCGCCGCGCTCGCGATCCTCGGGTTCCTCGCCCTGATCGGGCTCATGACGCAGATGCGCGTCTTCAACGTCGCCGAGGAAGACCTCATGTACGTCATCGCCATGAATCGTCTGCGCGGCGCATACGTCGACCTCGATCCCCCGATCGAGCGCTACTTCCTCGCGGCGACGGCCGACGACATGCTCGGCTCCCAGCGCACGTACTCGTTCCTTCGCACCCGGGGCTTCAGCCATCTCTTCGGCAGTTCGTTCATGCTCATCCTCGTGGTGAACGCCTGCGTCGTCGGGCTGTTCCTCGGCGGTGCGATCCTCGCCGCCGGCGGACTCATGGGCTGGGCGGTCATCGCGGGCATCCTGGCCGCGGTGCTCCTGCTCGTCGGCTTCGGGCGCTATGGATTCTGGACGTACCAGGAGGCCTGGCGCATCCACCGGCCGCTGCGCACCACACCGCAGGCCGTCACCGAGCCCGCAGCCACCGCTCCAGGTCTCGATACGCCTGCGCTCGGGGCTCCGGGCGCGACAGGAACACGTCGTGGATCGCGCCGTCGATCCGCGCGATCGTGACGAGCCGGCCGATCCGAGTCGCGCTCTTGGCGATGTCGTCGACGACCAGGACCGAGTCGGTCGAGGTCATCGTCTCGTTCCACGAGATCGGCGGAGTGGATCGCGCCGACAGCAGCACGAGGACGGGGCATCCCACTTCCACGCCGGCGGCCACGCGGCGGTGCCCCTCGAGGATCGCGGCGAGCCAGCCGGGCCGCGTGGGGAACCCCCGCTCGGGCCGCCAGCTCGGCTCGTCCACCGGCAGCGGGAGCGCCCCGACCTCCGTCTGTGCGCGGGTGTAGAAGCCCAGATCGACCACGGGCTGAGTCCCTCGCGGGTCGAAGCGGGCCCGCGCGCTGACGAGCGGTGCGATGGCCTGCCGCCCGACGGCTCCGAACTGGAACTCCAGCCACGGGCTGTTGAGCACGAGCGCGCTC